>NZ_BCUU01000107.1 GCF_001591385.1 Variovorax soli NBRC 106424
GCACCGCCGCCGCCGCCCGGGGCCTCCATCGGTGCGCTGGTCGACAGCCGCCGCGCCGCCGCGGCCGGCGTGCGGCCGACGGCGGTGCAGCAGAGCGTGCCAGCCTGGCTGGTGTTCGGCATGTTCTTCATCGTGGCGTCGCTGTCGGGCCTGTTCCTGCAGGAGCGCAGCTCCGGCACGCTGGCGCGGCTGCGCGCGCTGGGCGTGTCGCCGGCGATGCTGCTGTTGTCCAAGGCCTTGCCTTACTTCGGTGTGAACCTGCTGCAGGCGGCGCTGATGCTGGCCATCGGCGTGTGGCTGATGCCGAGCCTGGGCGGCGATGCGTTGTCGCTGGCGGGCGTGCACTGGCCGGCACTCCTGCTGGCGGTGGGGGCCACCAGCGCCGCCGCGGTGGCGTTGTCGCTGGCCCTGGCCGGCCTGGTGCGCACGCCGGCGCAGGCCGGCACGCTGGGCCCGGCGATCAACGTGCTGATGGCGGCGGTGGGCGGCATCATGGTCCCCACCTTCGTCATGCCGGCCTTCATGCGCCAGCTGGCGGCCGCCTCGCCGATGAACTGGGGCTTGGAAGCCTTGCTGGCCGTGCTGCTGCGCGGCGGCGGCATCCAGGAGGTGTGGCCTTACGCGCTGCGGCTGGGGCTGCTGGCGCTGGCCGCGGCGCTCGCCGCCGTGTTGTTGTTCAGGAGGGCCTGATGGCAGGCATCGTCATCACATCGCCCGAAGGGCTGGCCGAGCTCAAGCAGGTGGTGCTGGAAGCCGTGGACCAGAGCGAGCCGCCCGGCGGCCTGCGCGAGGACGAGCCGCTGTTCGGGCCCGACTCGCGCCTGGACCTCGATTCGCTCGATGCGCTGCAGCTCTCGATGGCCATCCAGGCCCGCTACGGCGTGCGCATGCCCGACAGCAAGCAGACGCGCCTGGCGCTGCAGTCGCTCACGCACCTGGCGCAGCACCTGCAGGCCGCGCGCGAGCAGCAGCAACAGGCTTCGCCATGAGGCCCACCTACCTGCGCGGCGCCGGCCTGGCCAGCGCGCTGGGGCCCGACCTGCCCGCCGCCGTGCACGCGCTGCGCACCGATGCGCCGCCGCGCATGCGCCGCCATGCCGGGCTCGACTGGCCGGTGCATGCCGTTTGGGAAGGCGAAGTGCCCGCATCCGAAGATGCCTGGATGGCACATGCGCGCGAGACCGTGTGCGCCGCGGCCCGCGAGAGCGGAGCGCTCGACACCGCGCGCAGCGGCCCGTTGTTCATCGCCTCGTCCTCGCGCGACATCGGCGCGCGCGAGCAGTCGCTGGCGTGGCATGGCGACACCCATGCGTTCTCCGAACGCGTGGCGCAATGGCTCGACTGGCGGGGCCCGGTGTTCAGCGTCTTCAACGCCTGCACCTCCGCCGTGCAGGCCGTGCTGTCGGCGCAGCGCTGCATCGGCGCCGGCGAATGCGAAGATGCGCTGGTGCTCGGCCTCGAACTGCCCAACCGCTACACCGTCTGCGGATTGGCCGCCATGCAACTGCTTTCGACCGAGCGTGCGCAGCCCTGCGGCGCCGGGCGTGCGGGCCTGGTGGTGGGAGAAGCCGTGGCAGCCCTGCACCTGGGCGCTGCGCCGGCCCGCTGGCGCATCGACGGCGGCGCCTGCGTGGTTGGCGGCAGCAACCCGGCCGGCCTGGAGCCGCAGGCGCTCGCACGGGCACTTGACCTGGCCCTGGCGCGCGGCGGCCTGCAGGCGCGCGACATCGGCCTGGTCAAGATGCATGCGGCGGGCAGCGGCGCCAACGATGCGCTGGAAGCGTCGCTGCTTGCCGAACGCCTCGGTACGCACGTGCCCTGGGTCACCCTCAAGCCCTCGCTGGGGCATACGCTGGGCGCGGCCGGTGCGGCCGAACTCGCATTGCTCACGGCGTGCCAGGCGGCCGATGTGTGGCCGCGCCTGCACTACGCGCCCGATCCGGCATTGGCGCCGCAGCTGGGCAAGGCACCGGCGCATGCGGCACATCGCCTGCTGCTGCTTTTCGCCGGCTTCGGCGGCGGGCATGCCGCGCTGGTCGCCACCGACCAGGAGGCCCGCTGATGGACGGACTCGAATCCCCCTGGCGCGTGGCCGCCTGCAGCGTTGCCGATCCGCCGCCGCTGCACTGGCGCGAAGAACTGGCCGGGTTGCTCGGCGCCCGTCCGCGCCGCCTGGGCACCTGGGCGGAACTGGGCCTGTACGGCGCGCGCACTTGCCTGGAGGCCGCCGGCCTGGCCGTGCTGCCGCCGCAGGCCATGGTGTGCGTCGCCAGCCTCAGCGGTTCGGAAAGCGCGACGCATGCCACGGCCGCGCAATGCCGCGATGGGCTGCCGCTGCCATTCGGCTTTTTGCAGAGCCAGTCCAGCCAGCTGCTGGCCGCGCTCGGCCAATGGCTGCAATGGGAAGGCCAGGGCGGTTGCCTGGCGCACCGCGACCCGGCGCAAGCCTGGCGCCTGGCGCAGCGCGAGGCATTGCAGGCGCAAGCGAGCGGCCTGCTGCTGGGTCAGGTCGAGGAGTCGGGGATGCAGCTGGCCACCCGCTGGTGGTGGCTGGTGCGCGATTGACGGTCCATTGGCCGGCGCTAGAAAACAAAGGGAATGAAGCGCTTGCTGCGCCGCATGTAGGCGGCATAGTCGGCACCGAAGTGCGTGCGGCATTCGACCTCGTCGCGCAGCGCCGTGAGCAGCAGGAAGAGGCTGGCGCCGGCGACCAGCACCGAGCTCTGGGGCGTGATGTGCTTCAGGTAGGCGCCCCAGGCCAGCGCCAGCAAGGCCGCATACATCGGGTGCCGGATGTAGCGGAAGGCGCCGCCCGTGACCAGGCGCGAGGTGCGCTCGAAGCCCAGCAGTTCGGCGTCGGTGCGCCGCGCATCATCCGGGCGGCCCTCGCGGCGCAGCAGCAGCACCGCGTGGATGGCGAGCCAGGGCGAGACGGCGAGCAGCAGCCACGAGGCGATCTGCCGCGGCGACAGCGGATCGCGCTCCCACATCGGCAGGTTGAGCAGGACCAGGGCCGCGATGCATTCCCAGGCGAAGAAGCGCCAGAAGCCGTGGGCCTGCGGCCTGCGCAGCGCGTGGCGCGAGACCCAGGCGAAATACAGCGTCAGTGCGCCGAAGGCGAGCAGGCGCAGTTCCAGCGAGAGATTCATTGGGTCGAGGTGGCGGATAGCGGCAAGATCATGGCATCAACGCGGCCAGCGCAGCCGTGCGAAATCCGAACGCAACGCAGCCAGCCCTTGCCCGGGATGCGGACTGTAGCGCTGGCGTTCCAGGCGCACCAGCCAGTCGTCGATCTCGCGCACCAGCTCGGCCTGCGTGGCGCCGAAGCGCTCGCGCACCTGCCGTGCGATCTCGCGCGGCGGCGCGGAGTCCGGCAGCGCAAGGCCGCTGCGCTCCAGCCTCGCCCGCGCGTTGGACAACAGGCGCAGCCACGGGTCCTGCCGACGGCGCTCCCACAACGCCCACAGGGCGCCCGCCAGGCTGGCGGCAATCAGCAGGCCCAGCAGCAGCATCACCAGGTCCTGCAGGCTGGGCGCGGAAAAGCCGATGTCCTTGAGCAGGTCCAGCTGGCGCCCCTGCGTGTAGTTGAGCACCCACTGGTTCCAGCCGTTGTTGACCGCCTCCCACGCGGCGCGCACATGCTGCACCAGCGTGGGGTTGACCGCATTGAATGCGCCGGCCAGCACGCCCTGCGGCGGGGCCAGCCGCTGGAAGGCGCCGATGCGGTCGGGCGAGATGGCTGCGGTCGGGTCCACCCGCACCCAGCCCTGGCCGGCCTGCCAGACTTCGGCCCAGGCATGGGCGTCGCGGTTGCGAAGGGTCCAGATGCCGTCGATGGGGTTGCGCTCGCCGCCCTGGAAGCCGGTGACGATGCGCGCCGGCACGCCCGCCGCGCGCATCAGGATCACGAAGGACGAGGCGATGTGCTCGCAGAAACCCGCCTTGCGGTCGAACCAGAATTCGTCGGCGGTGTGCCGCCCGTACTCGCCCGGCTCCAGCGTGTAGCTGTAGCCGCCGGTGCGCAGCCGCTGCAGGGCCAGCCGCACCAGTTCGGCCGTGTTGCTGCCGCCTGCCGTGCGCGGATCGGCCTGCAGTTCGACTGCCAGCTGCACCGTGCGCGGATTGCTGCCCGGCGGCAATTGCGTGAACAGCGCCAGGCCCGGCACCCGTTCCTGCGGGCCGCTGCGAAAGTCCGGATAGCTCTCGGCGCGGTAGCGCTGCAGCTCGCGCGTGGGGCGCGGCGCGATCCACTGCAGGTCGGGGGTCTGGATCGGCGGCGCCATGCCAGGGGCCTGCGGCGGGTTGGGCGCGGCGTCGAGCGTGAGCAGCCACGGGCGCTGGTTCGCCTCCAGCGTGACCTGGTAGCGCACGGGTTCGCCTCGCACCCGGAGGTTGGCGGGCACGCGCATCTGCTGGTAGGCGGGCAGCGCCGTCCATTCGACCCCGTCGAACTGCGGGAGCACCGGGCCGCGGAAGTACAGGTCGGTCTGCCGCGGCACGCGGTCGCCGTCGAACACCACGCGTGCGGCAATGCCGTCGTCCAGCGCCAGCTCGGCCACGGCGCCGACGCGCATGCTGTTGGACAGGCCCGTGCGTCCGCTCATCGTGTCGCTGGGCGTGCCCCACAGCGGCGACATGCGCGGAAACAGCACGAACAGCGCCACCATGATGGGCGCGCCCAGCAGCGCCATGCGCGCGGCCATGCGGGCCGACTGCATGAGCGGCGGCCGCCCCACCGGCATGTGGGCATTGACCAGCGCGGTGAGCAGGCCCAGCAGCGCCACCAGCATGGCCAGCGCCGTGGGCAGCGACTGCGAATAGAAGAAGTTGGTGAGCATCGCGAAGAAGCCCAGGAAGAACACCACGAAGGCGTCGCGCCGGGCGCGCAGCTCCAGTGTCTTGAGCGCAAGCAGCAGCACCACCAGCGTGACGCCCGCGTCCTGCCCGAGAAGGGTGCGGTGCGTGAACGCGGTGGCAGCCAGCGCCAGGGCCAGCAGCCCGGCGCGCCACCACCGGCTGGGCAGCGGCTGCGAGTTGAGGGCCAGGCTGCCGCGCCACACGAGGATCAACCCGGTCAGCGCGGTGCACCACCAGGGCAGGCGCCCGACCTGCGGCAGCACGATGACCGCGATCACGCCGAGCAGGAACAGGGTGTCGCGGGTTTCGCGCGGCAGTGCCGACAGGCGCGCCGTCTTCCTGCCGCGGGGGACGGGCATCGTCAGCATGTGGCCAGCAGCTCCAGGCATTGGCGCTTGTGCGCTTCGCCTTGCGAAGGCGCAATGCTGCGGCCCGCCACGCGCAGGCCCCAGTCCAGGCCGAGCTTGTCGGCCATCAGCACCCAGGCGCACAGGCGCGACAGCCGGGCCTCGTGCTCGGGCAGGCCGCAGTGCTGCGCGTCCAGCCACAGCTCCTGCCGCTGCGACTGCTGCGCATCGCGGCTGAAGAGATTGTCGGAGCCGGCCGCCTCGGCCCGCGCCACCTTCTTCCAGACCACCATCTTCAGCGGGTCGCCGCGGCGGTAGGCGCGGATGCCGTCGTATTCGCCGGCCTGCTGCGAGCGCACGCCGGCCAGCTGCTGCGAATCGGCCCGCGGTTCGCCGGGCGGCAGCGCCGGGGGATGGGCCTCCGGCGCCGGGTAGACCAGCACCTTGGCAGCCGGCCGCCACACCGTCCACACGCGGAAGGTGCCGAGCGGAAAGCGCGTCTCGGCGGTGAAGGGCGGCACCGGATGCAGACCGCGGTGCCCCGGCTTGAAGGCGATGTCCACGGTGGCGCTGCCTTGCGCCGGCACGTCGCACCAGGCCCACTTCGGGGCCGCGGACTTGCCGCTTTCGCGCACCGCCATGCCGATGCCGTAGCGGGTGCTGCGGCGCGGGTTGTCCAGCACCACGCGCAAGACGGCGGCCGCGCCGGCGAACTGCGGCTCGGGCGGCAGCAGGTGCATCGCCAGGCCGCGCAGGGTGGCATGGCACACGTACATGCCCACGGCCACGCTGCCGGCCAGCAGGAAGGTCAGCAGGTAGCCCAGGTTGAGCTGGTAGTTGATCGAGGCGATCAGCAGCACCAGCAGCGTGGCGGCCAGCAGCCATCCCGCCCGCGTGGGCAGGATGTAGACGTTGCCCTGCGTGAGCTCGATGCGGTCCGACGGCGGCACGCGCGCGAGGAACCAGCCGTCGATGCGCTGGCGCAGGCTGGCTGTCATGCGCGGCACCTAGGGAAGAGGCACCGCGGCCATCATGGCGCGCACCTGCTCCACCGCGCCGCGGCCCGCATCGCCCACGGGCGTGAGGCGGTGGGCGATGGTCTGCGGCAGCACGGCCTGCACGTCGTCGGGCGACACGTAGTCGCGGTTGGCCAGCAGCGCCTGCGCCTTGGCGGCGCGCAGCAGCGCGATGCCCGCGCGCGGCGACAGCCCCTGCAGGAACCAGCGGCCCGAGCGGGTGGCGGCGATCAGGTCCTGCACGTAGTTCAGCAGCGGCTCGGCCGCATGCACCTGCTGCACCCGCTGTTGAATGGCCTGCAGCTCGCCCGGGGTGAGCAGCGCCGGCAGCGTTGCCAGCATCTCGCGCCGGTCGGCGCCGGCCAGCAGCTGGCGCTCGGCCGCGCGGTCGGGGTAGCCCAGCGAGATGCGCATCAGGAAGCGGTCCAGCTGCGACTCGGGCAGGGCGAAGGTGCCCAGCTGGTCGAAGGGGTTCTGCGTGGCGATCACGAAGAAGGGCGAGGGCAGGGCGCGGGTCTCGCCTTCGATGCTGACCTGCTTCTCTTCCATGGCTTCCAGCAGGGCGCTTTGCGTCTTGGGGCTGGCGCGGTTGATCTCGTCGGCCAGCAGCACCTGGGCGAAGATCGGCCCGGGGTGGAACACGAAGGTCTGCTGGCCCCGGTCGTAGATGGCCACGCCCGACAGGTCGCCGGGCATGAGGTCGGCGGTGAACTGCACGCGCGAGAACTGCAGGCCGAAGGTGTGCGACAGCGCATGGGCCAGCGTGGTCTTGCCCACGCCCGGCACGTCCTCGATCAGGAGGTGCCCGCCGGCCAGCAGGCAGGCCACGCAGTCGCGCACCTGCGCCTCTTTGCCCACGATCACCGTGTTAAGCTGACTTAACAAACTGGCGAGCTTCGCGGCGACGTCCATTTTTGTATCCATATGCAAACGATACCGTAGGCCGGCACATCCCATCGCTGTGACCTGCCATTGAACATGGGCAAGACTGGCTACTTCACACACCGGGACTTTTGGAAGCATGAGATGGGGCGGGGCCACCCGGAATGTCCGGAACGGCTCGACGCCATCGAGGACCGGCTTCTTTCCAGCGGTGTGGGAGACGCCCTGGAGCGCAGCGAAGTCCCCCTGGCCACGCTGGAGCATCTGCTGCGGGCCCACACGCCCGAGCATGTGGAGCACCTGCAGTCGCTGGCGCAGCGCCTGGTGGAGGATGCGCCGGCCGGCGGCCCCGACCATGCGCAGATCGACCCCGACACTTCCATGAACGGCTTCACCATGCTGGCCGCCCGGCGTGCCGCAGGCGCCGCCATCGCGGCCACCGACGCGGTGATGGCGGGCGAACTGGAAAACGCCTTCTGCGCGGTGCGCCCGCCCGGCCACCATGCCTGCCGCGACAAGGCGATGGGCTTCTGCTTCTTCAACAACGTGGCCATCGCGGCGCGCCATGCGCTGGAGCACCACGGCCTGCAGCGCGTGGCCATCGTCGACTTCGACGTGCACCACGGCAACGGCACCGAGGACATCCTTTCGAACGATCCGCGGGTGCTGATGGTGAGCATCTTCCAGCATCCCTTCTACCCCTTCAGCGGCACCGAGCATCCGGCGCCCAACATGTGCAACGTGCCGGTGCCGGCCTACACCCGCGGCATGGACGTGCGCGAGCTGATCGAGGCGATGTGGATCCCCCGGCTGGAGGAGTTCAAGCCGCAGATGATCTTCGTGAGCGCCGGCTTCGACGCGCACCGCGACGACGACCTGGGCCAGCTGGGGCTGAACGAGAACGACTACTACTGGATCACCAGCCGCGTGCGCGACGTGGCGCGCCGCTTTGCGCACGGGCGCATCGTGTCGATGCTGGAAGGCGGCTACAACCTCGACGCGCTGGCCCGCAGCGTGGAGACGCACCTGCGCGTGCTGGCGGAGGTCTGATGTTCCAGATGGACGAGTTCCTGGCCCGCCTCGGGCAGGTGCAGGTCCGCACCTTGTGGATCGAGCTGGCGGCGCTGGCCGCCTGCGTGGTGCTGGCGTGGGCGCTGTGCCGCTGGTTCGGGCGCGACCAGCCCAAGGATTCGATCTGGTTCGGCCGCAACGTGGTCGACGGCCTGCTGTTCCCGTTGCTGGCGCTGGTGTTCACCGACCTGGCACGCCGCGGCCTGGCCGAAGTGCAGACGGTGCTGGTGCTGCGCATTGCGGTGTCGGGCTTTCTGGCCCTGCTGGCGATCCGCTTCGTGGCCCGCGTGCTGGCGGCGGTGTTTCCGGCCTCGGCGCTGGTGCGCCTGATCGAGCGCACCGTCTCCTGGTTGGCCTGGCTTGCCGCCATCCTCTGGATCGTCGGCCTGCTGCCGTCGGTGCTGGACGAGCTGGACGCCATCCACCTGGCCTTCGGCAAGACGCAGGTCAGCATCCGCACCATTCTCGAAGGGCTGGCTTCGGCCGGCCTGGTGCTGATGATCGCACTGTGGATCTCGGCGACCATCGAGAAGCGCGTGCTGGCCGAGGCGGTGCACGACCTGTCGATGCGCAAGGTGGCGTCGAATGCGATGCGGGCCTTCCTGCTGCTGATCGGCCTGCTGTTCGCGCTCTCGGCGGTGGGGGTGGACCTGACGGCGCTGTCGGTGCTGGGCGGTGCGCTGGGCGTGGGCCTGGGCTTCGGCCTGCAGAAGCTGGCGGCCAACTACGTGAGCGGCTTCGTTATCCTGCTGGAGCGCTCCATCCGCATCGGCGACAACGTGAAGGTGGATGCCTTCGAAGGCCGCATCACCGACATCAAGACACGCTACACCCTTATCCGCGCCGGCAACGGCCGGGAGGCCATCGTGCCCAACGAGTCGCTCATCACGAGCCGCGTCGAGAACCTCACGCACCAGGACCTGAAGTTCAACATCACCACCACCATCGTGGTGCCCTATGGCACAGAGGTGGGCCGGGTGCAGGAGATTCTCTGCAGCGCCGCGCGGGCCCAGCCGCGCGTGATGACCGACCCCGTGCCGGTGGCCTACCTCGTCAATTTCGCGCCCGATGGCCTGGAGTTCAGCCTCAACGTCTGGGTGAAGGACCCCGACAAGGGGCAGGTGAACCTGCGTTCGGACATCAACATCGCCATCCTCGACGGCCTGCACGCCGCCGGCATCGAGATCGCGGGGCCGCGGCGCGCGGTGCGTATCGAATCCTTACCCGCCGGAATGTTGCAAAGCAGCAATGCTCACCTATAATTCGTAGCAAAAAAGCACGACCGTTCTTTTTTAAGTGAGCGGGCAGTGCGCGGTGATTGAAATGAACAGGCGTGCGGCAGGTGGCGACCTAAAATGGCCGGCTGCCTCGTGCGCTGCGTTGTGCGCCTGTCCCCCGGTTTTGCAATTCAATGGAGTCAACCCATGAAGGTATTGGTCCCCGTCAAGCGGGTCGTCGATTTCAACGTCAAGGTCCGCGTCAAGAGTGACGGCACGGGCGTGGACATCGCCAACGTCAAGATGAGCATGAACCCCTTCGACGAGATTGCCGTCGAAGAGGCGGTGCGCCTGAAGGAAAAGGGCGTGGTCACGGAAATCATCGCCGTCTCCTGCGGCGAGGCCAAGTGCCAGGAGACGCTGCGCACCGCCATGGCCATCGGCGCCGACCGCGGCATTCTGGTGGAGACCACCGAAGAGCTGCAGCCCCTGGCCGTGGCCAAGCTGCTCAAGGCCCTGGTGGACAAGGAACAGCCTTCGCTGGTCATCCTGGGCAAGCAGGCCATCGACGACGATGCCAACCAGACCGGCCAGATGCTGGCTGCGCTGGCGGACCTGCCCCAAGCCACCTTCGCCTCCAAGGTGGAGATCGCCGGTGACAAGGCCACCGTCACCCGCGAAGTCGACGGCGGCCTGGAGACCATCGCCCTGTCGCTGCCCGCAGTCATCACCACCGACCTGCGCCTGAACGAGCCGCGCTACGTGACGCTGCCCAACATCATGAAGGCCAAGAAGAAGCAGCTGGACACGGTGTCTCCGGCCGACCTGGGCGTGGACGTTGCACCGCGCCTGAAGACCCTGAAGGTGAGCGAGCCCCCGAAGCGCGGCGCCGGCATCAAGGTGCCCGATGTCGCCACCCTGGTGGACAAGCTCAAGAACGAAGCCAAGGTCATCTAAGGCTGCCTGGGAACACAAGAAGGAAGACACGAACATGACCGTCCTCGTCATTGCCGAACACGACCACGCCACCGTCAAGCCGGCGACCCTGAACACCGTCACCGCGGGCATCGCCTGCCAAAGCGGCGATGTGCACGTGCTGGTGGCTGGTGCCAATGCCGCCGAAGCCGCAGCCCAAGCCGCCAGGATCGCCGGCGTCGCCAAGGTGATCGCCGCCGACAGCGCAGCCCTGACCGACAACCTGGCCGAGAACGTCGCGGCGCAAGTGCTCGCGATCGCTGGCAACTACAGCCACATCCTGTTCCCCGCCACCGCCAACGGCAAGAACGTCGCCCCGCGCGTGGCCGCCAAGCTCGATGTCGCCCAGATCAGCGACATCACCAAGGTCGTCTCCCCCGACACCTTCGAGCGCCCCATCTACGCCGGTAACGCGATTGCCACGGTGCAAAGCGCCGATGCGACCAAGGTGATCACCGTCCGTACGACGGGCTTCGACGCGGCAGCGAAAGAAGGCGGCAGCGCCGCCATCGAGAACGCCCAAGGCGTGGCCGACAGCGGCAAGTCCAGCTTCGTGGGCCGCGAAGTCACCAAGAGCGCGCGCCCCGAACTGACCGCCGCCAAGATCATCGTCTCCGGTGGCCGGGCGCTGGGCAGCGCCGAGAAGTTCCAGGAGGTGATGGCGCCGCTGGCCGACAAGCTCAATGCGGGCCTGGGCGCCAGCCGCGCGGCGGTCGATGCGGGCTACGCGCCCAACGACCTGCAGGTGGGCCAGACGGGCAAGATCGTGGCGCCGCAGCTGTACATCGCAGCCGGCATCTCGGGCGCGATCCAGCACCTGGCGGGCATGAAGGATTCGAAGGTGATCGTGGCGATCAACAAGGACCCGGAAGCGCCCATCTTCAGCGTGGCCGACTACGGCCTGGAAGCGGACCTGTTCACGGCGGTGCCGGAACTGGTCAAGGCGCTGTAATCGGCTCTGGCCAGACGAGGCTTTCCATCCGCTGAAGCCATCCAGGGCATCGTTCGCGATGCCCTTTTCGTATCCGCCCACGGGAGACACACATCATGAGTTACATCGCCCCCCTCAAGGACATGCTGTTCGACATCGAGCACCTGGCTCGCATCGACCAGGTGGCCCAGATGCCGGCCTTTGAAGACGCCGGCCTCGAAACCGCACAAGCCGTGCTCGAAGAGTGCGCCAAGTTCAACGAAGGCGTGGTCGCGCCGCTGAACGTGGAAGGCGACCGAAATCCTTCTTCCCTGAAAGACGGCGTCGTCACCACCACGCCGGGCTTCAAGGACGCCTTTGCCCAGTTCGCCAGCGGCGGTTGGCAGGGCCTGCAGCACCCCACCGACTTCGGCGGCCAGGGCCTGCCCAAGACCATCGGCGCGGCCTGCCTCGAAATGCTCAACTCGGCCAACCTCAGCTTCGCGCTGTGCCCGCTGCTGTCGGACGGCGCCATCGAGGCGCTGCTGACCGCCGGCTCCGACGAGCTCAAGGCCGTGTACCTGGAAAAGCTGGTCACCGGCCAGTGGACCGGCACCATGAACCTGACCGAGCCGCAGGCCGGCAGCGACCTGTCGCTGGTGCGCAGCCGCGCCGAGCCGCAGCCTGACGGCACCTACAAGGTCTTCGGTACCAAGATCTTCATCACCTACGGCGAGCACGACATGGCCGAGAACATCGTGCACCTGGTGCTGGCCCGCGTGGCCGGCGCGCCGGAAGGCGTGAAGGGCATCAGCCTGTTCGTGGTGCCCAAGTTCCTGGTGAACAAGGATGGTTCGCTCGGGGCGCGCAACGACGTGCACTGCGTGAGCATCGAGCACAAGCTGGGCATCAAGGCATCGCCCACGGCAGTGCTGCAGTACGGCGACAACGGCGGTGCCATCGGCTACCTGGTGGGCGAGGAGAACCGCGGCCTGGAGTACATGTTCATCATGATGAACTCGGCCCGCTATTCGGTGGGCATGCAGGGCATCGCGGTGGCCGAGCGCGCCTACCAGCATGCGGTGGCCTATGCCAAGGAGCGCGTGCAAAGCCGCCCGGTGGACGGCTCCATCAACGCCAGCGCGCCCATCATCCATCACCCGGACGTCAAGCGCATGCTGATGACCATGCGTGCCCACACCGAGGGTTGCCGCGCCATGGCCATTGTGGCCGCGGCCGCCTACGACGCGGCGCATCACCACCCCGACGCAGCGGTGCGCAAGCAGAACCAGGCCTTCTACGAATTCATGGTGCCGCTGGTCAAGGGCTACAGCACCGAGATGAGCCTGGACGTGACCTCGCTGGGCGTGCAGGTGCACGGCGGCATGGGCTTCATCGAGGAAACTGGCGCTGCCCAATACCTGCGCGACGCGAAGATCCTCACCATCTACGAAGGCACCACCGCCATCCAGGCCAACGACCTGGTGGGCCGCAAGACGGCGCGCGACGGCGGCCAGGTGGCCAAGGCCATCGCGGCCGAAGTGCAGAAGACGGAAAGCGAACTGGCCGAGCAGGGCAGCGACGACGCCAAGGCGGTGCTGAAGCACCTGAGCGCGGCGCGCGAAGCCTTCGTGAAGATCGTCGACTTCGTGGCCGGCCAGACCAAGGCCGCGCCCAATGCCGTGTTCGCAGGCAGCGTTCCGTACCTGCTGGCCGCCGGCAAGCTGGTGGCGGGCTGGCAGCTGGCGCGCTCGCTGCTGGTGGCGCAGCAACTGGCGGCCAAGGGCCAGGACGCGCCTTTCATGAAGTCCAAGATCGCGACCGCGCGCTTCTACGCCGAGCACATCCTCAACACCGTTCCGGCCACGGCGCAAAGCATCGTCGAGGGCGCGGACAGTGTGACCGCGCTGCCCGTCGAAGCTTTCTGAAGCCTTCGCATCCGTGCGCGCCCGGCGGGCGCGCACGCGGCGGCACCTGTCGCGCAAAGCACGGGTGCCGCCCGGTTCAAAACATATAAACCTTCGTCCAGTTCATCCGGAGACTCCATGTCCAAGCTGCCGCCCGTGCTCGCGAACCTGCCGCTGCCCATCATCGGTTCGCCGCTTTTCATCATCAGCAACCCCAAGCTGGTCATTGCCCAATGCAAAGCCGGCGTGGTGGGCTCCATGCCTGCGCTGAACGCGCGCCCGGCATCGCAACTGGAAGACTGGCTGGCCGAGATCACCGAGGAACTGGCCGCCTACAACAAGGCCAACCCCGACAAGCCGGCGGCGCCGTTCGCCATCAACCAGATCGTGCACAAGAGCAATGACCGCCTCGAGCACGACATGGAAATGGTCGTGAAGTACAAGGTGCCGATCGTCATCACTTCGCTGGGCGCGCGCACCGACGTGAACGAGGCGGTGCACAGCTACGGCGGCGTGACGCTGCACGACATCATCAACAACAAGTTCGCCCAGAAGGCGATCGAGAAGGGCGCCGACGGCATCATCGCCGTGGCGGCCGGTGCCGGCGGCCATGCAGGTGTGAAGAGCCCCTTCGCGCTGATCCACGAAATCCGCCAGTGGTTCGACGGGCCGGTGGCGCTCAGCGGCTCCATCGCCACGGGCGGCGCCGTGCTGGCTGCGCAGGCCATGGGCGCCGATTTCGCCTACATCGGCACGGCTTTCATCGCCACGCACGAGGCCCGCGCCAGCGACGAGTACAAGAAGGCCATCGTCGAAGGCAGCTCGGACGACATCGTCTACTCCAACCTCTTCACCGGCGTGCACGGCAACTACCTGGCGCCCTCGATCCGCGCCGCGGGCATGGACCCGGACAACCTGCCCGAAGGCGACCTCAAGACCATGAACTTCGGCGGCGGCGAAGGCGCCAAGGCCAAGGCCTGGAAGGACATCTGGGGCTCGGGCCAGGGCATCGGCGCCATCACCGAAGTGACCAGCGCGGCGGCCTTCGTCGAGAAGCTCAAGCGCGAATACATCGAGGCCCGCAAGCGTCTGGCCCTTTGAGCGCGGCGGTAGCAGGGCAGGCGGCTTTGCAGCCGGCAGCGCATGCCGGCCGCATGCCGCTGCTGGATGCGGCCAAGGGCATCGCCTGCCTGTTCATCGTCGGGCACCACCTGTGCCGCTACGGGCCCATGCCCGAAGCGGCAGCCGTGCTCGCGCCGCGGCTGATCGGCTGGCTGGGCCGCGACGGGCGCCTGGCGGTGCAGGTGTTCCTGGTCATCGCAGGTTTTCTTGCGGCGGCTTCGCTGGCGCCCGATGGCGTCTTGCGCGCCCGCCAAGGGCCATGGCAACGGGTCTGGCAGCGCTACGCCAGGTTGGCCATGCCCTACCTGGCCGCCCTGTGCGTGAGCGTGCTGGCGGCAGCAGCCATCCGGCCCTGGTTCGACCATGAGGCCGTGCCGGCCGCCCCCATGTTCGCGCAGCTGCTGGCGCACGGCCTGCTGCTGCAGGACCTGCTCGGGTACGACGCGCTGAGCACCGGCGTCTGGTACGTGGCCATCGATTTCCAGCTGTTCGTGCTGGCGCTGGCCCTGGTCATGCTCGCCGAGTGGCTGCAAAGGCGCTGGCGGCTCGATGCGGCGCGCGCGGCCTGGCTGCTGGCCGTGCTGGTGCTGGCGATGGTCGCGGCATCGCTCTTCGCCTTCAACCTGCGGGCCGAACTGGACAGCACCGCCTTCTATTTCATCGGCTCGTACGGCCTGGGCATGCTGGCCTTCTGGATCGGCCGCATCGACCAGCCGGCCCGCTACGGGAAGGCCCTGACCCTGCTGGCGGCACTGGGCATGGTCGCGCTGCTCTGGGACTGGCGAATCCGCATCGCCATTGCGCTGGCCGTGGCGCTGCTGCTGGCGGTGGGGCAGCGCAGGGGCTGGCTGGCCGAGCCGCCCGCATGGCTCGCGGCCGGGCCGCTGCTCTGGCTGGGGCGGATCTCGTACTCGCTGTTCCTGATCCACTTCCCGGTCATCCTGGTGGTGAACGCAGTGATGGCGCAGGCGGGCCTGCAATCCCCCTGGATCAACCTGACGGCCATGCTGGCCGCCGTCGGTCTGTCGATCGCGGCGGCCGCGCTGCTGTACCGCTTCGTGGAATCGCGCCCGGCCTCCGGGCGCCTGACGGCCGGGCTGCTGGCCGCGCTGGTCGTGGGCGGCCTGATCGCTGCGCAGTAGTCTTCCCGGCGTTGGGCTCGCGACGCCAGCAGGCGTCCGGCGGGCCGGGACGGCAACCCCAGCTGCTCGATTCGCATTTGGGGGTGAGATTTCGCATGCGCCCGGGTCGTGGACGATGTCCGCGCCAACACTCGGGTGTCGACGTCACCCCTGCCAGAGCACCATGCAGATCAACAGACTCTTCAGCCCGCAGGCGTCTGGCCGCGCCGGGCCGAGACAGGACGCGCCTTCCATGCCGGGGCCATCCACGGCCACGAGGCCGCAGCCGGGGCGACGGCTCGATGCCAGTCCGGGGCCTCGTTCGGCGTTGCCGGGTGGTGCCGGCGCGGGCAACGGGGCAGCGCCAGGAGCGGGCCAGTTTCGCGGCGTTGGCTCGCCTGGACGGGGGCGCCGGCAGTGGCAGCCGCCTCCCGGCCACCTGCAGCCCAACATCACTCCCTCCGGATTGGTGCTGGGCATCCATGACCCGCCGGTCTTCCGAGAGACCCGGGTCATGACCACCCACCTCAACCCCCCACCGCTTCGCCGGGATCCAGCACAGTGGGCTGCAGGACTCGATCTCAGATCCAACGTGACGTACAGCGCGACGGCCTCCGGCCGCAGCATGCATGTTCCTCGGTTGCCGTTGGCCGATTGCGGACAGTATGCGGCGCAAACGATGGGGCTCTACCGGGTCGCGCCGCTGCACGTGTACGAAGGCGGGGGCCTGCCGGCCAACCACAGCCGGACACCGCGCCATCAGGCGATAGCGCCGACCGGATTCGCACGAGCCGACGGTCATTCGGGGGCCGACTTCGTCAATTTGCCAGTGCCGGCCTGCGCCAACGCCGTCGCATTCGCCTTGACCCCGGAAGATGGCGCACAGCAAGCCGTCTTTCACTACGCCCGCATCGAGCAGGAATCCACGGGTTATCACCTCACCCACACCGACGCGAACTGGAATGATCCCGCTTCGCATCCGCTGGTGGTCAGCAGGGCCTGGGACGTCCTGACCAACCTTCCGAACGACGACCAGGTCCGGGCATTCATCGATCAGCATCCCAATTTCTTCAAGCCAGCCGCCCAGGTCAGCACCACGCCCGCCCAGCGGCTGCAAAACGTGGCCCAGTTCGTCGAGTACTGCCAACGCACCTACGATGCCGCCGGAAATGGCCGGTACTACTACTGCACCTTCGCGCCACCGCCGTGAGGGCACCTTGCCTCCCGTGGCTTCGATAGCCAACTGATCCTGCGTGCATATCGCACGCCGCTGGCACTTCATGCTCACAATACGCCGGCCCTGGGCGGCCTTGGCTTCGGCGTTCATGCCCGCTGAGAATGGGCCCGGCGAACGCGCTCGGGAAAGCGCGGCCTGTTATGATTTCACGTAATTTCAGAAAAACCTGAAAATTCGGAAACACGGTGCCCTCCACGCAAGACCTTCCGGCAGCACAGGCGATCCGTCGCTGGGCGAGGCGTCTGCCGCCGGGCGCCGGCTTGCATGTGCTGGCGTCGCTGCTGTGGATCGGGCAGGCCGCCTTGATCGCGATGGCGGTGCAGGCCATGGCCGATGGCGGCGGGTTCGATGCGGTGTGGCCGCCGGCCGCCGGCGTGCTCGCGCTGGGCCTGGTTCGTGCCGCTTGCGAGGCGGCCGGCGCACGCCGCGTGTTCGCGCAGGCGCGAGGCCTGCTC
>NZ_BCUU01000108.1 GCF_001591385.1 Variovorax soli NBRC 106424
CGATCGGGCTTTGCGTCGCGGCCGAGGGCTGGTCGGGCGATGCGCTGGCGCCGGCGCTGCCGGGCGCGGCCAGCGAGGCATTGATCGGCTGCAGGTCGCCTTCGCTCAGCGTGCCGTTGGCCTGGCGCAGCTTGAGGTTGCCCAGCAGCACGTTGTAGCGCGCGGCCGCCAGGTCGCGGCGCGTCTGGAACAGCTGGCTCTGCGAATTGAGCACGTCGATGTTGATGCGCACGCCCACCTGGTAGCCCAGGCGGTTGGCATCCAGTGCGCTCTGGCTCGAGGCTTCGGCCGCTTCCAGCGCCTTCACCTGGCCGGCGCCCGCCACCAGGCCCAGGTAGGCCGAGCGGGTGGCCTGCGTCACGTTGCGGCGCGTGGCTTCGAGCACGGAGCGCGACTGGTCTTCGAGTGCCAGCGTTTCCTTCACGCGGTTCTCGGTGGCGAAGCCGGCGAACAGCGGCATGTTGAACACCACGCCGATGCTGGCCGCATTCACGCGGATGCCCTGCAGCGAGGTGCTGGTGCTGGTGCCGTTGGGGTTGTTGGTGACGTTGTAGCCCAGCTGCGCGTCCAGCGTGGGCTTGTGGCCGGCGCGCGCCTTGTCCACTTCGAGGTGCGCCACCTCGAGGTTGCGCTGCGCCTGGATGATGGACGGATGCCCGTCCTCGGCCTGGCGCACCCATTGCTCCACGTTGGTGGGCGGGGGCGGCAGCACCACGGGCGCCGCCAGCGGCGTCGGGTTGGCATTCACGCGGCCCACCAGCTGGTCGAGCGCGATCTTCTTGATCTGCAGGTCGTTCAGGGCGGAGATTTCCTGCGCCACCACCAGGTCGTAGCGGGCCTGGGCCTCGCGCGTGTCGGTGATGGTGGCGGTGCCTACTTCGAAGTTGCGCTTGGCGAAGGCCAGTTGCTCTTCGGTGGCGGCCTTCTGCGCACGCACCAGCGCCAGCGAGTCCTGGCTGGCCAGCACGTCGAAGTAGGCCTGGCTGGCGCGCACGATCAGGTCCTGGTCGGCCAGCGTGAGCTGCGCCTGGGCAATGTCGAGCTGCCGCTTGCTTTGCTCGTAGGTGGCCCAGTTGGCGGGGCGGTACAGGGGCTGCGTGGCGTTGATGCCGGCGCTTTCCTGCGGAATGGTGCGGTTGGTGCTGCCGACGTTTTCCAGCCGCAGCTCCTGCTCGGTGCGCGAGGCGCTGGCCGACAGGCCCACCGAGGGCAGCAGGCCCGCCTTGGCCTGCTCGGCGCGGGCAATGCTCGCGTCGTAGGCGGAGCGGGCGCTCTGGTAGGTGGCGTCGTAGGCGCGGGCTGCTTCGTAGAGTTCGATCAGGCTTTGGGCATGTACGGGCGGTGCGGAGGCGGCAAAGATTGCGGTCAACGCGCAGCTGATGGGTGCAAGCCGAAGCCTGTGCATGAAGGGTCCTTGAAGCAGTGGAATGAATCAGTAGCGCGGCACCGACGGGTCGAACTGCCGGGCCCAGGCATCGATGCCGCCGGCCACGTTGGCCAGGTCTTCGAAGCCGTGCTGGCTGAGGTAGGCCGCCACATGCTGGCTGCGCGCGCCGTGATGGCACAGGCACGCGACGCGGTCGTAGGGCTGGAGTTCGGCCATGCGCGAGGGAATCTCGTTCATCGGGATCGCCAGCAGCGTGAAGCCGCGCGGCGTCACGCTGGCGGTCTGCACCTCCCAGGGCTCGCGCACGTCCAGCAGCAGCGCCTTGGCGCTGGCGTCGCGCGCGAACCAGGCGGCGAGTTCGGCGGGCAGGACTTGTTCGATCATGCTGGGGGCTTCAGAAGTTGAAGCGCGAGGGCTCGGGGAAGTTCAGCAGGCGCGGTGCGACCGTGTCCCAGGGCTGCACCGTGTCCCACTGGCCTTCGCTCGTGCGGGTGATGAAATGGGCGCGCATGACGGGTTCGTCGCCGACGATGGCCGCCAGGCGGCCGCCGATATTGAGCGAGCCCAGCAGGTTCTGCGGCACGCGGGCGACCGAGCCGCTGAGCACGATCACATCGAAGGTCGGGCCGCTGGGCAGCGGCTTGGCGCCGTCGGCCACGCGGACTTCCACGTTGTGCACGCCGTTGGTGCGCAGGTTCTGCTCGGCCGTGGCGGCCAGGCGCGGATCGATCTCGAGCGTGAGCACCTGGGCCGCACGGTGGGCGAGCAGGGCGGCCATGAAGCCGGAGCCGGTGCCGATCTCCAGCACGGATTCGTGCTTCTGGATCTTCAGGTCCTGCAGCATGCGGGCTTCGACCTTGGGCGAGAGCATCACCTGGCCGGGCTCGTTGCCCAGCGGAATCTCCATGTCGAAGAAGGCGAGGCTGCGGTGCGCGGCCGGCACGTAGTCTTCGCGCCGGATGCTGCCCAGCAGCTCGAGGATGTCGAAATCGAGCACGTCCCAGGGGCGGATCTGTTGCTCGATCATGTTGAAGCGCAGGCGCTCCAGGTCAGTCGTGGTGTTCATGATGAATGCTTCCTTCCAGAAGGCGTGACTCAAGGCAAACCTTCAATTTTAGGCAAGGTGGCGGCGTCTTCCCGCGGTGCCCCGGAAAAGCGCCTTTTGGCCCAGCTGGCCAGGTCGTCCATGTAGCAGTAGACGACCGGCACCACCACCAGCGTGAGCAGCGAGGAGGTGATCACGCCGCCGATGACCGCCTGGCCCATGGGCGCGCGCTGCTCGGCGCCTTCGCTCAGCGCGAAGGCCAGCGGCACCATGCCGAAGATCATGGCCAGCGTGGTCATCAGGATGGGGCGCAGGCGCACGCGGGCGGCCATCAGCAGGGCCTCTTCGCGGCCCATGGGGTGCTCGCCTTCGCGCGCCCGGATCGCGAAGTCCACCAGCAGGATCGCGTTCTTGGTCACCAGGCCCATGAGCATCACCACGCCGATGATGGAGAACATCGACAGCGTGGAGCCGAAGCCCATCAGCGCCAGCACCACGCCGATGAGCGTGAGGGGCAGGGCGGTCATCAGCGCCAGCGGCTGCAGGACGCTCTTGAACTGGCTGGCCAGGATCATGTAGATGAAGATCACCGCCATGGCCAGTGCCGAGACCGCATAGCCGAAGGACTCCTGCATGTTCTTGGTCGAGCCGCTGAACTGGTAGCCGTAGCCGGGCGGGAAGGCGATGCCGTCCAGCACCTTGCGGATGTCGCCCGACACCTCGCCGGCCGAGCGCCGGTCCACGTTGGCGTTGATGGCGACCTCGCGCGCCAGCGAACGGCGGTTGATCTGGTTCGGCCCGGTGGATTCGCGCACCTCGGCCACCTGCGACAGGCGCACGAAGCGGCTGGAGCCGTCGGCGTTGGCACCCAT
This sequence comes from Variovorax soli NBRC 106424, assembly GCF_001591385.1. GTDB lineage: Bacteria > Pseudomonadota > Gammaproteobacteria > Burkholderiales > Burkholderiaceae_C > Variovorax > Variovorax soli. Next base: position 3,305 of record NZ_BCUU01000108.1, read on the forward strand.
GGTGGTGCTCAGGAAGGGCAGGCGCGCCAGGTCGGCGGGTGCGTTGCGCACTTCGGGCGCCAGGCGCACGTTCACGTCGTAGGTCTGGTCGTCGGGCGCGCGCCAGTTGCCCACGGTGGTGCCGGCCACCAGCGTGCGCAGCGCGCTGGCCACCGGCGCCACGCCCAGGCCCAGGTCGGAGGCGGCGTCGCGGCGCATCACGACGCTCACCGTGGGCTTGTCGGCCTTGAGGCTGGAGTCCAGGTCCACCAGGCCCGGGATGCCGCGGATCTTCCCGGTCACTTCGCGGGTGAGGCGTTCCAGTTCCTTCAGGTCGGGCCCCTGCAGCGAGAACTCGATGGGCTTGTTGCCGCCCACGGCGTCGCGCAGGCCCACGTGCGTGACGGTGATGCCGGGCACCGAGCGCAGCTTGTCGCGCAGCACCACCGACATCTGGTCCACGCTGCGGCTGCGCTGCTTGCGGTCCACCAGGCGAACGTACACGCTCGCGTAGATCTTGCCCTGCGCATCGCCGCTGTTGATGGTCGCGAGCGTGTAGCGCACCTCGGGCATGTCGTGCAGGATGGCGTCCACCTGCCGGGCCCGCGCCTCCGTCACTTCGAGCGACGAGCCCACCGGCGTGTAGAAGTTGATGGCCGTCTCCGAATAGTCGGCCTTGGGCACGAACTCGGTGCCCAAGAGCGGCACCATGAAGATGCTGCCCACGAAGATGCTCACCGAAGCCAGCAGCGTCGCCAGCTTGTGCGCGAGCGACCAGCGAAGGATGGCCTGGTAAGCCTCGGCCATCTTCTCGGTGGCCGCGTCGAACCAGCCGGTCACTCGGCCGATGGTCCTGTCGTAGAAGCCCTGCGGCGGTCCCTTGGGCTGGCCGTGCCGGTCGATGGCCGGGTCGTGCCAGATGCTGGACATCATCGGGTCCAGCGTGAAGCTCACGAACATGGAGATGAGCACCGCCGCCACGATGGTGATGCCGAACTCGTGGAAGAACTTGCCGATGATTCCGCCCATGAAGCCGATGGGCAAAAACACCGCCACGATCGACAGCGTGGTGGCCAGCACCGCCAGGCCGATTTCCTGCGTGCCTTCCAGCGACGCCCGGTAGGGGCTCTTGCCCATCTGCACGTGGCGCACGATGTTCTCGCGCACCACGATCGCATCGTCGATGAGCAGGCCCACGCACAGCGACAGCGCCATCAGCGTCACCATATTGATCGTGAAGCCGAACATCTGCATGAACCAGAAGGTGCCGATCAGCGCAATGGGCAGCGTGAGGCCAGTGATGACGGTGGAGCGCCACGAGTTCAGGAACAGGAACACGATCAGCACCGTGAGCGCTGCGCCCTCGATCAGCGTCTGGCGCACGTTCTGCACCGCCACGCGGATGGGCCGCGAGGCGTCGCCGATGGGCTCGAGCTTCACGCCGGGCGGCAGCTGCGCCTGCATGTCCTTCAGCGCGCCGTTCAGGCCGTCGACCACGGCGATGGTGTTCTCGTCCTGCGCCTTCTGCACCGACAGCAGCAGCGTGCGCTGGCCGTTGTAGAGCGCCAGGCTGTCGATCTCCTGCGCGCCGTCGTTCACGCGGGCCACCTGGTCGATGCGGATGGGCGCGCCGCCCCGCCTGGCGACGATGATCTTGCCGAAGTCTTCAGGGCGCTCCATGCGCGCGTCGATCTGCACCACGCGCTCCTGCGTGAGCGAACGCACGGCCCCCACCGGCAGCGCCTGGTTCTCGTTGCGAACCGCGGCCACCACCTGGTCGGCGCTGATGCCGAAGGCTTCCATGGCCTGCGGATCGAGGTAGATGTTGATCTCGCGCTTGGTGCCGCCCACCAGCGTGACCGATCCCACGCCGCGCACGTTCTCCAGGCGCTTCTTCAGCACCTGGTCGGCCCAGTTGGTGAGTTCCACCGCGCTGGGCTGGCGCGCGTTCTTGTCCTCGGCCAGGGGCGTGGGCAGCACCGCCACCGACCACACCGGGCGCGAGGCCGGGTCGAAGCGCAGCACGCGCGGGTCCTTCACCTCGTCGCGGAAGAGCGGGCGCACCGAAGCCACCTTCTCGCGCACGTCGTCGGCTGCCTTGCGGCCGTCCACGTAGAGCTGGAACTCGATGATGACCACCGACTGTCCCTCGTAGCTGCGCGAGGTGAGGGCGTTGATGCCGGCGATGGAGTTGACGCCTTCCTCCACCTTCTTGGTGACTTCGCTCTCGACGATCTCGGGCGAGGCGCCCGGATAGTCGGTGATGACCACCACCACCGGGAAGTCGATGTTGGGGAACTGGTCGACCTGCAGCCGCTGGTACGAGAACAGCCCCAGCACCACCAGGGCGAGCATGACCATGGTCGCGAAGACCGGGTTCTTCAGGCTGACGCGGGTGAACCACATGGCGTGTGCGGTGCCGCGTCAGGGTGCGGTGCGCGGCGTGGCTGGCGCCGTGGCGCCGCCGGCCGAGGCCAGCTGCACGGCCGTGCCTTCGCGCATCGGGCCGATGGTGCCGGAGAGCACGCTGGCGCCTTCCTCCAGGCCGCTGACCGTGACGTAGGTCTGGCCGTCCACCTGGCCGCGCCAGCCGGTGGTCACCGTGCGGTGGCGCACCCGGCCGTCAATCACCAGCTGCACATAGGGCTGCGGCTTGTCGACGCGCACGGCGGACAGCGGCAGGGCCATTTCCTTGCCACGCCCCAGCACCAGGCTGCCCTGGGCAAACAGGCCCTGACGGAAGCCCTCGGCGCGGTCCAGCGCGAGGTAGACCAGCACGCTGCGGCTGCCGGCCTGTGCGCTCGGGTTGATGCGCGCCACGGTGGCCTCGACCTGGCGCTCGCTCTTTCCGGCCGCGCCGGGTGCGCTGCTGCTTTCCACCTGCAGGCTGGCCCGCTGGCCCACGCGCACTGCCACCGAATCGGCGGCCGAGATGGCGGCCTCGAGCTCGATGCGGCGCAGGTCCACCACTTCGAGCAGCTTGCCGTCCACCGCCACCCGCTCGCCGGGCTGGACCAGCCGGGCGGCCACGTGCCCGTCGATGGGGCTGCGCACCACCGTGTCGGTGAGCGCCTTGCGTGCCACCTCCACGCCGGCCAGGGCCGCGCGGTGCGTGGCGCGCGCCGCGTTGAGGTTGGACAGCGACGTATCGAGCGCCGTGCGCGAGATAAAACCCTGTTCCACCAGCGCCTTGTTGTTGTCGTAGTTGCGCTGCATCACTTCGGCCTGGGCGGCGGCGGAATCCGCCTGCTCCTGGGCCTGGCGCACGCGCGATTCGTATTCGATCGAGTCGATGCGGGCGATGACCTGCCCGGCCTTGACCGCATCGCCCTCGCGCACCGTGAGGCCGCGCAGCTCGCCGGCCACCTTGGCCTTGACCACCGCCGATTCCACCGCGCGCAGGGTGCCGGAGATGGGCAGGGTCTGCGTCATGTCGATGCGGCCCACGCGCAGCACGTCGGCCGCCAGCAGCGTGACCACGGCTTCCGCCACGGGCTGGCTGGCCTGCACGGCCTGTGCCTTGCGCACCTTCACCGCGCGCAGGGCGCCGCCTGCGACCAGCGCGATCGCCAGTGCGGCGACCGTCCATGGAACCCAGCGCTTCATGACTTGCCCCGCTTGGCCACCAGGCCGTTCAGCAGTGTCTCGGTCTGGAGCTCCAGATATTTTTCGGGGTCGAAGCCGTCTTCGACGCAGGCGGAGTATTGCCAGATCATGAGAAAGACCATCGGGGCCAGGACGGTGTAGATGGCGAGGTTCACATCCACCGGTGCGAATTCGCCGCGGTCGATGCCGCGGCGCAGGATCTTGCGCAGCAGCTCGTGCGCCGGCTCGACGAATTCCTTTTGGTAGAAGGCGGCCAGGTCCGGGAAGTTGCGGCCCTCGCTGAGCATCAGCTTGGTGATGCCCGCCACCTTGGTCGAACCCACGCTTTCCCACCAGATGCGCATGCAAAAGCGAAGCATGTCGGGGGTGCTGCCCTCGAAGGACTCGAACTGCTCGTTCCACTGCGCGAAGCGGCCCACGAGGTTCTCGCTGATCACCGCCTTGAGCAGCTCTTCCTTGCTCGGAAAATAGAGGAACAGCGTGCCCTTGGAGACGCCGGCGCGCGCGGCCACTTCTTCCGAGCGGGTGGCGGCAAAGCCTTTTTCGACGAAGAGGTCGAGCGCGGCCTGCACCAGTTCGCCGGGGCGCGCCTCCTTGCGCCGTTCGCGCTTGGGCGCGCGGGCGTTGCGGAGCTTTTCGCTGAAGAAGCCGGAGGAGGGCATGATATTAATGACTCGCTGGTTATTAATGTAGTCAGGGGCATGTGGAGCGTCAAGCCGTGACAATCGCTACCCCAGCGCATTCGCAACACTTCCCGGAACCCGAACCCATGCACCCGTCAGCCGGCAGACCGCCTCCGCCCATTGTTCTGCGAGGCGGCGGCCCCAGGCGGACCGGCAACCGGGCGGAAACCACGTGCTGCTGAATCCTTCGGTCGCCGGTGCGCTGCTGCCGGTGGTCCTGCTGATCGGGGCGGGCTTTCTTGCCGGCCGGCGCGGGTGGATCCAGCCCGGCTCGGTCAAGGACCTGTCGAACCTCATTTTCCTGCTGCTCGCGCCGGCGCTGCTCTTTCGCGCCATGAGCACGGTGGATGTGTCGCAGCTGCGCTTCAAGGCCGTGTCGGCCTACTTCATCGGCTCGGGCCTGCTGTTCGCGCTGACCATGGTGCTGCGCGGCTTCAACCGGCAGGCGGCGGTGCTGGCCCTGGCCAACACCTACAGCAACACCGTGATGATCGGCATTCCGCTCATCGGCCTGGCCTACGGTGCGGACGGCATGGTGGTGCTGCTCACCCTGATCTCGCTGCATTCGGTGGTGCTGCTCACCAGCGCCACCGTGGTGCTGGAACTGGCCGTGGCCCACGAGCAGGCGCGCAGCAGCGGCGCGCCGCGCCATGCCATGGCCAGGACGGTGCTCAAGGCCGTGCGCAACGCCATCATCCATCCGGTGCCCATTCCGATCATCGCGGGCCTGCTGTTCGCGCAGACGGGCCTGGCCATGCCCGAGTGGGTGGACAAGCCCCTGGCGCTCCTGGGCCAGGCCTTCGGCCCGGTGGCCCTGGTGATGGTGGGCATCACGCTGGCCAACACGCCCATCGGCGCGCATTGGCGCGGCGCCGCGGTCCAGTCGGTGGTCAAGAACTTCCTGCATCCGATGGTGGTGGCCGGCATCGGCTGGCTGCTGGGCGTGCACGGCCTGCCGCTGGCGGTGATGGTGGTGGCGGCATCGCTGCCCATGGGCGCCAATGTGTTCCTGTTTTCGCAGCGCTACCGGACGTCGGAAGAGCTGGTGACGGCCAGCGTGGCCGTGTCGACCGTGCTGGGCCTGGTCACGGTGACGCTGGTGATGGCGCTGGTCACGCACCTTTACTAGCTGTCTCGGTTGGATGGCAGGAGCCTGTCGCAGGCGGGTGCTACAAAGGCGCTCCCTTTCCCAACGCACAGGCAGGTGATGCGATGAGCCAACTCTCCAGCAGCAGCGTGTCGGCGCGGCGGCGGGCCTTCAGGGCCCTGCATGCCGCCGGCTGCTTCATCATCCCCAACCCCTGGGACGTGGGCAGTGCCCGCTACCTGCAGGGCCTGGGCTTCAAGGCGCTGGCCACCACCAGTTCCGGCTATGCCTGGTCGCGCGGCAGGCCCGACGGCGGCGCCTCGCGCGAGGAGGTGCTCGAGCATCTTCGGGACATGGCCGCTGCCACCGATCTGCCCGTCAACGCCGACTTCGAAAGCGGCTATTCACCCGACGCGCAAGGCGTGCACGAAAGCGTGCGCCTGGCCGTCGAAACCGGCGTGGCCGGCATTTCCATCGAAGACGCGAGCGGCGACGCAGCGCAGCCGATCCGGCCGCTGGAAGATTCGCTGGCGCGCCTGAAGGCGGCGCGCCGCGCCATCGACGAGGCCGGCGGCGAGGTGCTGCTGGTGGGACGGGCCGAGAACTTTCTCTACGGCATCGACGACCTGGCCGGCACGATCGAGCGCCTGAAGGCCTATGCCGACGCCGGCGCCGATTGCCTGTACGCCCCGGGCATCCGCACGCCGGAGCAGATTTCGGCCGTGGTGGCCGCGGTCGCGCCCAAACCCGTCAACCTGCTGGTGGGGTCGAGCAGCCCGCTGACCTTGAACGACATTGCCGCACTGGGCGTGCGGCGCGTCAGCGTGGGCGGTGCGCTGGCCCGCTCGGCATGGGGTGGCTTCGTGCAGGCGGCGCGCACGCTGTCCGAGCAAGGGCGCTTCGACGGATTTGCGCAGGCCGCCTCGGGCCAGATGCTCAACGACTTCTTCCGCAGCGGCCAGCTGCCTTGACGCGAGGCTAAGGCGCCAGGCGTTCCCGCACCCACTGTGCGCCGTCGAGCCGGTAGCGCAGCCGGTCGTGCAGCCGGCTCTTGCGGCCCTGCCAGAACTCCCAGGTGCCCGGCACCAGCCGGAAGCCGCCCCAATGCGGCGGGCGCGGCGGCGACAGCAAATGCCTGGCGGCAGCCGCGGCGGCATTCTTCACCAGCACGTCGCGTCCGCTGATGACCTGGCTCTGCGGGCTGGCCCAGGCGCCCAGGCGCGAATCGAGCGGGCGGCTGGCGAAGTAGGCGTCGCTCAGTTCCGGCTCGACCTTCTCCACGCGGCCCTCGATGCGCACCACGCGCTCCAGCTCGACCCAGTGGAACTGCAGGGCGGCAAACGGGTTGCCCGCCAGCTCGCGTCCCTTGCGGCTTTCATAGTTGGTGTACCAGACGATGCCGCGTTCGTCGAAGCCCTTGATGAGCACGATGCGGGTCGACGGCCGCGCATCGGGACCGACCGTGGCCAGCGTCATGGCATTGGGCTCGGGCACCTGCGCCTCGACGGCCTCGTTCATCCAGCGCTCGAACTGGCGCAGCGGATCGGCCTCGCTGCGTGCCTCGTCGAGTTCGGCGCGCTCGTAGCTCTTGCGCAGCGCCGCCAGTTGTTCATTGGAAAGGGTCATGCCGCCATTGTCTTGCAAGGCGCGCGATACTGCCGCCCATGCCCTGCAACACCACAACGTCCAGCGCCCCCACGGTGATCGTGCTGGCCTCCGGCCGCGGCGAGCGCTTCGTGGCATCCGGCGGCAGCGGCTCCAAGCTCAAGGCCCTGCTGCTGAACAAGCCGGTGCTTGACCACACGCTGGAAGCGGTGCGCGCCAGCGGCTTGCCCTGGCATCTGGAGGACGCGGGTCACGCGGGCATGGGCGATTCGATTGCTGCTGGCGTGCGCTCAACGCCGAACGACGTGGGCTGGCTCATCCTGCCGGCCGATCTGCCTCTCATCCAGTCATCCACCTTGGTTCAGGTGGCGCAGGCGCTGCGAGGCGGCGCGGCAGCGGCGCAGCCCGTGCATCAGGGACAGAAAGGGCACCCCGTGGGTTTCGGCCAGGCGAGCGGGCCGGCGCTGGCTGCGCTGTCAGGCGCGCAAGGCGCGGCGCCCGTGCTGCGCGCGCTGCGCGAGGCGGGCCGCGTGGTCGACGTGCCGGTGGAGGATGCCGGCATCCTCACCGACATCGACACCCTGGCCGACCTGGCCCGCGCGCAGGCGCTGCTGCTGAACCAGCTGAGCTCTTAGTTCAGCTCTTGGTGATCACCGCGCAGGCGATGCGCGGTCCGGAGTTGCCGGCCGGCTGGCTGGTGAAGTCGTCGCGGTCGCGGTGCACCACCAGGGCGCGGCCGATCACGTTGTTGGGCGCGCCCGGCGTGAGGGAGATCGCGTGGTCGTCGACGCTGAAGCGCGCCACGCCGCTGGCGTCGGCCACCAGGCTGGGCAGCTCGCCCGCATGGCTGCCCGCGGCGCCGTACTTGCCGTGCGTGCCGCCGGACGGATTGAAGTGGCCGCCCGAGGCATTGCCGTTGTCGCCGCAGTCGCCCTTTTCGTGAATGTGAAAGCCGTGCTCGGTGTTGGGCGGCAGGCCGCGCACTTCACCAGCCACGCGCACGCCGTGGTCGAGCGGGGTGAAGCTCACATTGCCCACCGTGGCATTGGGCGAGACGGCCTGGGTCGGCACCAGGCTGGCCGTGGCGCCGGGCCGGCCCGGGCCCATCGGCATGCCGCCGCAGGCGCCCACAAGGGCGGCGCATGCGAGAACGAGGGACAGGGCTGCGATTCGTTGTTGGTTCATGGGTTCTCCTGTTGGTTGTTGGTGGAGGAGGGGGCTTGCGTGTTCGGGTATAGCCCAGCGGGCTGCCTGGGGCAATCAGCGGCCTCCGACAGTTCGGCCTCTGCCAGCCGCAGCAGGCGCATGAGGGCGGCATCGTGGATGCCGTGGCGCTGCAGCTCTTCCAGCGTCTGGCGGGCGTATTCGAGCGAGGTGCCGTAGCGGCCGCAGGCGTGGGCGAAGATCTCCCGGTAGCGTGCCTCGCTCAACTCGCCCGTGAAGTTGGGGCTGCGGCGCGACAGCGTGAAGGCCAGCGCGCGCACGCGGCCGTGCGGCGTGACGCAGTCGAGCCAGCGCGGGTCGTACACGCCGGTGGGCATTTCGCGCAGCCACAAGCGGCCCAGCGTTTCCAGGCCCTGGGCCGCGGGAATGCGAAACACCATGCCCCGGCAGCTGCCGCCCGAGAGCAGGCCGAACACGAGGCCCGGGCATTGCGGCGTGCCGCGGTTGATCCGGCTCCACATCTTCAGCGCACGGTGCCAGCCGTGGAGGTGCGCAGGCCGCCGCTCGCTGAAGTCGAATTCAGGGCGCCAGATGAGCGAACCGTAGCCGAATATCCAGAGGTCTTCATGGCCGCCCCATTCCTCGATCGCCCGCTCGAGCATGGGCTGCGGGTCGCGCAGCGGACGGGGCATGGGATCCAGGCCGGGAGGGCCCAGGCCGGTGGGCGGCAAACCGGCGCCTACAATTTCGCGGTTATGGTTCACCGCACCATTATTGACCGGCCCTTTCCCATACTAGGAGTTCGCCCGATGGCATCCAGCAACGAAGACGACAGCCAGACCTATTTCATCCTTGGCCTGGCCATAGGCATCATCTCGCTCATCATCCTGCTGGTCATTGGCGTGGCCTTGCGCGCCACGAGCCTCAAGGGGGGCGAACGCCAGCCGCCTTCGCCCACCACGGTGTCGATGGTGAGCACCACCCCGGTGCCAGGGTCGCCCGGCCAGGCCGTCGTCACGCAGACCACCGCGGTGGTCATTCCCGAAGGTGCCAGCATCCGCGTCGACGGCGACGTGGTGAACTTTTACTTCGCCTATGCCAGTGCCGACATCGCGCCGGGCGCCGCCGAGGCGCTGGCCAAGGTGATCCAGGGCGTGGGCTCGGGCAAGAAGGCCCAGGTTTCCGGGTTTCACGACACCAGCGGCGACCCCGCGATCAACGCCGACCTGGCCAAGCGCCGTGCGGAAACCGTCCGCGACGTCCTGGTCGGCCTCGGAGCGCCGGCCGGGCAGGTGGTGCTGAAGAAGCCCGAGGTCACCACCGGCTCCGGCAACGCCACGCAGGCACGCCGCGTCGAGGTGCGGCTGGTCGACTGACGACGCAGCCTCTTTTTTTCTCGCGCGCGGCCTGATCCGTAGCGCGGCACACGGATAAGCCCGGCACTGCCGGGCTTATTCATATGACCTTGCTACCATGGGCACTCGCGCCGCGGCGCACTCGCGGCATCCAGGGACAAGCGCGACACCCACACCCCCCATGAGCACACACCAGACCCTCCGCGACGTCACCGATCGCATCCGCGAGCGCAGCCGTGCGTCGCGCACCGCCTACCTCCAGCGCGTCGCCCAGATCCGCCAGCGCGAGCGCGGGTCCGACCGCATGGGCTGCGCCAACGTCGCCCACGCAGTGGCCGGCGTGCCCAGCAACGACAAGCTGCGCATCGTGGCCGAACGCGCGCCCAACATCGGCATCGTGACCGCGTACAACGACATGCTGTCGGCGCACGCGCCCTACCAGGGCTACCCCGACATCATCAAGAACGAGGCGCGCAAGCTCGGCGCCACCGCGCAGGTGGCCGGCGGCGTGCCCGCCATGTGCGACGGCGTCACCCAGGGGCAGCCCGGCATGGAGCTGAGCCTGTTCAGCCGCGACGTGATCGCCATGGGTACCGCCGTTGCGCTGACCCACGACATGTTCGACGCGGCGCTGCTCTTGGGCATCTGCGACAAGATCGTGCCGGGCCTCTTGATCGGTGCCTTGCACTTCGGCCACCTGCCCACCGTGTTCGTGCCCGCCGGGCCGATGCCCTCGGGCCTGTCCAACAGCGCCAAGGCCAAGGTGCGCGAGCAGGCGGCGCAGGGCCTGGTGGGCCGACAGGGCCTGCTGGACGCCGAGATGCAGGCCTACCACGACCAGGGCACCTGCACCTTCTACGGCACCGCCAACAGCAACCAGATGCTGCTCGAAGCCATGGGCCTGCATGTGCCCGGCTCGGCCTTCATCCAGCCGCACGACGGCATGCGCGAGCACCTCACCCGCGAGGCGGTGCGAACGGTGCTGGGCCAGGGCGGCGCCAAGCCCCATGCGGTACCGCCGATTGGCGAGATGGTGGACGAGCGCGCCATCGTCAACGCCATGTGCGCGCTGCTGGCCACCGGCGGCTCCACCAACCACCTGATCCACTGGGTGGCGGTGGCGCGCGCCGCCGGCATCCTGATCGACTGGAACGACTTCGCCCAGCTCTCGGAAGTGGTGCCGCTGCTCACGCGCGTGTACCCCAACGGCAGCGCCGACGTGAACGCCTTCCAGCAGGCCGGCGGCCCCGGCTTCGTCATCGGCGAACTGGTGGGCGCCGGCCTCATGCATGGCGACGTGGCCACGGTGCGCGCCGGCGGCATGGCCGAGTTCGCCAATGTGCCGACGCTCGAGGGCGACACGCTGCGCTGGGTGCCGGCCGCCCCGTCCAAGGACGAGGCCGTCGCGCGCCCGGTGGCCAACCCCTTCAGTGCCACCGGCGGGCTCAAGCTGCTGGATGGCAACCTGGGCCGCAGCGTCATCAAGGTGTCGTCCATTCCGGACGACCGCCATGTGGTGGAGGCGCCGGCCCGCGTGTTCGATTCGCAGGCCGCGCTGCAGAAGGCCTTCACCGCCGGCGAGCTCGACCGCGACGTGGTCTGCGTGGTGCGCTGGCAGGGCCCGCAGGCCAATGGCATGCCCGAGCTGCACAAGCTCACGCCGCCGCTGGCGGTGCTGCAGGGCAAGGGCTTCAAGGTGGCGCTGGTCACCGACGGGCGCATGAGCGGCGCTTCGGGCAAGGTGCCTGCCGCCATCCACGTCTCGCCCGAAGGCGCGGCCGGCGGCCCCATTGCCAAGGTGCGCGACGGCGACCTGATCCGCCTGGACGCGAACGCCGGTACCCTGCAGGTGCTGGTGCCGCAGGACGAGTGGGAAGCGCGCGAGAACGCGCAGCTCGCCGACGAACAACGCTTCGCCGATGGCCACGGCCTGGGCCGCGAGCTGTTCGCAGGCATGCGCCGCAACGCGCTGACCGCGGAAGAGGGCGCCTGCACCTGGCTGTAACCCCAGGTGGGCGCCGATCCATTTTTTTCTCCTGATCTGTCTGTGGAGTGCTGAACATGAAAGAGAAGCTCACCGCGCTCGCCGTGATGCGCGATGCCCCCGTCATTCCCGTCATCGTGCTGCACGACGTGGCGCATGCGGTGCCGCTGGCACGCGCGCTGGTGGCCGGCGGCATCCGCATGCTGGAAGTGACGCTGCGCACGCCCCAGGCGCTGCAGTGCATCGAGGCCATCGCCAAGGAAGTGCCCGATGCCGTGGCCGGCGCCGGCACCATCCGCAGCGCCGCCGATGCGCAGGCTGCGGCACTGGCCGGTGCGCGCTTCGGCGTGAGCCCCGGCTACACCCGCGCCGTGGGCAAGGCCTGCCACGACATCGGCCTGCCGCTGCTGCCGGGCGTGGCCACGGGCAGCGAGATCATGATGGCGCAGGAAGACGGCCTGACCGAGCTCAAGTTTTTCCCGGCGCTGCAGGCCGGCGGCGTGGCCATGCTCAAGGCGTGGCAGGGCCCCTTCGGCGACGTCACCTTCTGCCCCACCGGCGGCATCCATGCCGGCAATGCGAACGAGTTCCTCTCGCTGTCGAACGTGGCCTGCGTGGGCGGCTCGTGGATCGTGCCGAACGACGCGGTTCAGGCCGGCGACTGGGCCAAGGTCACCGAGCTGGCACGCGCGGCCAGCCAGCTCGCGCGCTAGTTCCGAAAAGGGAGGACGAGCGATGGCGCAACAGGAAGAGTCCATCGAGCTGAAGGTGCTGGCCTTCGACATCTTCGGCACCGTGGTCGACTGGCACGGCGGCATCCGCGCCGAGGTCGAGCGCATGCTGCCCGGCGTGGACGGCAGCGCCTTCGCCCTGGCCTGGCGTGCCGGCTACCAGCCCGCCATGCGCGCCGTGATGGACCGCCTGGCGGCGGGCGAGGGCGGCTTCACCCTGGTCGATGAACTGCACCTGCACATCCTCGACGAGGTGCTGCGCGACTTCAGCCTGGACGACAAGCTGGACCGCGATGGCCGCCGCGAACTCAACACCGCCTGGCATCGACTGCCGGCCTGGCCCGATGCGGTCGAGGGCCTCACGCGGCTGAAGCGCAAGTACACCATCTGCACCCTGTCCAACGGCAACATCGGCCTGCTCACCGAAATGGCCAAGCGCGCCGGCCTGCCCTGGGACTGCATTCTGTCGGCGGAAGTGTTCAAGGCCTACAAGCCCGATCCGCGCGTGTACCTGGGCGCGGCCGGCGTGTTTGCCGTGCCGCCGGGGCAGGTGATGCTGGTGGCGGCGCACCAGGACGACCTGGCTGCCGCGCGCGGCTGCGGCCTGCGCACCGCCTACATCGAGCGGCCATTGGAGAACGGCGCGGACCGGCCCAAGAACGTGTCGCCCGATCCGGCCAATACCTTCCATGCGCGCGACATCGTCGCGCTGGCGCAGCAGCTGGGCTGCTGAAGGATCACGCGGCCAGGCCCAGCGTGTTCAGCTGCTGGGCCAGGGCCCGCCCTTCGGCATCGCGCAAGGCGGCCTGGAGCAGGGCGCCCAGCGCGGGGCCGGCGTCGGGGCGCCCCTGGAGCGCGCGTGCGGCCCGCATCACCTTGTCGAAGCGGCTGCTGCCGCGGGCGTGCGTATCGCTGTAGCCCTTGACCAGGCGGCGGCAGCGCAGCAGCTCGATGCCCAGCAGCCGGTCCTGCGGCAGCGCGCGCTCCACCTCGCGCAGCCAGGCCTCGAGATGCGCCACTTCGTGCGCATGGCGGCGGTTGCCGCGCCGCCAGCGGCGAAGGCCCGCCACGAAGCGCAGCTGCAGGTGGCCGATAAGCGTGTGCGTCTGGATGCGGCGCCCGCGGTCCATGCGCGGCGCCAGAAAGCCCTTGAGCCGCGGCGATGCGTCCAGCCGGTCCGCCAGGCCGGCGGGCAGCAGGCTCACGATTTCCTCCCAGCGCGGGTGGAAGTACTCCTCGGTGCCCACCACGTCGTCGCCGGCCGCACCGACTTCGCCGCGGATGCGCTCGGCGCGCTCGGCGCGGGTCTTCAAGTCGGCCACGCGGATCACGTCGTCGTAGCTCATGGCGACGGCCACCCAGCGGGCCGCCTCGTGCGCGACGCGCCCGTCGGCAGGGTCGGGGTCCTGCGCGATCACCTTGGCAACGCGGCCCAGGTACTCGCTGCCGTAGGCGAGGTCCTGGTAGTCCACGACGCGGGCCAGCCCTTCGCCGATCCAGTCCCAGGCGGCCTTGGGGAACTCGGCGCGCACGCGGTCCAGCAGCGGCTGCAGCGCGGCGCTGGCGGCCCTCTGCGGCAGCGGCCGC
>NZ_BCUU01000109.1 GCF_001591385.1 Variovorax soli NBRC 106424
GCCTGGCGCGGGTGGCGCAGCGGGCGCCGGCGAGGCACCCGCTGCGAGTGCGGCTCCGGGCGCCAACACCGTCAACGGCGTCGACATGACGCCCGGCGCCAACGGCGACATCTCGCCCAAGCAGGTGGCCGATGCCTACAGGAACGAGATCGAAGCAGCCTCGAAGGAAACCGGCATTCCGCCCGGCATCCTGGCCGGCCAGATCTGGCAGGAGTCGCGCGGCAAGCCCAACACCCCCGGGGGCGGCCTCATGCAGATCCAGCCTTCGGAGTTCCAGGCCTCCGGCGGCGGCGACATCAACAATGCCGCCGACAACATCATGGCGGGCGCCAAGTACATGCAGCAGATGCAGGAGAAGTATCCGGACATTCCGCTGGCACTGCGCGCCTACAACTCCGGCCCCAACGGCGTGGACCCGAGCAATCCGAATGCGATCCCTGCGGGCACCGGCGACGCGACCTACGTGACCAAGGTGCTCAAGGCCGCGGAGGAATCCGGTCTGCGCACTTCCTGAGCCGCAGCTTGCGGTTTCAAGACAAGGAGGCTTCGGCCTCCTTTTTTCTTGCTCGAGCAACTGCACGCGCACGACGCACGCGAGAACTGCATGGATGGCGCGCCGGGTTCGGCTTCCCATAGCTCGTTTCGCTTCGCGCCCCGCGCAGCCTCGACGCGGCTTTGACAATGACCTTGCCAATTTTGGTACACACAAGGAGGCCACATGACCACTGTTCAGAATTCGAGCTGGAACACGCCGATGCTGCAGCGCTTACCGCAACCCATGCGGGGCACCAATCCGTTTCAACGCGATGACTTCGTGCATCAGCAAATGGCGGACTTGATGCAGCAGGTGATGAAACAGATCCAGGCGGCGTTGCAGAACCCGAACGGCCAGAACCAGGGCCCTGGTGCACAAGGCCCCGGCACGCCAGGCGCTGGCGAGCAGGCACCGGGCGGCACCTGCTGCACGCCGGGTGGCGCGCAAGGTCCAGGTGCGGGTGGCCAGGCACCGGGCACCGAAGGCGCCAAGCCGGGCACCGGCGCAAACGGCTGCGGGCCATCGCAGCCCGAGTCCCCCGCCGCCGGCCCCACGCCCACCCCCACGCCGGGCGGCAACGGGCAATCTGACAACGGCTGCTGCCCCCCGCCGAACCAGGCGTCCCAGCGACCGGGCAACTGGGACCACCGGCCGTACACGCCGCCGGGCGCTGGCAACGGGAATCGCCCGACGCCCTTGCCGGCCCCCTGGGATGGTCAGCGTCCGTCGCCCATGCCCAGGCCCACGCCGATCCGCTGGGACCATGAGCAAGCTGGAGGACGCGGCGACAGCGCAGGCCGCGGCAACGCCGGCGCGGACCGGATCACTGCGCGCGAGTCTGCGGCGCTGCGGCTGCTCGCCCGGATGTTCGCGCGGTTGCAGTGATGGGCTGACGCGCGCCTGGCGCGTGCCAGGCAGCGCGATGTGAACGGCTTGCGATAGCGATAGTGCTTCCGGCCCGGCCTGCCTGCTAAGCGCCAGGTCGTGAAGCTCCGATTTGCCCCGCGGCCCGCCCCCCTGGGGTCCATGGGTGAAGAGGCGGCGCCTTCGATGCTCGGGCGCCCCCTCTTTTTTTTCGTCTTCGGCGCCGCAGCTAGCGGGTGAGCAGGCCCGCCGGCAGCGGAATGAACTCCGTCTCGCCCGGCACCTGTCCCATGCGCTTGGCTTCCCAGTCCTCGCCGGCCTGCAGGATGCGCTCGCGGCTGCTGGAGACGAAGTTCCAGGACATGAAGCGCGGCCCGTCGAGCGGATCGCCCCCGACGATGACAAAACGCACCGGCGCATCGCCCACGGCGCGCAACTGCACCGGTTTGTCGTCGGGCAGCAGCACCATCGAGAAAGGCGGCACCGCTTCGCCATCGAGTTCGATGGCGCCTTGCACCACATACAGCGCCTCTTCGCGCGCCAGCACCGGCAGCTCGATCCGGCCCGCGGCCGGCAGCGCCACATCGACGTACAGCGTGGGCGCGAAGGTCTTCACCGGCGAACGCACGCCGAAGGCTTCGCCGATCAGCACGCGGATGTCCGCACCCTGCTCCTTCACTTCCGGAATGGCCTCGGCACCGGTATGCGTGAAGCTGGGCTCGATTTCCTCGAACTCCTTGGGCAGCGCGGCCCACAACTGCAGCCCGTGGTTGACGTATTCGGCGTCCAGCAGCCGATCGGGCTTGCGCTCGGAGTGCACGATGCCGCGTCCGGCCGTCATCCAGTTGACCGCACCGGGGCGGATTTCCTGCTCGCTGCCGATGCTGTCGCGATGCATCATCGCGCCCTCGAACAGGTAGGTGACCGTCGCCAGGCCGATGTGCGGGTGCGGGCGCACGTCATGCTCGCGGCCCGGGTGTTCCTTGACCGGCCCCATGTGATCGAAGAAGACAAACGGCCCGACCGAGCGCTTGGTGGCCGCGGGCAGCAGCCGGCGCACCATGAAGCCGCCGCCGAGGTCCTTGTCGTGTGGCTTGAGAAATTCCATCGTGGACTCCGTTGATGAGTGTGTGTGTGGCCAGGGCCCTAGCGTGCGAGCTTGGCCGCTGCCGCCGCCACGCGCTCGCCCAGCACGCGGGCCGTTTCGAGATCGCCCTTGGCCATTTCGGAGGAGCTGGCATCGGTGGGCGAGGTCGCGAGCGCGCCAGCATAGCCCCCCACGAAATTCGGCGAGTTGCGCGTGGCCGCCTTGTCGTTCGAAGGCAGCATGCCCAGCCCGATCCACAGGCCGCCGTGCTGCATGGCCAGCGTCCAGAAGTACTGGATGGTGGCGAACTTGTCGCCGTTCATGGCCGCGCTGTTGGTGAAGCCGGCAAAGAGCTTGTCCTTCCAGGCCTGCACGTACCAGGGCTTGGACGACGCGTCCGCAAACTTCTTGAACTGCCAGCTGGGCCCGCCCATGTAGGTGGGCGCGCCAAAGACAATGGCGCGGGCCGCCGCAATCGCTTCCCAGCCGCCGGCGGGCAAGTTGCCGTCGGCGTCGATGGGAATCAGCTGGGCGTCCGCGCCATCGGCCACCGCCTGCGCCATGCGCTGCGTGTGGCCGTAACCGGAATGGAAAACTACGACGATGTCAGACATCGGCCGAGTTTCCCATTGCTGCTCACTTCTTGTCGATGGACAGGCGGCCGGGGCCGAAGGCAGCCAGGGCCAGCAGGCCACCCACGATGGCGATGTTCTTGGTGAACAGCAGCGTGGCGACCATCTTCATCGCTTCGGGCGCGGCCCAGTAGGCGTGGAAGAAGAACGAGGCGACCAGCGTGAACACGGCCAGCACGATCGCGGCGATGCGGGTCTTGTAGCCCAGCAGCAGCGCGATGCCGGCACCCAGCTCCACGATGATGGCGATGACCGCGCCCAGCGCCGGCAGCGGCAGCCCCACCGAGCTGATGTAGCCGACGGTGCCCGCAAACCCCATCACCTTGCCGAAGCCGGCCGGGATGAACATGTAGGCCACCAGGATGCGGCCGATCAGGGCGAGCACGTCGCTGCCGGGCAGCGTGCCGGCGTCATTGCGGTTGGCGGTAGCGGTGATCGAGTTGGACATGATGAAAAAACTCCTCGGTTGAAAAAATTGAAGGAATGAAAAAGACCGGAAGAAGGCGCTTCAGGGCTGGAGATCGAACACCAGCACTTCGGCGTCCTTGGCCGAAGCAAGACGCAGCTGTGATTCGCCTTCGATCTTGGCGGCGTCGCCACCGCTGAGCTTCTGGCCGTTCACTTCGAGTTCTCCGCGCACCAGGTGCACGTAGGTCTTGCGTTCCTTGTCGAGCGCCAGCACGGCTTCCTCGGCGCCGTCGAACAGGCCCGCGTACAGGCGTGCATCGGCGTGGATGAGCACCGAGCCGTCGGCACCGTCGGGCGAGGCCACCAGGCGCAGCTTGCCGCGCTTCTCGTCCGCGCCGAAGCTCTTCTGCTCGTAGCCGGGCTCGATGCCCTTCACGTTCGGCTCGATCCAGATCTGCAGGAAGTGCGTGGTCTGGTCGGTCTTGTGGTTGAACTCGCTGTGCATCACGCCGCGGCCGGCGCTCATGCGCTGGACGTCGCCGGGCGGAATGGATTCCACGTTGCCCATGCTGTCCTTGTGCGCCAGCTCGCCCGACAGCACGTAGCTGATGATCTCCATGTCGCGGTGCCCGTGCGTGCCGAAGCCGGCACCGGCCGCCACGCGGTCCTCGTTGATGACGCGCAGGTTGCCGAAGCCCATGTGGGCCGGGTCGAAGTAGCCGGCAAAGGAAAAGCTGTGGTACGAGCGCAGCCAGCCGTGGTCGGCATAGCCGCGTTCCTGTGATCTGCGAATTTGAAGCATGTTTTTCACTCCTTGCCCGGCAGGCGCTCAAGCCCCGGGCTCTCTCGTAGGCCGCGCCGTATGCGCAGCGGATGTGTGTAACTTTAGGGAAGGCGACGGGGCTCGCGAGTGCCGGGTTTTGAAGGCATCATTCAAATAATTTGAATGACTAGGGCCTGTTAACACTATGCAAGGGGTCGCGAAGCTCATCACAGCCCGCCCATCAAGGCGCGCGACGCCGTGCGTGCGTCCGCACGCACAAGGAGCGCAACGCCGAGGGGTGGGCTGTGATGAGCTTCCCTTCGGGTTGCCTCGCAAAGGGGCCGTCTGCGGCGTTGCCCGCGCTTGCAAGGCATCAGCCTTGCTGCGCGCGGGCGCCTTGCATCCAGCCCCTTTGCGAGGCAACGCGATCCCCTTGCATAGTGTTAACAGGCCCTAGCGTGACCCACCGATGACCACCGCCCGCGACGCCCTCACCCCCGACGCCCTGGCCATGCTGCAGGCCGTGGCCCAGTACGGCAGCTTTGCCGGCGCCGCCCGCGCGCTGAACCTGGTGCCCAGCGCCCTGTCGTACCGCATCCGCCAGATCGAGGACGCGCTGGACGTGCTGCTGTTCGACCGCAGCGCCCGGCAGGCCCGCATCACCGCGGCCGGCGCCGAGCTGCTGCGCGAGGGCGCCTGGCTGCTCGGCGAGATCGACGCGGTGGCCAACCGCGTTCGCCGCGTGGCCACCGGCTGGGAAGCGCAGCTGACCATTGCGCTGGACACGGTGATCGCCCGCGACCCGGTGCTGGAGCTGGTGGGCGCCTTCTATGCCCTGAACCCGCCCACCCGCCTGAAGCTGCTGGACGAAACCCTGCTGGGCACCGCCCAGAGCCTGACCAGCGGCCAGGCCGACCTGGCCATCGGCACGGTGGTGGGCGCGGCGGGGCTGGCCTTTACCGCCACGGCCATCCGCAGCTGCCTGCTGGGCGAGCTGCAGTTCATCTACTGCGTCGCGCCCCATCATCCGCTGGCCAAGGTCGGCAAGCCGCTGAGCGACGAAGTGCTTCGCCAGCACCGCGCCGTGGCTGCGGCCGATTCGTCCCGCACCGGCGAGCGCATGACGGTGAACCTGGTCACCGGCCAGGACGTGCTCACCGTGCCCAGCATGCAGGCCAAGCTCGCCGCCCAGCTGCACGGATTGGGCGGCGGCTTTCTTCCCGAACCGATGGCGCGGCCCTACATCGATGCCGGCCACCTGGTGGAGTGCAAGACCGAGCGCGCGCCGCCGCGCGGCCAGATGCACTGCGCCTGGCGCATGCCGGCCAGCGGCAAGCCGGGGCATGCGCTGCAATGGTGGCTGGAGCGTTTCGAGCACGAAGGTACTCGCCGCGCACTCCTGGAAAACCATCGAAGCTTCCGATGAGCGCATTGCCGCGCCGCGACAAGCCCGCGGGCGGTTAGAGTCCGTCGACCGTCACGCATTCCAAACCCGACAACCGAGACAAGCCCATGAGCCTTCGCGCCACCGCCAAGAAACGCAGCCGTCCGGCGACATCCTCCAGCCGGCACTTCGCCATCGTCGGTGCCGGCATTGCCGGCGTGGCCTGCGCCCGCACGCTGGTGCAGGCCGGCCACCGCGTCACGGTGTTCGAGTGGAACCGGCAGCCGGGCGGGCGCATGGCCAGCGAGCCGACGCCCTTCGGCAGCTTCGACAGCGGCGCCCAGTACTTCACCGTGCGCGACCCGCGCTTCATGCGCGTGCTGCAGACCACCCCCGAGCTGTGCCGGCCCTGGAGCGCCAACGCCGTGCGCGTGCTCGATGCGCACGGCCGCGTGGCCGAGGCCGCCCTGCCCCGGCTGGAGCCCCATTTCGTGGCCCAGCCCGGCATGAACGCACTGGTGGCCTACTGGGCCAAGCCGCTGGGCGATGCGCTGATCACCGGCGTGCAGGTCACCCGGATCGAGCGCGACGCGCTCGACAACGCACGCTGGCAGCTGCGCACCGAATCGGACGACGGCTCGGTGCATGTGCATTCCGGCTTCGACGCCGTGCTGCTGGCCACGCCGCCCAACCCGGCGCGGCGCCTGCTGGCCTCGCACTCGCCGGCGCTCGCCGAGCAGTTGGCAGCGGTGAAGGTGGCGCCCTGCTGGACGCTGATGCTCGCCTTTCCCAACGCCAACCAGCCCACCCTGTCGCACCTGGGCCCGCAGTGGAACGCGGCGCGCAGCACCCATCACCGTGTGGCCTGGCTGGCGCGCGAATCCTCCAAGCCGGGGCGCCAGACCATCGAGCGCTGGACCCTGCAGGCCAGCCCCGACTGGTCGCAGGAGCACCTGAAAGACGATGCAACGCGCGTGCAGGCCAAGCTGCTGCGCGCCTTTGCCGAAGTCACCGGCATCCGCGCCGAGCCCGCCTACGCGCACACGCGCTGCTGGCCCGAGGCGCAGACCCTGGTGCCGGCCGGCAAGCCGCACCTGTGGGACGCCGGGTCCGGGCTCGGTGCCGCCGGCGACTGGTGCACCGGCCACCGGGTGGAGGAAGCCTTCCTCTCGGGCCTGTCCCTGGCCCTGGCCGTGCATTGACCGTCGTCGGCCGCTTCGCACCCTCGCCCACCGGCCCCCTGCATGCCGGCTCCCTGGTCGCCGCGCTGGCCAGCTGGCTGGATGTGCGCGCACGCGCCACGCAGGCGCGCTGGCTGGTGCGCATCGAGGATGCGGACACCGAGCGCTGCCAGAGCGGCATGGGCGAGCTGATCCTGCAGCAACTGGCCGCCTGCGGCCTGCTGCCCGACGAAGCGCCCGTCTGGCAGACCCGGCGCACCGCCCTGTATGACGCCGCGCTTTCGCAGTTGCAGCAGGCGGGCCTGGCCTACCCCTGCGGCTGTACCCGCAAGGAAATCGACGAGGCCCTGGCGCGCCAGGGTGTGGCGCACACCCGGCACGGCGAACGCGTCTACCCCGGCACCTGCCGCGACGGCCTGCACGGCAAGAAGGCCCGCGCCTGGCGTTTTGCCGCCACCAAGTTCCAGGGCGCGAGCGGGCCGCTGCGCTGGACCGACCGCCGGCTGGGCGAACAGCAGCAGGACGTGGCGAGCGAGGTCGGCGACTTCGTGCTCAAGCGCGCCGACGGCCCCTGGGCCTACCAGCTGGCCGTGGTGGTGGACGACGCGCAGCAGGGCATCACCGACGTGGTGCGCGGCGAAGACCTGGCCGACAACACCGCCCGCCAGATCCTGCTTCAGCGCGCGCTGGGCCTGCCCACGCCGCGCTACCTGCACACTCCGCTGGTGCTGGCGGCCGACGGCAACAAGCTGTCCAAGCAGAACGGCGCCGCCGCGATCGATACCGGCTCGCCAGAGGCGGCGCAGGCCGAGCTGGCAGCGGCCGCCAGGGTGCTGGGCCTGTCGGGCGACGACCGGGCCGCCTGGGTGGCGCAGTGGCGCGCGCTCTACCCCGACGCGCGCTGATTCACCCCGCCGCGCCGGCCGGCGGCAGGCATTCCCTAAAATTCCGCTCCTGATGATTCCCCCCCGCGACACCGATCCGGCGCCCCTCCCCGAAGGCGCGCCCCAAGAAGACGCTCCCGCAGCGCCCGAAGAAGAAGCCAAGCCGCATCCGCTGCACCGCCGCCTGAAGAGCTTCGTCAAGCGCGGAGGCCGCACCACCGAGGGCCAGGCTCGCGCCTACGAGCTCTACGGCCCGAAATTCCTGCTCCCCTACCAGCCCGAGCGACTGGACCTGGCTGCCGCCTTCGGCCGCCAGGCGCCCACGGTGCTGGAGATCGGCTTCGGCATGGGCGAGGCCACCGCCCACATCGCCGGCCTCATGCCCGAGACCAACTTCCTGTGTTGCGAGGTGCACGAGCCCGGCGTGGGCGCGCTGCTCAAGCGCATCGGCGAGCAAAGCCTGGGCAACATCCGCATCTGCGCGCATGACGCGGTGGACGTGATCGACCACATGCTCGCCTCCGGCGTGCTGGCGGGTGTGCACATCTTCTTTCCCGACCCCTGGCACAAGCTGCGGCACAACAAGCGCCGCCTGATCCAGGGCCCGCTGGTGAAGAAGCTGGCCGACCGCCTCGCGCCCGGCGGCTACCTGCACTGCGCCACCGACTGGCAGCCCTATGCCGAGCAGATGGTGCAGGTGCTGCGCGCCGAACCCCTGCTGCGCATCAGCCCCGACGCCTCGCCCGAGGGCTATGCGCCCAAGCCCCACTACCGCCCCCTGACCAAGTTCGAGAACCGGGGCATCAAGCTCGGACACGGCGTTTACGACGTTTTGTTCACGAAAACCTGACCCGGCTTTCGCGCCCTGGCATCACCTTTGCGTAGTATGTAAAGGTTACAAAATGTCATGGAGCGCACGATGGTCACCACTCGCCGAAAGCTGCTGATCAACGCCGGCGCAGGCTTCGGCCTGGGCGTGCTGGGCGCCGGCTGGCACAGCGCAACACGGGCGGCGCCCGGGGCCCGCAAGCTGGTGATGGGCCAGTCGGTGCCGCTCACCGGCGCCGCCAGCGAAATCGGCCTGGCCTTCGCCGCCGGTGCCAAGCTCTACGTGGACGCCTTCAACGAAAAGAAGGACGCACCGCTGGAACTGGAGCTGCGCCAGCTGGACGACGGCTACGACGCCGCCCGCGCCGCCGCCAATGCCCGGAAGCTGCTGGCCGATGGTGCCGACCTGCTCTTCGGCTTTGTCGGCACCGCCAGCAGCACCGCCGCCGCCAATGTCGCGAAGGAACAAGGCGCCGTGCTGCTGGCTCCCTTCGCCGCCGCGGACAACCTGCGCGAAGCCGCCTACCCCCAGGTCTTCCATGTACGCCCCAGCATGGCGGACGAGGCCTTCAAGATGGTGCAGCACGCAGCCACCATCGGCCACAACCGGATCGCGGTGCTCGGCGAAGACGACGCCATGGGCCGCGCCGGCCTGGCCGCCGTCGAAATGGCGTTGAAGGAGCTGAAGATGCCCCCGCCGGTGGCCAGCGCCTTCGTGCCCACCAACAGCACCAAGGTGGACGCCGCCGTGGCCGCCATCGGTGCGCAAAAGCCGCAGGTGGTCATCCAGGCCTCGCTGTTCAACACGACGGCCGCCTTCATCCGCGCCATGCGCAAGAGCGGCTATGCGGGCCTCTTCATGAACTTCTCGATGGTGGGCATGGACCCGCTGTTCGTCGCGCTCGGCAAGGACATCCGCGGCGTGGTGATCAGCCAGGTGGTGCCCTCGCCGCGCAGCGCGGCCACGCCGATCGTGCGCGAGTACCTGGCGGCCATCGACAACTCCGACCAGGCGCCCAGCTACGAAAGCCTGGAAGGCTTCATTGCCGCCAAGGCCCTGGGCGAGGCCGTGCGGCGAAACGGCCCCGGGCTCAACAAGGCCGGCATGCAGAAGGCGCTGGGCAGCCTGGGCGACCTCGACGTGGGCGGCTGGCGGCTGCGCCTGCGCGCCGGCGTGCACGACTCGGCCTGGGCCATCGACCTGGTGACCGTCACGGCCGACGGGCGGGTCATCCGCTAGCCCACGAATACGCGAGTACACATTTGGATAAATCGCAACGCCGCGAGCGGCAAATGCGGCCGGTCCCCCCGTTGTTTTTCGGAGTTTCGAATCTGGCGACCCTAGACTAGGCACGTGCTCCCTGAAGTGCCCTTTTCACGTTGAGTGCCGCAGACTGGGACTGACTTCTGTGTTGAAAGGAATGCGCGCATGCCCGACCCGATCATCATTGGCCAGGTACTGACGCCCCAGTACTCGCCGGGCCTGGTTGCCCTGTCCTACCTCGTGTCGTTCGCCGGTTCGCTGACGGCCATCATGTGCGCCAGCCGCATGCTGCATGCGAACGGCCTGGCCAGGTTCTCCATGCTGGCCTGCGCCGCGGTGGCGCTGGGCGGCATCGGCATCTGGTCCATGCACTTCATCGGCATGCTGGCCTACGAACTGCCGGTGCCCATCGCCTACGAGCCGCTGCTCACCAGCGGGTCACTCGTGGCGGCCGTGCTGATCTCGGGCATTGCGCTGTACCTCGCGGGCGGCCGGCGCAAGTTCAGCCAGCCCGGCTGGATCGCCGCGAGCGTGCTGGCGGGCCTGGGCATCTGCGTGATGCACTACATGGGCATGTACGCCATGCAGCTGAGCGCCGCCATGGAAATGGACCTGCGCGTCATGGCCGCGTCGATGGGCATTGCCGTCACGGCCGCGGCGGCGGCCCTGTGGCTGGCGTTCCATACCACCAGCCTGGCGCGGCAGACGATCTCGGCCGCCGTGATGGCGCTGGCGGTGTGCGCCATGCATTACGTGGGCATGCGTGCGGCCACGATGATCTGCACCGCGCCGGTCGCAACGCAAGGCCTGACGCTCAGCGAAACGGACCTCGTGATGGTGGTGTTCAGCGTCATCGGCATGGTGCTCGTGTCCATCTACTGGCTGGTGACCGACGTGGACATCGACGCCATCCGCAAGCGCATGGCGATGCCCCGGCGCGGCTGAGGCGCGCCCTCCTTTCATTCCCCTTTCGTGGAATAGTGCGTAGTACAAAAAGCTGACATCGTGGTGGCGCCAGGACGGCTTCGCGTCAAGGAATTGGCGAGGCGGTCTTGGTGACCATGCGTGGCAGCCGCATCCGCTGTCGCTTGCTTCCGCCACGGTGCCACCGCCCCGCTCGAATGCGGCAAATCGAGGGCAGCCGGCATGGCGGGGGCCCCACGAGGAGGTAAGCATGAAGAAGAAGCAGTACTTGTTCCTGCCAGTGGCCATGGCGCTGAGCTTCTATGGCGGAACATCCCTTGCGGCGCAGCTGGACAACCTGAACGGGCAGACCTGCGGGACCAACAGCGGCACGTGGCACTTCGTCAACAACCAGACCGGCGGCGCCGCCGCGGGCACGCTCACCGCCGGCTGGTCATCGGGCAACACCTGCGTCGTCGGCGCCTCGAAGGTGCTGGGGAACACCCAGCACTTCTACTGCACGGCAACGGGCACGCTGGCCAGCGCCTCGACCAACCTGCCTGGCAGGCTGGTGCTCTCGGACTACACCTGCGAGGACATCAAGGAGCCGCCCTGCGATCCGAAGAAGGACCCTGACTGCAAGAAGTGACGGGGCCGGCCCCGCGCGGTCCTGCAGGTCGCCGCATGTGCGCCTGCGGTTCGCGCGGGCCCTCGCCTCATCTGGATTTGTTCCTCGAAACCTGGAAGGCCACGCCGATGAGCACGAACTTCTTTCAACTACGGTCTCTCGCCCCTGGCGCGCTGGCGGCCGGCGTCCTGGCATTCACCACCGGCGCCATCGCCCAGAGCGTCGTCGACCGGCCGCCCAACCTGAAGCCGCTGCCCGCCTCCAACCTCTCGCTCGTGGCCGACACCGCCGGCAATTCGACCCTGCGCTTCGACACCACCAGCTGGAACAAGGGCACCGGGCCGCTTCAGCTCGAGGCAGGACCTGTCGATACCGGCTCGGGCAAGCAGCAGGTGTTCCAGCGCGTGTCCCTCAGCGACGGCACGTCGTTCCTGCGGCTCGCGGGCTATTTCGAATGGCACCCCGCCCACAACCACTTCCATTTCGACGACTACGCGCTGTACACGCTGCAGCCCGTCAACGCACCCGGCGGCTCGGAGCGCACCGGCAGCAAGACGACCTTCTGCGTGATGGACACCACCAAGATCGACACGAGCCTGCCCGGCGCGCCCGGACAGGCCGTGTACAGCACCTGCGGCCGGACCATCCAGGGCATGTCGGTCGGCTGGGGCGACACCTACGGCGCGCATCTCGCCGGCCAGGAAATCGACTTCACCGGCAATGCGGACGGCATGTACCAGCTGAAGATCGAGATCGACCCGAAGAAGGTGATCATCGAATCCGACGAGACCGACAACGTCTCATGCGCGCTGATCAGCATCAAGAAGCCCAATACCGTCACGGTGCTGGACAGCAGCGGAAGCTGCTCCACCGCGGTGTCGATTTCGCCGAACACGGCGCAGGTCGGGTCGACCGTCCAGGTCACCATCACCGGCTACGGATTCACGGACGGTATGTCGGTGACCTTCGAAGGCGGCAACGGTCCGCGGCCGATCGCGAGCAACGTCCGCCTGGCCAGCGACACCGCGACGCTCGACATGATCACCGCGACCGTCACGGTGCCACCGAAGAAGCGCGGCGGCAGGAACCCGGTGTGGGATGTTCGCGTCGGCTCGGGCGGCGTGCTGCCCAATGCGTTCACCGTGACGGACTGACGGCTTGGCGGGCCCGGTGCGCAGACCTTTTCTGCGCACCGGCCACCGCAGCGATTGCGACCTCGGGCGCTACGCCGAGACCGATGGCGGACGCAGCGCCACCAGTGCGCGCCGGCGCACCCCGAGCTTGCGAAACACGCTTTGCAGGTGCTTCTTGACCGTGTCTTCCACGACGCCCAGTTGATTGGCGATTTCCTTGTTGGTGTAGCCGCCGCGCAGCAGCTCGGCAATCTGCTGTTCGCGCTGCGTCAGCATGCTGCCGCCCAGGCCCGCCTGCGGCGGCTCGGCTGCGGCAGGCCTCGCAGAAGCCTGCAACAGGTGGGCGATGGCATTGGCCAGTGCGGCGCACGACAACCAGAGCTCGCCCCGGCTGACGGCACGAATGGACTGCAGGCCCGCTTCGGGCGGGCAGTTGTTGAGCAGGAAGCCATGGAAGCGATAGCGCAGCACGTCGATGACCAGGCCATCGCACAGCTCATCCGACAGCAGGAGGACGCGGGTGCGCTGAAACAGGGAACGCACCGCCTGCGTGGATGCGCCATCCAGCCGATCGAGCATCGCCTTGTCGAGCAGCAGCACGGCTGGCAGTGTCCGCTCGATGCAGTCGCTCAGGCGCGCAGGCCCGGTCGGTGACTCGGCATGCAATTCGATGCCGGGCTCGTGCATGAGCCTGGCCAACCACGCCAGCAGCAAGGCCTTGCGGTCGGAGACGATCATCACCGTGATGGCGCAAGCCACCTTGTCGCCCGCTCGCCCATGCGCCGCCTCTGCATACGAGACCTCGCATCGCGCCATTCCGTGCCCGGCACACGCGTCATTCCCGCGCAGCCCGCTGCCGCACGGCGGATTGAACTCCGTCATGTCTGCGCGTGGTGCCAACGGCCTGCTGCGCTTGTTGTTTCTTCCATCGTGGACCCTCCGCACCGAGCGCCCGGACGACGCCAGGCGCTCGATCAACCAACCCCTCCAGTCCCAGAGGCTACGCTGCAAACTATTGTTTCACCATAGGCACTTTGTCATAGGTGCGTGGGACTCATGCGCCCGCTGGACAGTCGCCGCACGGGCCCGGTTCCGGCGCATTCCCCTTTTGTGGAATGGCGTGCGCTGCCCGAAGCTGCCATGGTGGGCATTTCGCCAACTTCCGAATCGTCATGAGGCTGAGACAAGGTGCAGCGCGCCTGGCGCTCGCAGGGCTTTGCCTGGCGGCCATGCCGGCTGGGCTGCTTGCCGCCGAAGCCGGGGCATCGCCTTCCTTCGAAAACCGCGCGCTCGACGCCGAATCGACGAGCGAGGGCGGCGCGCTGTACAGCCCGTTCAGTACCGGTACGCAGACTTCGGCTCAATCGACCACAGCTGCCGAGCAATCCGCGTCGACGCCAGCGCAGGTGCAAGGCACAGACGATGGATCAGCCGGCCTCGTGGCGACATCGGTCACCGTGCTGCTTGCCGCAGGCGGCCTGGCCATGCTCGTTCGCCTTCTCGTCGCAAGCTAGTCCAGGCGGCTGGCCGCCAACTCTCGGATATCGATCGCCCGGGCCATCGCCTCGTAGCCCGCATCGTTCGGATGCAGGTGGTCGCCCGAGTCGTACGCGGGGCGCAGGCGCGACGGTCTCGACGGATCGCGCAGTTCCCTGTCGAAGTCCACCACCGCATCGAACGCGCCGGCGCTGCGGATCCACGTGTTCAGGGCCTGCCGCACCGCCTCCTTGGCCGGGCTGTAGTGGCCTTCCAGCGGCGTGCCCTGCAGCGCCCCCTCGAAAGGCGGCAGCGTGGCGCCGACGACGCGCACGCCCTGCGCATGCGCCTGCGCCACCAACTGCCGCAGGCCCCGGGTGAGTTCGTCCACGGTCGGCACCGTCTCGCCCGGCGCAAACGGGCCGCCCGGCCAGCCGATGTCATTGGTGCCCAGCAGCACGATCACCGCGCCGATGCCGGGTTGCTGCAGCACATCCTTGCCCAGCCGCCCCAGGCCGCTTTCGCCCATGCCGGGCCGCAGCAGCCTGTTACCCGAAATGCCCGCGTTCAGCACCGCGACGCCGCTTGTCGCCAGCCGGCGTGCAAGGAAGTCGGGCCAGCGCCTGTCTGCGCCGGGCGTTGCACCGTTGCCGTCGGTGATGGAGTCGCCCAGCGCCACCACCGCTTTCGGCCTGGCCGGGGATTCCACCAGCACCGACGACAGGAAGGCGCGGGTGCTGAAGACCTGGGCATCGGGCGGTGCTGCCTCGCCTGAGCCCTCGCCGGCCCGGTTGCCGGCAAGAACAAGCGTGCGGTCCCTCGCATCCCAATGGAAGCCGCCGATGCGCGTGCGCTGCGGCAGGTACAGGTCGACCTGCACCCGCGAACCGGCCGCCACCGGCAGGTCGATGGGGTCGCTCAGCGCCCTGGCACCGGGGCCGACAACCACGCCGTCCTGCCCCTCGAAGCGCACCGGCGCGCCGCGGCCGCCCGTTCCCAGCGTGGCCGCATGTGCCTGACCGATCTTCAGCGCCTGGTTGCTAAACTGGTTGTCCACCACGATGCGGATGCGTTCGCCGCCGATGCTGGTGCGCAGGAACTGTCGCAGGGTGCTGTTGTCCAGCGCCTCGGGCATGCCCAGCGGCAGCACGAAGTCGCGCGCCCACGGCGGCTCTGCCGGCGCGATCCAGGTGGCGGCCCAATGGTGTTCCGGTTCGGCCCGCTGCGGCCCCACGGGCTGTGCGCTGGCGAAGGCCATGGCCGCGGCGAGCAAGGGCGCCAGGGCGGCGGTTGTGAGTCTGGAATTCATGGGCGTCGATCCTTGGGTTCGAAAGAGAAGGCTCGACTTTTCTCCATTCCTGATTCTTTTCATAGAAGGCAGAATGGAAGAGCAACCCATCGAAATTGGAATACCCTCAATGGATCGACTCAAGGCCATGAACGCGTTCGTGCGCGCGGTGGACCTGGGCAGCCTGTCGGCTGCCGCGCGCGAACTGCACACCACGCAGCCCACCGTCAGCAAGCTGGTCGCCGCGCTGGAGCATTCGGTGGGCGCACGACTGCTGGAGCGCACCAGCACCCGCGTGGCGGCCACGGACGAGGGCCTGCGCTTTCTCGACAGCGCCAGGCGGCTGCTCGAGGACTACGAGGAAGCGGTGGGCGAACTCACGCAGCGCACGCGCGAACCGCGCGGCCTGGTGCGCATCTCGGCCCCGGTCGCGCTGGGCGAGCTGCGCCTGAACCGCCTGATGCTCCAGGCCATGGCGCGCCATCCGCAGTTGCAGGTGACCCTGCTGCTGGACGACCGCTTCATCGACCCGGTGCAGGAGCGCATCGACCTGGCCGTTCGCATCGGCGGCGTGCTGCCGCCCGACCGGGTGGCGCAGCCCCTCGCGACGTGGCCGCGCTATCTGGTGGCTTCGCCCGGCTATGTGGAGAACCGAGGCCAGCCGCACGCCCCGCAAGACCTGGCCCGGCACGACTATCTGCGCTATGCCAGCCCCGAAGACACCGTCACGCTCGACGGGCCCGAGGGCCCGGCCCGGGTCGAGCTGGCGGCCCGGTACCGCGTCAACAGCGCCGTCGCCATGCTCGAGGCGGTGCAGGCCGGCGCCGGCATTGCGCTGCAGCCCAGCTGGATGGTGGACGAGCTGCTTCGCACCGGTGCGCTGGTGCGCGTGCTGCCGCGCTGGACCGGCCCGGCGCAGAAGGCGCACCTGGTCCACGCGCCGCGGCGCCGCCAGCCCATGCGCGTGCAGGCCATCCAGGAACTGCTGCTGGCGGCCGTGCCCGGTTGGTAATGACTGTGTAACGGCCCCCGGCGAGCCCACCCGGCGGTGTAGACTGCCTGGTTTTCTTCCCCCTGGCTGTAAGCTGAAAGTGTCACAACAGCGACGCACAGACTTCACCGGCCCGGCGCTGATTCGCTTGCTCGCCCGCCTCACCGAGGCCGAGCCCCCCGGATCCCAACAAGCTTTCGCGGATCGACTGAGCCAATGGCTCGGCTGGACCGACGCCATATCGCTCTCGGCAGCACTGAATGGCGGCGGACCCGCGCAGGCCACCGCGCCGCTGGCCGATGCACGCCCCTCCCCGGCCCACGCCGAGGCGGCGGG
>NZ_BCUU01000110.1 GCF_001591385.1 Variovorax soli NBRC 106424
GCTGCCCCGGTGGCCGCATGCGGCCCGTAGCAGCTCTCGGCGCCCAGCACCTGGATGTGGGTGCGGGTGTAGTCGCCCCAGCCGTTCTCGGCAAAGAGCCGGCGCGTGCGCTCGACGAGCGCCTCGCCGGTGCGGCGTGCCTTGGCCACCGCATCGATGCCGACGATGGTCAGCTGCGCATTGCAGCGAAAGCCGTCGACGAAGGTGGCGCACACCTTGTAGCCGCTGCCGGGCGCACGGCCGCGCGCGCCGCTCACGTGCACGCGGTCCGTACCGAGTTGCTCCAGCCGCACCTGCGTGAAATCGCAGGTTACGTCCGGCAGCAGGTAGGCGCCCGGGTCGCCGATTTCGTACAGGATCTGCTCGCCCACGGTGGCCGTGCTCACCAGGCCGCCCGTGCCGGGCGCCTTGCCCACCACGAAGCTGCCGTCGGCGCTGCATTCGACGATGGGGTAGCCGATGTTGGCCCAGTCGGGCACCTGCTCCCAGTCGGTGTGCAGGCCGCCCGTGGCCTGGCAGCCGCACTCGATGACGTGGCCGGCCAGGCTGGCCTGCGCCAGGCGGTCGTAGTCGCCCGTCTGCCAGCCGAATTCATGCATCAGAACGCCCAGCGTCACGGCGCTGTCCACGCAGCGGCCGGTGACGACGATCTGCGCGCCCTGGTCGAGTGCGGCCTTGATCGGCAGCGCGCCCAGGTAGGCGTTGGCGCTGAGCACCTTGTCCGGCAGGGGATGGCCCTTCTGCATGTCGCGCACGCCCTCGCTGCGCAGCGCAGGCAGCAGCGGCATCACATCGTCACCCTCGACCACGGCGATCCGCACCGCGAGCCCCTGTTCGGCCGCCAGTGCGGCAATGGCTTGCGCGCAGCCCTGCGGGTTCATGCCGCCGGCATTGCTCACCACGCGGATGCCGCGCTCGGTGATCTCTCGCAGCAGGCTCTTCATCGTGACGGTGACGAAGTCGGTGGCATAGCCCAGCTCGGGCTTGCGCAGCCGCGCCGCGGCCAGGATGGACATGGTGAGTTCGGCCAGGTAGTCGAACACCAGGTAGTCGACCTTGCCCTGCCGTACGAGCTGCGGCGCGCCCACGCTGCTGTCGCCCCAGAAGCCGGAGGCGCCTCCGATGCGGATGGTCTTCTTGGCGGATTCGCTCAACGTGTGTCTCCGGTCGGTTGAAGGCTTCACTCGGGCTGGATGCCCGCGGCCTTGATGACGCGGCCCCACTTGCTCGACTCGGCCGCCTGGAACTGGGCCAGCTGCTCGGGCGTGCTCAAGGCTTCCTCGCCGCTGGTCTTGGCCAGGAAGTCCCGGGCCACTGGCGTGGCCGAGGCCTTGGCCAGCCAGGCGTTGAATTTCTGCACGATGGGCTGCGGCGTGCCGGCGGGCAGGTAGATCGCCGTCCAGTACGACATGTCGTAGCCCTTCACGCCCGCTTCGTCCACCGTCGGCAGGTTGGGCGCACTGGCGAGGCGCTTGGTGCCGCTCACGGCCAGCGCGCGCAGCTTGCCGCCTTCCACCTGAGGCAGTGCGGTGGGCGCGTCGGCGAACATGAAGTCCACCTGCCCGCCGATGAGGTCGGTGATGGCCATGGGGTTGCTCTTGTACGGCACGTTGATCATGTCCACGCCAGCCATCTGCTTGAGCAGTTCGCTGGCCACGCGGCTGGACGAGGAGCCGCTTCCGAAGTTGAGCTTGCCGGGCGACTTCTTCGCGGCGGCAAGGAGGTCGTTCACCGACTTGTAGGGCGAGTCCGGCCGCACCAGCAGCAGCATGTAGCCCTTGGACAGCAGGCTCACCGGCGCGAAGTCCTTCACCGGGTCGTAGGGCAGCTTCTTGAACAGATGCTCGTTCGCCGACTGGGTGGTGTTGGTGGTGATCAGGGCGGTGTAGCCGTCCGGCGCGGCCTTGGCCACGTACTGGGCTGCAATGAAGCCGCTGGCGCCGCCGCGGTTGTCCACCACGATGGGCACCTTGGTCTCTTCGCCCATCACCTGGGCGAAGACGCGGGCCATCTGGTCGGTGCCGCTGCCGGCCGCGAAGGGCACCACCAGCGTGATCGGCTTGCTCGGAAAGGTGTCTGCCTGGGCGGCAGGCAGGGCCAGGGCGCAGGCGGCTGCGGCGAGCAGCGCAGCGAATCGGCGGCGAGGATGGAACATGGTGGTCTCCTTGTTGTGCTTGGACGGGATCGGTCAGGGGGCGGGGTTGAATTCGGGCAGGCCGTAGCGCGCGTTGTGCTCGCCCAGCCGCGGCGCGGCTGCGGCAATGGCGGGCCGCGTGCCGTCGAAGGAGAGCGGCGAGGCCGTCAGCCGGAAATCCTCGCCGGGCACCTGCGCGAGCAGGCCCAGCGCCTGCACCTGCGGGTCTTCCAGTGCCTGCGGCACGCTGTGGATGGGGGCGCAGGGCACGCCCGCGGCCTCGAGGCGCTCCACCCACTCGGCGCGGGGCCGTTCGCTCAGCAGCGGGGCCAGTTCGGCCAGCATCTCTTCCTTGTGGGCCAGGCGCGCCCGGTTGGTGGCGAAGCGCTCGTCGTCCAGCCACTGGCGCCGGTCCAAGACCTCGGCCAGCTTGGCGAACAGGCGGTCGTTGCCGCAGCAGATGAGCAAGGGCCCGTCGGCCGTGTCGAAGGCCTCGTAGGGCACGAAGCCCGGATGGCCCGAGCGGTGCCGCGCTGGCAGGCGGCCTTCGTTCAGGTAGGCGTCGCTTTTCTGGCCGTTCCAGACCAGGGCGGTCTCGAGCAGGGAGGTCTGCAGCATGCCGCCGCGCCCGGTCTGCGCGCGCTCGTGCAGCTTGGCCAGCACGCCGATGACAAGCCACATGCCGCTGCCCTGGTCGCACACCGAAGCGCCGGAGCGAAGGGGCGGGTCGTCCGGGCCGCCGTTGGTGCTCGACAGGCCGCTGAAGGCCTGGATGAGCGGCTCGTAGCCCGGCCGCATGGCCATCGGCCCCAGATGGCCGAAGGCAGAGATTTCGCCGTAGATCAGGCGGGGATGGCGCGCGCACACCGACGGCCCGTCGATGCCGAGCGCCTTGGGCACGTCCGGCCGCAGGTTGTGGATGCACACATCGGCCTGCGCAAGCAGCTGCTCGAGGCTGGCGCGGCCCGCTTCGGACCGCAGGTCCAGCGCGACGGAGCGCTTGCCGCGGTTGAAGATGTGGAACACGAGCGCGTCGTCGTGCCGGAAGGCCGCGCCCATCCGGCGCGCGTCGTCGCCGCCTTCGATGCGTTCGACCTTCACGACTTCCGCACCCAGGTCTGCCAGGATCGCGCCCGCAAAAGGGCCGGCCAGCACCTGCCCAAGTTCGACCACCCGCACGCCCGCGAGCGGGGCTGCTGCCGCTGTGCTCATCTTGTCTGTCTCCTTGATGGCGCCCAGTCTAGGCAGCCGCCACTGATCTGTGAATCCACACGAGTTGTTTTCTGTGATAACTTGAATGGATCACT
Source organism: Variovorax soli NBRC 106424 (assembly GCF_001591385.1). Classification (GTDB taxonomy): domain Bacteria; phylum Pseudomonadota; class Gammaproteobacteria; order Burkholderiales; family Burkholderiaceae_C; genus Variovorax; species Variovorax soli. The sequence goes on from NZ_BCUU01000110.1 coordinate 3,442, forward strand.
CAAAGCCCCCCGCCGATGCGCCTGAACCTGAGCCTTCGCCAACTGGAAGTCATCGTGGAAGTGGCCGAGGCCGGCAGCTTTCGGGCCGCGGCGCGCCAGCTGGGCATTTCGCAGCCCGCACTCAGCCGCACGCTGCGCCTGGCCGAGCAGGCCCTGGGCGCGCGCCTTTTCGATCGCGACACGCGGCGCGTGACGATCACCCCAGCCGGGCAGGAGTTGCTGCACATCGCCCGCCGCGTGCTGGGCGACTTCGACAGCGCGCTGAGCGAACTGGGCCACTTCATGCAGGGCTACAGCGGGCAGGTCAGCGTGGCGGCGCTGCCTTCCATGAACGTGGCGCTGCTGCCTTCGGCTATTGCCGAATTCAGGCAGCAGCATCCGCACGTGGAGTTCAAGCTGCAGGAGCTGGCGGCCGACGCCTTGCTGGCCGCGGTGGAAGAGGGCCGGGCCGATTTCGGCCTGTGCGCCAGGCCGGCGCCGGACCAGCGGCTGCGCTACCAGCCGCTGCAGGACGACCCCATGGTGCTGGTGTGCCGCGACGACGATCCGCTGGCTGCGCGCGCCAGTGTGCCGTGGTCCGTCCTGGCCGAGCGGCCGTGCCTGAGCGTCCAGTCCGGCAGCAGCATCCGCCAGATCGTGGATGGCGTGTTCGTTCGAAAGAGGCTTACGGTGCGCGCCGCAATCGAGGCGCCCAGCGTGGCGGCCTGCTGCGCGCTGGTGAAGGAGGGCCTGGGCATCGCCGCGCTGCCGCGGCTGTCCCTCGGGCTGGCCGACATGCGGGGACTGGCGGCCATCGCGCTGGTGCAGCCGGCGGCCCATCGGTCGGTGGGCATCGTCACCCGCATCGGCCGCACGCTGGCGCCGGCGAGCCTGGCGTTCATCAAGGTGCTGGCGGGGTAAGGCGCTGGCGCCGTGGTGGGGCGGCGGGCGTGACGGATAGGGGATCCACGGAATGGGCGGGTAAACCCCCAAGGTGCTTGATGTCGTCTTGCCTACACTTGTTGTATGCAAGCAAACGGAAAACTTGCATGCAACCTCAAGACCGGGAGAAAACCCATGTTCCGTTTCGCCAGATCCCTCTTCGGACAGGTCGTGATCGCGCTCGTGCTGGGCGTGCTGCTGGGCCTGTTCTTTCCTGAATTCGCCGCCAAGCTCAAGCCGCTGGGCGACGGGTTCATCAAGCTGATCAAGATGATCATTCCGGTGCTGGTGTTCTGCGTGGTGGTGCACGGCATCGCCGGCGCGGGCGACCTCAAGCGCGTGGGGCGCGTCGGCGTCAAGGCGCTGATCTACTTCGAGGTACTCACCACCATCGCACTTGCCATGGGCCTGGTGGCGGCCTTCGTCTTCAAGCCCGGCGTGGGCATGAACGTGGACCCGCACCAGCTCGACGCGGCTGCGATGAGCGCCTACGCATCCAATGCCGACAAGCTCACCAGCGGCGGCACCGTCGAGTTTCTGATGAAGCTCATTCCCACCACGGTGGTCAATGCCTTCGCCACCGGCGACGTGCTGCAGGTGCTGCTGTTCGCGGTGCTGTTCGGCTGCGCGCTGGCCCTGCTGGGCGACGCCGGCCGGCCGGTGGCCCAGGTGGTGGACGCGCTGTCGCTGGTGCTGTTCAAGATCATGGGCATCATCATCAAGCTGGCGCCGCTGGGCGTGCTGGGCGCCATTGCCTTCACCGTCGGCAAGTACGGCGTGGGCTCGCTCAAGCAGCTGGGCATGCTGGTGGCGCTGTTCTATGCCTCGGTGATCGTGTTCGTGGTGGTGGTGCTGGGGCTGGTGATGCGCGTTTCGGGCTTCAGCCTCTTCAAGCTGCTGCGCTACCTGCGCGAAGAGCTGGCCATCGTCTTCGCCACCACATCGTCGGACAGCGTGCTGCCGCAGATCATGGCCAAGCTGCGCTTCATGGGCATCCGGGACTCCACGGTGGGCCTGGTCATTCCCACCGGCTACTCCTTCAACCTGGACGCCTTCTCCATCTACATCACGCTGGCCGCCGTGTTCATCGCGCAGGCCACCAACACGCCCATCAGCATGGCGGACCTGATGACCATCCTGGCGATCTCGCTGGTCACCTCCAAGGGCGCACACGGCGTGCCGGGCTCGGCCATCGTGGTGCTGGCCGCCACGCTGCATGCCATTCCGGCCATCCCGGCCATCGGCCTGGTGCTGGTGCTCTCGGTCGACTGGTTCATGGGCATTGCCCGCGCTTTAGGCAACCTGATCGGCAACTGCGTCGCCACCGTGGCCATCGCTTCGTGGGAAGGCGACATCGACCGCGAACGGGCCCGCGCCGTGCTCGATGGCACCCATTCGCCCGAAGACGAACCGCTGGCCGAACCCGACTCGCCGGTGGCCGCTGCACATGGCCAGGCAGTCGTGGCCGGCGCGGCCGCTGCCCACGGCGTGCACTGATACGCTCCGGCCATGTCCACTCGTGCGGAAATCAGTCCCACCACCATTGCCGAGCGCGTGGTCGAAGCCATCCTCGCCCAGAAGCTCGCACCCGGCGAGCGCCTGGGCGAGCAGCAACTGGCGGAGAACTTCGGCGTGAGCCGCACCATGGTGCGCGAGGCGCTCATGCAGCTGCAGGCGCGCGGCTTCGTGGCCGTGCAGTCACGGCGGGGCTGGTTCGTGGTGGAGCCCTCGGTGGACGAAGCGCGCGACGCCTTCGCGGCCCGCCGCATCGTCGAGGCCGGCATCCTGGCCGAGGCCGGCCGCCCTTTGTCGAAGGTGATCCGCAAGCTGCGCGAGCACATTGCCGACGAGAAGCGCGCCATTGCGGGCGCCGATGCGGCCACCCGCGCCTTTCTTCTGGCCGACTTCCATGTCTGCCTGGCCGACCAGATGGGCCACCGCCTGCTGGTGGACGTGCTGCGCGACCTCACGGCGCGCACCACGCTGGCGGCGACGCTGTATCAGTCCACCCACGAGGCGGACGTGTCATGCGCGGAGCATGCGGCCATCGTCGCCGCGCTCGAAGCCGGCGACACGGGCAGGGCGCGCGAACTCATGCTGGCGCACATCGGCAATGTGGAGCAGGCGCTGGAAGTGGAAGTGCCCGCCCGCCCCGGCGCCGACGAGCGCCTTCGCGCCACGCTGGCGCCGGTGGCGCTACCTGCGCGCCAGAACGCGCGCTGACGTACCGCTCACTTCCACTTGCTGGTCGTGAGGGCGCACAGCGCCATCAAGGCAACCGCCACCGTGAACACCAGGACCACGCCCCAGACGTCGCCGTTCATTTCGCTGCTCCTGGCGGCATGCCTTCAAAGAGGCGGGGGATGGGGGTGTTGCAGGCTGCTTCGGGTCCTGCGGCCGGACGGGTTCTCGATCTGAAATTCATGGAGCCATCATGCGCTGGCGAAATCTGTGCGGCGGATGCAGATTTCCTGCTTTTTGACCAGCTCAGATGGCTGGTCCTCTGCGCTTGATTTCCCCTATCGCTGCGCGCTCAGAGCGCCCAGAATGTCGGGTCGGTGCCGGGCCGATCCGGCCTCCGATCCAGTCCCGGGCCCGATAGGCCGATTGGCACCGACGCGTGCTGCGCTTCAGCACTTGGAAATCCACCCAGAGGAGGCCGCCATGGCCAGTGAAGCGATTCGAGATCCCGTCAAGGACATCCTGCTCACCCCGAAGAACTCTGCGTTCGTGATCATCGACTACCAGCCTGTGCAGGTGAACTCGATAGCGTCCATGGACCGTCAACTGCTGATCAACAACATCGTCGGCGCGTGCAAGGCCGCTGTCGCCTATGGCCTGCCGATCGTGCACTCCACCGTCAACGTCAAGACCGGCCTCAACAAGCCGCCGATTCCGCAGGTGCGCAAGGCGCTCGAAGGCATTCCGACCTACGACCGCACGTCCATCAACTCGTGGGAGGACGTCGAATTCCGGGCGGCGGTCAAGGAATCCGGGCGAAGGAAGCTGATCATGACTGCACTGTGGACCGAGGCTTGCCTGACCTTCCCTGCGCTCGATGCGTTGAACGAAGGCTACGAAGTCTTCGTCGTCGCCGATGCGGTCGGTGGAACCTCGCTGGCTGCGCATGAAGCTGCGTTGCGCCGCATCGAGCAGGCGGGGGCAAAGATGATCAGCGTGCCGCAGATGTTCTGCGAACTTCAGCGCGATTGGGCGCGCAAGGAAACAGTCCCGGCCTTCATGAACCTGTTCATCGAAACCGGCGGTACGGCGGGGATCCAGTTTTCCTACGACCGCGACTAGGGCCTGTTAACGCTACGCAAGGGGGTCGCGTTCACAGGCCCTGGCTGTCCCGAGTCGGGAAATCAGGCCATCGACGCAGCGAGCTTGCCAAGCTGGCGCAGGGCCGGATCGACCCGGGCATCTCCCGGGTAGCCCACGTTCAAGCGCAGGTGGTGGACAAAGCGCCTGTCGGCGGAGAAGAGAACGCCCGGCGCGGTGCTGATTCCCAGGGCCATGGCCCGGTGGTGCAGGTCGAGCGCATCCACGCCCGGCGGCATTTCCAGCCACAGGAAGTAGCCGCCGGCAGGAAGCGTGACGCGTGTGCCGGCCGGGAAATGCCGCTCGATGAGCCGTCTCACGCGATGCTGCTCGGCCGCCAGCGCCGAGCGCAGCTGGCGCAGGTGCCGGTCGTAGGTGCCCTGGGCGAGGTATTCGGCAATGGCCAGCTGCGGCGGGACCGAGGTGGCGAGCGACGTCATCATCTTCAGGCGCAGCACGTCGGTGGCGTAGCGCCCCGCGGCAGCCCAACCCACGCGATAGCCCGGCGCCAGGCACTTCGAGAAAGAGGCGCAGTGCATCACGCCGCCGGAACGGTCGAAGGCCTTGGCCGGAGGCGGACGCCGGGCGTGCGCGTACAGCTCGCCGTACACGTCGTCCTCGATCAGCGGCACCGAGTGCTTGGCCAGCAGATCGACCAGTTCCCGCTTGCGCTCGAGCGGCATCAGCGCGCCCAGCGGATTCTGGAAATTGGGCATGAACCAGCAGGCGGCGACCTGGTGCTGGCCCAGCAGCCGCTCGAGGTCGGACAGCACCACGCCCTCCCGGGGGTCGGTGGCCACTTCCACCGCGCGCAGGTTCAGGCGCTCCAGTGCCTGCAGGCAGGCGTAGAAGGTCGGCGATTCGACGACCACGATGTCCCCGGGCTGCGTGACGGCCTGCAGGCACAGGTTCAGCGCCTCCATGGCCCCGTTGGCGATGACCAGTTCGTCCGCCGCAAGCGGCACGCCCTGCAGCGCATAGCGCTTTCTCAAGGCCTGGCGCAGGCCTTCGTCGCCGACGGTCAGCGCGGTGGTGATCTGCTCGGGGCGCAGGCGCCGCATGGCCCGCGCGCCTGCCCGGGCCAGCTCTTCCAGCGGGAAGAGGTGAGGGGCCGGAAAGGCCGAGCCCAGCGGAACGACCTCGGGCACCCGGGTGGACTCCAGGATCTCGAAGGCGAGTGCGCTGACCGCCACGCGCGACGCCTCGGCCTGGGGCACCGCCGCCTCCGGCAGCAGGCGCGAAGCTCGCCGTGGGGCACGGACGTAGTAGCCCGAGCGCGGCCTGGCTTCGATGAGTCCGCGCGCTTCCAGCAGGCCATAGGCCTGGAACACCGTGGAGGGGCTGACGCCTCGCCGCTGACAGGTCTCTCGCACTGAAGGAAGGCGGTCGCCCGCCTCCAGCAGCCCCTCCCGAATGGCTTGCGCCATGTCGTCCGCAAGCTGCTCATAGCGGGTGGGGCTGCCATGGGTCATCTGACCGAGTGACGCTCAAGCGGGCAGGGCGCTTCGCGTCGCAGTTCCAACCGAGTCCGAACCGCTTGTGGCATCCGCCTTGCGTTCCTTTCTAAGGACGCACTTGTCGCCACTGGCCTGGCGCTCTACAGATACGGCCACCAGTTGGGGGCAGCGGGCGACGAGCTTCGTGAAGATGAAGGTGCAGAGATTCTCCAGCGTCGCCGGCCCGAGCTCGGGCACTTCATCGAGGAACTGGTGATCCAGCAACGCCCGGATGGACTCGATGTGCCGGCGCACGCTGCCCAGGTCTTGCAGCATGCCCGACCTGGCATCGGGCGCACCCATCAGCGTGACTTCCGCGTGGTAGGTGTGACCATGGATCCGTCGGCTGCCGGCCGCGTCGATGTTTCGATCGAGCGTGTGCGCCGCTTCGAAGAAGAATTTCTGGCTGAGTTCGTAGATCATCGGATGCCGATCATCTTGTGGGTCTGGACACTCAGGTTCCACTGAGGGTGCTGCTGGCAGTAGGCGACGGCCTTGGCGGTGTTGGCCACCCGGTCCGGCCCATCCAGGGGCTGGAGGTAGAAGTTCTCGAATTGGAGATCCTCAAATCTGGCCGGGTCGACGCCGGGTTGTGGATAGACAAGCTTGAGTTCCTGGCCGGAACTGACCGCGAGTTTGGAGTCGGCCTTGGGACTGACGCACAGCCAGTCGATGCCCGCTGGCGGCGTGAGCGTGCCGTTGGTTTCCATGGCGATGGTGAAACCTTTGGCGTGCAACGCATCCACCAAAGCGGCATCCACTTGAAGGAGGGGCTCGCCGCCGGTCAGCACGACGAAGCGGCGCTGGACCCTGTCAGAGGGCCATTTGGCCGCGATCGCATGGGCCAACTCGTCGGCCGAGCGGAACTTGCCGCCGCCGTCGCCATCGGTTCCCACGAAATCGGTGTCGCAGAACGTGCAGACGGCCGTGGCCCGATCCTCCTCTCGCCCGCTCCACAAATTGCATCCGGCGAAGCGGCAGAACACGGCGGGTCGTCCGGCGTTGGCGCCCTCGCCTTGAAGTGTGTAGAAGATTTCCTTGATGCTGTAAGTCATGCAGCAGCCTCTCGGCAACGGCTTGGCAGCCCTTGCGGCGCAACTGGATTGATTGCCTTCCTCAACTTGGAACTGCAGGAAAGCGTTGGACTGCAGGCGCTTGCGTCTTGCGGGAAGGGCGGCCTCCGGCAAAGCGTCGCGGCTGGGCGGCCTGCCTGGGCAGGCGAGCCCCAGATTGTCTCATGCCTGGTCGTTCGGCGTCGCCGGGCTGTCAGTTCCCCGAAAGCCGGATCTCCATAATTATGAATTCAGTTTAGGTGCCAATATCGTGAACCCAAGAACTGGAGACAAGACAAGATGAACCCCGACAGCCCCTATGCCGCGTTCTACCGCTGCTCGATCGAGGCGCCCGAAGACTTCTGGGCCGAACAGGCCCAACTGATCGACTGGCAAACCCCGCCATCGCGCGTCCTGGACGACACCAGGCCGCCGTTCGTGAACTGGTTCGTCGGCGGGAAGACCAACCTCTGCCACAACGCGGTGGATCGCCACCTGGCAAAGCTGGGCGACAGCCCGGCGCTGATCCACGTCTCCACCGAAACCGGCAGCGAGCGCACCTACACCTTCCGGCAACTGCACGAGGAAGTGCAGCGCACCGCCGCCAGCCTGCTGGCGCTGGGGGTGCGCAAGGGCGACCGGGTGCTGATCTACATGCCGATGATTCCGCAGGCGACCTTTGCCATGCTGGCGTGTGCGCGCATCGGCGCCATCCACTGCGTGGTGTTCGGCGGCTTTGCCAGCGGCGCGCTGGCCTCGCGCATCGAGGACGCGGCGCCGAAGGTGGTGGTGAGCGCGGACGCCGGCTCGCGCGGCGGCAAGGTGGTGGCGTACAAGCCGCTGCTGGACGAAGCCATCCGCATTTCCAGCCACAAGCCCGAAGCGGTCCTGCTGACCGACCGCGGGCTGGCGCCCATGGACCGGGTGCCGGGCCGCGACCACCTCGACAGCGACGTGGCCGCGCGCCTTTCGTCCACCGAGGTGCCCTGCGAGTGGCTCGATGCGACCGACATCAGCTACACCATCTACACCAGCGGCACCACCGGCCGCCCCAAGGGCGTGCAGCGCGATACCGGCGGCTACGCGGTGGCGCTGGCGGCCAGCATGAAGCACATCTTCGACGGCCGGCCGGGCGAGACCTACTTTTCCACCAGCGACATCGGCTGGGTGGTGGGCCACAGCTACATCGTCTACGGCCCGCTCATCGCCGGCATGGCCACCCTGATGTACGAGGGCCTGCCCACGCAGGGCATGAACCGCGAACCCGACGGCGCCATCTGGTGGCGCCTGGTCGAGAAGTACAAGGTGACGGTCATGTTCAGCGCGCCCACCGCGGTACGCGTGCTCAAGAAGCAGGACCCGGCGCTGCTCAAGAAGCATGACCTGTCGTCGCTGCGCGCGCTGTTCCTGGCCGGCGAGCCGCTGGACGAGCCCACGGCGCGCTGGATCAGCGATGGGCTGGGCGTGCCCATCATCGACAACTACTGGCAGACCGAATCGGGCTGGCCGATCATCACGCTGGCCAACGCGGTGGAGCGCAAGGCCGCCAAGTTCGGCAGCCCGGGCCTGCCGATGTACGGCTTCAAGGTGAAGATCCTGCACGAGTCCACCGGGGAGGAACTCACCGGCCCCAACGAGAAGGGCGTGGTGGTCATCGAAGGGCCGACGCCCCCGGGCTTCATGCAGACCGTGTGGAAGGACGACGAGCGCTTCGTCAACACCTACTGGAAGAGCGTGCCGGGCCGCATGGTCTATTCGACCTTCGACTGGGGCATTCGCGACGAGGACGGCTACTTCTACATCCTGGGCCGCACCGACGACGTGATCAACGTGGCCGGCCATCGGCTGGGCACCCGCGAGATCGAGGAGTGCATTTCGGGCCATGCCGGCGTGGCCGAGGTGGCGGTGGTGGGCGTGGCCGATGCGCTCAAGGGGCAGGTGGCCATGGCGTTCGCGGTGCCCAAGGACTCGCAGGCGCTCACTGATCCGGCCCGTGCCCTCGCGCTCGAAGGCGAAGTCATGCAGCGGGTGAACGACGAACTGGGCGCGGTGGCGCGGCCCGCCCGGGTGCGCTTTGTGTCGGCGCTGCCCAAGACGCGCAGCGGCAAGCTGCTGCGGCGCGCGATCCAGGCGGTGTGCGAGCAGCGCGACCCCGGCGACCTCACCACGATGGACGATCCGGCGTCCCTACAACAGATCCGGCAGCTGTTGCAAGGCTGATCAAAGGCACAGGTCTGGTTTTTCCGCTTTCGACCGTCATGTTCGTGTAGTGGCACAATGCGAGGGTACTCAGGGCCCTTCCAGCCACAGTCGCATCCGCCAATCGGTTCAGCCGTGTCGCGGAAGGTTTTCTAACCAGCTAGTGTTTCCTCAAGGGAAACGAAGGTCAGCGCAAACATGAGCGATTCATCGTCGACGCCCGGCTCCGGCGTCTATCAAGCCTATCAAGGCAACACGTACCTCTTCGGCGGCAATGCGCCCTATGTCGAGGAGATGTACGAAAACTACCTCGCCAACCCCACCAGCGTGCCCGACAACTGGCGCTCGTATTTCGACGCGCTGCAGAACGTGCCCGCCACCGACGGCACCAACACCAAGGACGTTGCGCACCAGCCGGTGATCAACGCCTTTGCCGAGCTGGCCAAGAAGGGCGGCACCCGCGTGGTGGAAGCCAGCGGCGCCGATTCTGAACTGGGCCGCAAGCGCACCGCCGTCCAGCAGCTGATCGCCGCCTATCGCAACGTCGGCGCCCGCTGGGCCGACCTGGACCCGCTCAAGCGCACCGAGCGCCCGGCCATTCCCGAGCTGGAGCCGTCGTTCTACGACTTCAAGGACGCCGACCTCGAGACGGTGTTCAACACCAGCAACACCTTCTTCGGCAAGGACACCATGTCCTTGCGCGACCTGCTCAACGCGCTGCGTGAAACGTACTGCGGCTCCATCGGTGCCGAGTACATGTACATCACCGACCAGAACCAGAAGCGCTGGTGGCAGCAGCGTCTCGAAAGCGCGCGCACCAACCCGCAGCTGAGCGCCGACGACAAGAAGCGCGTGCTCGAGAAGCTGACCGCGGCCGAAGGCCTGGAGCGCTTCCTGCACACCAAGTACGTCGGCCAGAAGCGCTTCTCGCTCGAAGGCGGCGAGAGCTTCATCGTCTCGATGGACGAGCTGATCGAGCAGGCCGGCGCCAAGGGCGTGCAGGAAATCGTGATCGGCATGGCCCACCGCGGCCGCCTGAACGTGCTGGTGAACACGCTGGGCAAGATGCCCGCCGACCTGTTCGCCGAGTTCGACCACACCGCCCCTGAAGACCTGCCCTCGGGCGACGTGAAGTACCACCAGGGCTTCAGTTCCGACGTCAGCACCCCTGGCGGCCCGGTGCACCTGAGCCTGGCTTTCAACCCCTCGCACCTGGAAATCGTCAACCCCGTGGTCGAAGGCTCGGTGCGCGCCCGCATGGACCGCCGCGGCGACCATGCCGGCAAGCAGGTGCTGCCCGTGCTGGTGCACGGCGACGCCGCCTTCGCCGGCCAGGGCGTGGTCATGGAAACGCTGGCGCTGGCCGAAACCCGCGGCTACTTCACCGGCGGCACGGTCCACATCGTCATCAACAACCAGATCGGCTTCACCACCAGCGACCCGCGCGACAGCCGCTCCACGCTGTACTGCTCGGACATCGTGAAGATGATCGAGGCGCCGGTGCTGCACGTGAACGGCGACGACCCCGAAGCCGTGGTGCTGGCCACCCAGCTCGCGCTGGACTTCCGCATGGAATTCCAGAAGGACGTGGTGGTGGACATCATCTGCTTCCGCAAGCTGGGCCACAACGAGCAGGACACGCCCGCGCTCACCCAGCCGCTGATGTACAAGAAGATCGCCAAGCACCCCGGCACGCGCAAGCTGTACGCCGACAAGCTGGCCACGCAAGGCTTGGGCGAGACGCTGGGCGACGACATGGCCAAGGCCTACCGCGCCGCCATGGACGCCGGCAAGCACACGGTCGACCCGGTGCTGACCAACTTCAAGAGCAAGTACGCGGTCGACTGGAGCCCCTTCCTCAACAAGAAGTGGACCGACGCCGGCGACACGGCCATTCCGCTGTCCGAGTGGAAGCGCCTGGCCGAGCGCATCACGACCGTGCCCGGTGCCTTCACCGTGCATCCGCTGGTCAAGAAGGTGCTGGACGACCGCGCCGCCATGGGCCGCGGCGAAGTCAATGTCGACTGGGGCATGGGCGAGCACATGGCCTTCGCCTCGCTGGTCTCCAGCGGCTACCCGGTGCGCCTGTCGGGCGAGGACTGCGGCCGCGGCACCTTCACGCACCGCCACGCCGTGCTGCACGACCAGAACCGTGAGAAGTTCGACGAAGGCACCTACATCCCGCTGCAGAACGTGGCCGAGAACCAGGCACCGTTCGTGGTCATCGACTCCATCCTGTCGGAAGAAGCGGTGCTGGCCTTCGAGTACGGCTACGCCTCCAACGACCCGAACACGCTGGTGATCTGGGAAGCCCAGTTCGGCGACTTCGCCAACGGCGCGCAGGTGGTCATCGACCAGTTCATCGCCTCGGGCGAGGTGAAGTGGGGCCGCGTCAATGGCATCACGCTGATGCTGCCGCACGGCTACGAAGGCCAGGGCCCCGAGCACAGCTCGGCCCGCCTGGAGCGCTTCATGCAGCTGGCCGCCGACACCAACATGCAGATCGTGCAGCCCACCACGGCCAGCCAGATCTTCCATGTACTGCGCCGCCAGATGGTGCGCAACCTGCGCAAGCCGCTGATCATCATGACGCCCAAGTCGCTGCTGCGTAACAAGGACGCGACCTCGCCGCTGTCCGAGTTCACCAAGGGCAGCTTCCAGACCGTCATTCCCGACAGCCGCGACCTCAAGGCCGACAAGGTCAAGCGCGTGGTGGCCTGCTCGGGCAAGGTGTACTACGACCTGGCCAAGAAGCGCGAGGAACTGGCCCGCGACGACGTGGCGATCATCCGCGTCGAGCAGCTCTATCCCTTCCCGCACAAGGCCTTCTCCGCCGAGCTCAAGAAGTACCCCAACGCGGCAGACGTGGTGTGGTGCCAGGACGAGCCGCAGAACCAGGGTGCCTGGTTCTTCGTGCAGCACCAGATCCACGAGAACATGCAGGACGGCCAGAAGCTCGGCTACTCCGGCCGTGCCGCCTCGGCATCGCCCGCAGTCGGCTACTCGCACCTGCACCAGGAACAGCAAAAGGCGCTGGTCGACGGCGCATTCGGCAAGCTCAAGGGCTTCGTGCTGACCAAGTAACAACGACGAGCAGAGCGTCAAACAAGAAACACGAAGCCCAAGGACCCTTCAAATGTCTATCGTAGAAGTCAAAGTTCCCCAGTTGTCCGAATCGGTGGCCGAAGCCACCATGCTGAATTGGAAGAAGAAGGCCGGCGAAGCCGTCGCCATCGACGAGATCCTGATCGAGATCGAGACCGACAAGGTGGTGCTGGAAGTGCCGGCACCCGCCGCCGGCGTGCTGTCGGAAATCATCGCCGGCGACGGCGCGACGGTGACGGCCGACCAGGTCATCGCCAAGATCGACACGGCCGCCAAGGCCAGCGCGGCTCCGGCCGCCGCTGCGCCCGCGCCGGCC
>NZ_BCUU01000111.1 GCF_001591385.1 Variovorax soli NBRC 106424
GCGCGGTGCGCGTCCGGAATCAGGCCGTCGCCGCAGACCTTGTCGCGCGGAAACGCGTGCCGGTCGCACAGCAGCACGTCCAGGCCGGCGCGCGCCAGCACCTGGGCGCAGGCACTGCCAGCGGGGCCGGCGCCGATCACCAGCACGTCGCAGCTCGCGGGGGCGGTGCCGGCCATGCTGCGAGACCTCGCGCCGGACTCAGCCCTGCCGGGGCGGCAGGTACATGGTCGCCTCGACCTCCACCAGCACCTCGTCGCCGGGCAGGAAGCGCGACACCTCCACCACCGTGCTCACCGGCGGCGCGCTCGGGTAGAACAGGCCGCGCACCCGGTTGTAGGGCGCATAGTGCTCCAGGCGGCGGAAGTACTGCACCAGCTTCACCACGTCTTCCATGGTGCCGCCATGCTCGGCCGCCAGGGTGCGGATGCGCTCGAGCACGTACCAGCTCTGCGCCACGACGGGCGCCTCGAACACGTCCACCGACATCTGGCCGGTGCAGTAGCCCAGGCCCTGCAAGGCACTGCGGGCACTGTCCGGCAGCGCCTCGTAGCTGGACACCGCGCGGCGCGTGGCGGGATCGACCGCCACCACGCCGCTCATGAAGACGAAATCGCCGACGCGCTTGGCGGCGGCGTAGTTGGCCATCGGCTGGCCCATGGTGCTCATGGCGCTTGTTCCTTGTCTTGTTGTTGCAGCACGCGGCCCGCGCGGATCACGGTGCGTGCGCGGCCTTCCGGGTCCAGCAGTTCGTATTCGTCCGTGGCCGCCAGAACCACCAGGTCGGCGGGGCAGCCGGGGGCGATGCGGCCGTCCCACGACAGGCCCAGCGCCGCGGCGGGATGGGTGGTGACGGCATCGAGCCAGTCGCCGGCCGGCGCCAGGTGCGCCATCTGCACGCCCAGGCCGAAGGTCTCCAGCAGGTCGTAGCTGCCGTAGGGGTAGAAGGCGTCCTGCACGTTGTCGGTGGCCAGCGCCGGGCGCAGGCCGGCCGCGGCCGCCTCGCGCAGGCGGGTGATGCCGCGCGGCACGGGCGTGGCGTCCCACGCGCCCTGCAAATACAGGTTGGTGGTGGGCAGCGCCACCAGGTGGATGCCGGCGCTGGCGCACAGTGCCAGCGTGTCCTGCGCCTGGGCGGCGGGCTGCACCGACAGCGAGCAGGCATGGCCGCACACCACGCGCGGCCCGGAGCTGCCGCGGGCGATCGTCAGCTGGGCAATGGCGCGCAGGCCGGTGGCGTCGGCGTCCAGCCCTTCGTCCACATGGAAGTCCAGCGCCAGGCCGTGCTCCTGCGCCAGGTCGAACACCCGCCCCAGCTTGTGCACCAGGCCCTCGTTGCGATAGACGAAGGCGCCCAGCACGCCGCCGGACTGGCGCACCGCCCGCGCGATGCGGCCGCCCGCTTCAGCGTCGGCAAACACGTCCAGCGGGGTGAGCGAGACGAACTGCAGCTCGAGCCGGCCGCGCCAGCGTTCGCGCAACTGCTCGAAGGCCAGCAGCGAGCGCGGCGCCTCGGGCCGGGGCCAGTCCAGGTGCGTGCGCAGGGCGCGCGTGCCGCAGCGCCAGGCCTGCTGCGCCGCACGCTCCATGCGCTGCGCGAAGTGCTCGACGCTCCATAGCGCACGCTTTTCTTCCATGCGGCCGATGGCGGCAAAGAGGTTGCCGTTGGCCGGGCCGACGTCGCGCACCGTGTAGTTCTTGTCGATGTGCACGTGGGCATCGACCGGGCAGCTGATGAGCGTGCCGCGCACGTGCGAATCGCGCGCAGGTTCCACCGAGGCCACGCGGCCGTCGTCCAGCGTGATGTCGTAGGCCTGGGCCTCGCCGAGCCCTTGGCCGCGCAGGCCGCGCGGAATGTGCAGCGCCTGAAGCTTCATGCCGCCGCCCGGCCCTGCAGCTTGCGCAGCCAGCCCAGGCCGTCCGACGTGCCGTTCTTCACCGCACCGCGCGCGGGCTTGTATTCGCAGCCCACCCAGCCCTGCCAGCCGCAGGCGGCGGACACCTCGTCGATCACCTCGAACAGGTAGTCGTGGTTGAGCTCGCCCACGTCCGGCTCGAAGCGCTGCGGCACGCCGGCGATCTGGAAGTGCCCGACGCGGCCGGTGGGCAGGTACTTGCGGATCTTCATCGCCACGTCGCCCTCGACGATCTGGCAGTGGTAGAGGTCCATCTGTACCTTGGCGTTGGACGCGCCCACGGCTTCCACGATTTCATGCGCGTGGTCCTGGCGGTTGAGGAAGAAGCGCGGAATGTCGCGCGTGTTGATGGGCTCGACCAGCACGTCGAGGCCGGCCTGGGCGGCTTCGGCCGCGGCCCATTGCAGGTTGGCCACGTAGCCGGGCTGCAGCGCCTCGCGCTCGGTGCCCTCGGGCAGCAGGCCGGCCATGAGGTGGATGCGCGGGCAGGCCAGCGCCTGCGCGTAGTCGATGGCCTTCTTCACGCCCTCGCGGAATTCCGCCTCGCGCCCGGGCAGGCAGGCCAGGCCGCGCTCGCCGCCGTCCCAGTTGCCGGGCGGGGCGTTGAACAGCACCTGCTGCAGGCCGTTGGCATCGAGCCGCGCCTTCAGCTCGCGCGCTTCGTAGGCATAGGGAAAGAGGTATTCGACGGCGCGAAAGCCATCGCGGGCGGCCGCTTCGAAGCGGTCCAGGAAATCGAGCTCCGGATAGAGCATCGACAGGTTGGCGGCAAATCGGGGCATGGGTTCTTTCTTCTCTACCAATGGGCGCCGAACTGGCGGCGCAATTCTTCGATACGGGCCTCGTCGAGCGGAGCGGGCGCGCCGCGCGAGCCGGCGAGGCTCATCCAATGGAGCCTGGCAGTCTCCTCCAGTTCTTCCAGCACCGCCATGGCGGCGGCCGGCGAGTCGTGCCAGACGTTGGGGCCCAGCCGCTCCAGCATCACGGCGCGGATGGGCGTGCCGCGCTGGCCATAGCGGGAAATGGCCTGCGCCACCGCCTCCGCGGCTTCGGCTGCGCCGGGGCGCTGGTAGGCGATGCGGGGCACATGGCCGACCTTCATCACGAAGTAGGGCGTGATGGGCGGCAGCAGCTCGGCATCGGGCGCCGCCTCGTGCAGCGTGAGCGCCACGCAGTGCGTGGAGTGGGTGTGGATGACGCAGCGCGTGCCGGCCGTGGCCGCCACCTGCGCGGCGGCGGCATAGATGCGGCTGTGCAGCGCGATGGTCTTGCTGGCGCGGTCGCCGCCCGTTTGCTGCAGGCCGGCGTCGAGCCGGGCCAGGCGCGCCGGGTCCAGGTGGCCGAGGCTCGCGTCGGTGGGCGTGATGAGAAAGCCGCCGTCGTCCAGCCGCACGCTGATGTTGCCGGCGGTGGCATGCACATAGCCGCGCTCGAACAGGCTGCGGCCCACGCGCACGATTTCTTCGCGCAGCTGCAGTTCGTTCATGCGCCCGCGTCCTGCGCCGCGAAGGCCTTGGTGAAGAAATCCTCGGTGCCGAAGTTGCCCGACTTCAGGGCGATGCGGATGCCCGCGCCGCTCGCGGCCGGGGTGTGCGCATGGCACCAGGGCACGCCGGGGTCGATCTGCGCGCCGATCTGCATCTGCGCGATGCCCAGCGCCTGCACGCAGGCGCCGGAGGTTTCGCCGCCGGCCACCACCAGCTGGCGCACGCCCAGCTCGGCCACCAGGCCGCGCGCAATGGCGGCAATGCAGTGCTCCACCATGGCGCCGGCCTGCTCCACGCCCAGCTGGCCCTGCACCGATTTCACCGATTCGCTCTCGGCCGTGGAATACACGAGCACCGGTCCGCCACCCAGCAGCGGCCCGGCCCAGGCAAGCGCCTCGCGCGCGACCGCTTCGGCGCCCTCCTTGGCGATGCGAAGCGGGTCCAGCGCCAGCGCGGGGCGCTTGGCCACGTCGATGAAATGCCGCACCTGCCGGTTGGTGGCCAGCGAGCAGCTGCCCGACACCACGGCCCGCAGCCCGGGCGCCGGCGGCAGCGCGCCGGCGGTGGATGAAGGCGCGATGCCAAAGTTGGCCGGCAGACCGATGGCCACGCCGGAGCCGGCCGTGACCAGCGGCAGGTCCGCCAGCGCCGGGCCCAGGCGCAGCAGGTCGTCGTTGGACAAGGCGTCGACGATGGCCACGCCCACGCCTTCGGCGCGCAGCTGCGCGATGCGCTCGCGCACCGCCTGCGCGCCGCGCGCCACGCTGCGGTAGTCGATGAGCCCCACCTTGCGCTTCTTCGTCTGCGCCTGCATCACCCGCACCAGGTTGGGGTCGGTCATGGGCGTGAGCGGGTGCTTCTGCATGCCGCTTTCGTTCAGCAGCACGTCGCCCGCGAACAGGTAGCCCTTGAACACGGTGCGGCCGTTGTCCGGGAAGGCGGGCGTGGCAATGGTGAAGTCGGTGCCCAGCGCCTCCATCAGCGCCTCGGTGACGGGGCCGATGTTGCCCTCGGGCGTGCTGTCGAAGGTGGAGCAGTACTTGAAGTAGATCTGCTGTGCGCCCTGGGCCTGCAGCCACTTCAGCGCCGCCAGCGACTGCTCGACCGCCTCCGCCGGCGCGATGGTGCGCGACTTGAGCGCCACCACCACCGCATCCACCTCGGCCGCCAGCGGCGCGGGGGGTACGCCGATCGTCTGCACCACGCGCATGCCGGCGCGCACCAGGTTGTTGGCGAGATCCGTCGCGCCGGTGAAGTCGTCCGCGATGCAACCCAGCTTCATGCCTTGCCCTCCGGCAGCGTGATGCCCGGAAAGATCTTGATCACCGCGCTGTCGTCTTCCTTGGCAAAGCCGGCGGTGGAGGCCTGCATGAACATCTGGTGCGCGGTGGACGCCAGCGGCAGCGGAAACTTGCTGGCGCGCGCCGTGTCCAGCACCAGGCCGAGGTCCTTCACGAAGATGTCGACGGCCGACAAAGGCGTGTAGTCGCCCGCCAGCACGTGGGCCATGCGGTTCTCGAACATCCAGCTGTTGCCCGCGCTGTGGGTGATGACCTCGTACAGCGCATCGGGCGCCACGCCTTCTCGGATGCCCAGCGCCATGGCTTCGGCCGCGGCGGCGATGTGCACGCCGGCCAGCAGTTGGTTGATGATCTTCACCTTGCTGCCGGCGCCGGCCCGGTCGCCCAGGCGGTAGACCTTGCCGGCCATGGCGTCGAGCACGCCGCCGGCCTGGGCATAGGCCTCGGGCCTGGCGGAAGACATCACGGTCATCTGCCCGCTGGCCGCCTTGGCCGCGCCGCCGGAGATGGGCGCGTCGATGTAGTGGATGCCCAGATCGCCCAGGCGCTTTTCCAGCGCGATGGACCAGTTGGGATCGACGGTGGAGCACATGATGAACACGCTGCCCGGCTTCATGGCGCCGGCGGCGCCACCCGGGCCGAACAGCACCTCCTCGGTCTGCTGCGCATTGACCACCACGCTCACGAGGGTGTCGCACTGCGCCGCCACCTGCGCGGGGCTCTCATGGGCGGTGCCGCCGTCGCGGGCGAAGGCCGCCGCCGCCTCGCGCCGTGCGTCGCACACATGCAGGTGGTAGCCGGCGCGCCGCAGGGTGGCGGCAATGCCGGCCCCCATGGCGCCCAGGCCAATGAGGCCCACGGGCTTGTTCGTCTGGTTGTCGCTCATTCAGTCTTGTCTCCTGTCTTTGGGCTCTGTTGCTCCGGCTTTCTCTCCGGCCATTGCGGGTGATGGTCCTCGATGTCGTACCACGACGCCTTGGACGCCGTGTAGATGTGCCACTGCTGCGGCGGGCCGATGGGCGCATCCAGCGTACCGAGCGTGAAGTCGACCTCGTCGGCGTCGCGCGTCTCCTTGCTGGACCAACTCAGCGGCGAGCCGCAGTGCATGCAGAAGCTGCGCAGGATGCCCGGCGACGATTCGTAGCTGCGCAGTGCGCCCTCGGCACCGCGCGTGAAACGGAACTTCGCCCGGGGCACGGTGGCGTAGGTGGCAAAGGCTGCGCCGTGCGCCTTGCGGCACATGCTGCAGTGGCAATGCGAGGCGCGCGGAAGTTCGGCGTTCACCTCGTAGCGAACGGCGCCGCACAGGCATCCGCCCTGGTAGGGAAGCGGGGGTTGTGGCTTGTTGGTGCTCATGGTCATCACCCGTGACGCGTGCGTGACAGAAACCGGCTGGAGCCTTTGATTCTGCGGCAAAGTCGTCACACAAGTGATTGCGCGGGACATGCGGGCGGCGCGACGCTCGGCGCTCCAACCAAGGAGCCCCGCAAATGAGCAATGCGCAACTGATTCGCGACGCGGTTCTTGCCATGCCGATGGCCCGCACCCTGCAGCTCGATTTTCAGCACCTGGAGGGCGGCCGGTCCGAAATCCGGATGCCGGTGCTCGATGCGTTCTGCTTTCGTCCCGGCCAGTTGCAGGCCACCGCGTTGTTCGCCATCGCGGACTTCGCAGCGGTGTCGGCGGCCGGCACGCTGCTGCCCAGCGGCTGGATCAACGCGACCATCGACGGCACGCTGAAGATCGTGGCGCCGGCGCGCGGCACGCACCTGCGCGCGCTCGGACGGGTGGTGGACGCCAGCCGCCTGCTGACCGTCTGCGCCGCCGAGGTGTACGCGGTGGACGGCGACGGGCAGGAGCAGCTGTGCGCCACCTTGCTCGGAACCGCCCGCAACATCGACGCCGCCACGCCCGCCAAGGCGCCACCATCCATGCCATGAATTGAGCGCATCAGCGCGGGTCCGTAGACGCCGCGCACCCCTCCTTCCTACCCTTCGCGCTTCGCCGGGCCGAG
Organism: Variovorax soli NBRC 106424; assembly: GCF_001591385.1. Classification (GTDB taxonomy): domain Bacteria; phylum Pseudomonadota; class Gammaproteobacteria; order Burkholderiales; family Burkholderiaceae_C; genus Variovorax; species Variovorax soli. Next base: position 6,716 of record NZ_BCUU01000111.1, read on the forward strand.
CCGGGCACGAATGGAGTGGAACCCCATGGACACATCGTCTTCTTCCAGGCTGTCGCGCCGCAGCATTCTCCTGGGCGGCGCCGCGTTCGCCGGCGTCGCCGCGCTGCCGCCGTCGGTGCGCGCGCAGGCTGCGGCTGCCGTGCCGTCGAACAAGCTCGCCCGCTCGTCGGCCGGCATGGTCACCAGCCCGCACGAGCTGGCCAGCCGCGCCGGGCTGGAAGTGCTGCAGGCCGGCGGCAACGCCATCGAGGCGGCCATCGCCATCGGCGCGGCCCTGTGCGTGACCTACCCCCACTTCACCGGCATCGGCGGCGACGCCTTCTGGGTGATCGGCGACCGCAAGGGCACCCTGCGCACGCTCTCGGGCGCCGGGCAGGCGGCGGCCAATCCGCTGAGCTATTCCGGATCGATCCCGGTGCGCGGGCCGGGCTCGGCGCTGACCACCGCCGCCACCATCGACACCTGGGACCAGGCCTTCGAATTCAGCCGCAAGTCGTGGGGCGGCAAGCTGGCCTGGAGCGCCCTGTTCAAGCGCGCCATCGAGCATGCGGCCAACGGCTTTCCGGTCACGCCCTCGCAGCGCTTCTGGCAGGAGTTCCGCGCCAAGGAGCTGGGCGACTGGCCGGGCTTCGCGCCGGTCTTCATGCCGGGCGGACGCATTCCCGAGGTGGGCCAGCTCTTCCGCCAGCCGCAGCTGGCGCGCACGCTGGACCGGATCGCCACCCAGGGCGCGCGCGAGTTCTACGAAGGCGAAACCGCATGGCGCCTGGCCGCCGGCCTGAAGCAGGTGGGCTCGCCGCTCACCGCGCAGGACATGGCGCGCTGCCGCGCACGCGACGAGATGCCGCTGCGCGTGGGCTACCGCGGCGGCGAGCTGGTCGGCCTGCGCCCGCCCACCCAGGGCGCCACCACGCTGGAGATCATGGGCATCCTGGAGCGCTTCAACCTCCGGCAATACGCCGAGGGCAGCGCGGACTACTACCACCTGCTGGTCGAGGCGGTGAAGCTGGCCTTCATCGACCGCAACCGCTACATCGCCGATCCGGAGTACGTGGACGTGCCGGTGATGAAGATGCTCTCCAAGGACAACCTCGATGCGCTGGCCAAACGCATCCGCATGGACGCGGCCATGCCCTGGCCGCAGGTCTTCAAGCCGGCGGACACGGTCTACATCGCCGCCGCCGACCGCGAGGGCCGCTGCGTGAGCGTGCTGCAGACCGTGTACTTCGACTGGGGCAGCGGCGTGGTGGTGGGCGACACCGGCGTGCTGTGGCACAACCGTGGCGCATCGTTCACGCTGGACCCCAAGCACCACAACGTGCTGCAGCCGGGCAAGCGGCCCTTCCACACCCTCAACCCCGGCATGTACCTGCAGGGCGGGCGGCCCAGCATCCTCTACGGCACGCAGGGCGCCGACGGCCAGCCGCAGACCCTGTCCGCCGTGCTCACGCGGATGATCGACTACGGCATGGACCCGCTCACCGCGCTGGCGCGCCCGCGCTTCCTGCTGGGACGCACCTTTTCCGATTCGCGCGACAGCCTCAAGCTGGAGCGCGACGCGGGCGAGGACGTGTTCAAGGCCCTGGCCGCGCGCGGCCACGAAGTGAGCCCCATCGACGCGCAAAGCCCGCTGGCCGGCCATCCGGGGGCCATCCGCATCGAGGCGGACGGCAGCATGAGCGGGGCGCACGATCCGCGCAGCGACGGCATCGCGCTGGGCGTGTAGACCGGCGCAGCGCGCAAGCACGCCGCGCTGCAGTTCAGGCGGCCAGGGCGCGCCGGGCCGCCGCCGCGATGCTGGCGGCATCCACGCCGAAGAACCGGCGCAGCGCGGCCCGCGTGTCGCTGCGGCCGAAGCCGTCGGTGCCCAGCGTCACGTAGCGCCGGCCCTCTGGCACGAAGGCCCGGATGCTTTCCGGCACGGCCCGCACGTAGTCGGTGGCGGCGATCACCGGGCCTTGGGTCGCGGCCAGTTGCTGCGCAACGAAAGGCACCTCGCCGGCCTCGTCGGCCTCGCAGGCCTGGCCGTCACGCGCCAGCTCGCTCCAGCTGGTCACGCTGAACACCTCGGACGCAATGCCTTCGTCCGCCAGCGCCTGCGCGGCCTTGATGACCTCGGTGAGGATCGCGCCGGAGCCCAGCAGCGTCACCTTCTTCTTCGCGCCTTCGGGGCCGTAGCTGCCGAAGCGGTAACAGCCGCGCAGCACGTGCGCATGTGCATCGGCCGGCAGATCGGGCTGCGCGTAGTTCTCGTTCATCAGGGTGACGTAGTAGAAGACGTCGCGCTGCTCCATGAGCATCTCGCGCATGCCCGCATCCACGATCACCGCCATCTCGCCGGCGAAGGCCGGGTCGTAGGCCTTGCAGTTGGGAATGGTGGCGGCCACCAGGTGGCTGCTGCCGTCCTGGTGCTGCAGGCCCTCGCCGCCCAGCGTGGTGCGGCCCGACGTGGCGCCCAGCAAAAAGCCGCGGGCGCGCTGGTCGGCGGCGGCCCAGATCGCATCGCCCACACGCTGAAAGCCGAACATCGAGTAGTAGATGTAGAAGGGCAGCATGGCCAGGCCGTGCACGCTGTAGCTGGTGGCGGCGGCCGTCCAGCTGGCGATGGCGCCGGCCTCGCTGATGCCCTCTTCCAGGATCTGCCCGTCGGTCGCTTCGCGGTAGCTCAGCACCGAGCCGATGTCCTCCGGCGCGTAGCGCTGGCCCACGCTCGAATAGATGCCCACCTGCTTGAACAGGTTGGCCATGCCGAAGGTGCGCGCCTCGTCGGCCACGATGGGCACGATGCGCGGGCCCAGCTGCCCGTCCTTGAGCAGGTTGCCCAAGAGGCGCACGAAGGCCATGGTGGTGCTCATCTCCTTGCCGGCCGCCGCCACGGCGAACTGCGCGTAGCCGGCCAGCGCGGGCACCGGCACCACGCTGCAGGCGGTTTCGCGGCGCGGCATGGCACCGCCCAGGGTGGCACGGCGATCCTTCAGGTAGCGCATCTCCGCGCTGTCCTCGGCGGGCTTGTAGAAGGCCAGCGTGGTCGCCTGCTCGTCCGACAGCGGCAGGTTGAAGCGGTTGCGGAAGGCCAGCAGGTCGGCCTCGTCCAGCTTCTTCTGCGAATGCGTGGTCATCTTGCCCTGCCCGGCCGTGCCCATGCCGTAGCCCTTCTTGGTGTGGGCCAGGATGACCGTGGGCTGGCCGCGGTGCGCGGCCGCGGCCGCATAGGCGGCATGGATCTTCACGATGTCGTGGCCGCCGCGCTTGAGGCGGTCGATCTGCTCGTCGGTCATGCCCTGGGCCAGGCGCGCCAGCGAATCATTCTGGCCGAAGAAGTTCTCGCGGTTGAAGCGGCCGTCCTTGGCGGCGAAGGTCTGCATCTGGCCGTCCACCGTCTGCGCGAAGGCGCGGGCCAGGGCGCCGGTGAGGTCGCGGGCGAACAGGCCGTCCCAGTCGCTGCCCCACACCAGCTTGATCACGTTCCAGCCGGCGCCGGCGAAGAGCTTTTCCAGCTCGTCGATGATGCGGCCGTTGCCGCGCACCGGTCCGTCCAGGCGCTGCAGGTTGCAGTTGACCACCCACACCAGGTTGTCGAGCTTCTCGCGCGCGGCCAGGGTGAGCGCGCTCATCGACTCGGGCTCGTCCATCTCGCCGTCGCCGAACACGCCCCACACTTTCCGGCCTTCGCAGTCCAGCAGGTTGCGGTGCGTGAGGTAGCGCATGAAGCGCGCGTGGTAGATCGAGCTGATGGGCCCGATGCCCATGGAGCCGGTCGGAAACTGCCAGAAGTCCGGCATGAGCCAGGGGTGCGGGTAGCTGCACAGGCCGCGCGCACCGCCCTGCACCTCGATCTCCTGGCGGTAGTGCTGCAGGTCCTGCTCGCTCAGACGGCCTTCGAGGTACGCGCGGGCATAGACGCCCGGGGCGCTGTGCGGCTGGAAGAACACCAGGTCGCCGCGGTGCTGGTCGTCGCGAGCATGGAAGAAATGGTTGAAGCCCACCTCGAACAGATCGGCCGCGCTCGCATAGCTGGCGATGTGGCCGCCCAGCTCGCCATACGCCTGGTTGGCGCGCACCACCATCGCCAGCGCGTTCCAGCGCATGAGGGAACCCAGGCGCTCCTCGACCGCGAGGTCGCCGGGGAAGGCGGGCTGCGCCTCGACCGGGATCGTGTTGACGTAAGGGGTGTTGAGCTCGGGCTGCCAGCCGATCTGCTGCTGCCGTGCCATGCGCGCCAGTTCACCCAGCATGAAGCGCGCACGCTCGGGGCCATGCGCCTCCACCAGCGCCAGGAAGGCCTCGCGCCATTCCGCGCTTTCGGCGGGGTCGATGTCGTGATGGTCCGGCGATGCGGCGGTCATGGCCAGCAGGGCACGCAGGTGCTCGGGATGCAGTGGGGCGTTCATATTGCCGCACTTTAGGCGGCAAGGTCCAGAATAGGATGCCGATCGAGCGCCCGATCAAGGTCGAACGCAGCATAAACTGCCGCCGAATCACGAAATCGCGAAATTCTCCGGCCACCATGAAACTCGACGCCATCGATCTGCGCATCCTGGACGAACTGCAGCGCGATGGCGCGCTCTCCAACGTGGAGCTGGCGCGCCGCGTGCAGCTGTCGCCCTCGCCGTGCCTGGCGCGGGTGAAGGCGCTGGAGGCGGCCGGCGTCATCGACCGCTACGTGGCCATTGCCAGCGCGCAGGCGCTGGGCCTGGGGCTGAACGTGTTCATCTCCATCAGCCTCACCTCGCAGAACAAAGCGAGCCTGGCCGCCTTCGAGCAGCGCATTGCCGAGCACGAGGAAGTGATGGAGTGCTACCTGATGACCGGCGACAGCGACTACCTGATCCGCGTGGCGGTGGCCGACATCGCGGCGCTGGAGAAATTCATCCTCGAGCAGCTCACGCCCATTGCGGGCATCGAGAAGATCCGCTCCAGCTTTGCGCTCAAGCAGGTGCGCTACAAGACGGCACTGCCGCTGCCGCGCTGAGCGAAGGCGTGGCGCGCCTTCATCAGGCCGCGAGCTTGTTCGCCGCTGCCTGCAACCCGTGCAGGATCGGATCGGCCACCGCCGGCGGGAAATCGTCCGGCAGCTGGCGCCGCACCTCCTCGATCACCCGCGGCGTGCGCTCGGCCAGCGCGTCGATCACGGCGTCCGCAGCGCGGCCATCGGGCGTGGTCACGCCATGGCGCTCGCCCACCGCCATCCAGTGGCGGCGCAGGATCTCGCGCATCTTCCAGTGCGCATTTGTCGCGCGTACCGCCATGGCCCTCCTTGCCTTGTGCGCAGGCAGCTTCCCCGCTCCGTTGCCAAGGATCGGGTAGGCCGACAGCACGTCGTACAGCGGCGTGAGCCGGTAGCTGCCGCCGGGGCGCAGGAACACGCTGAAGTTCTTGGCATGCCCGTCCGTGGCGCACAGCATCCAGAACACCAGCTGCGCCTCGAAGAAGCATCGGCGGTCTTCCTCGCGGCGGGAGGAGCCGGCCAGCACATCCATGATGCTGTCGATGCCCGGGCCGCCGTCGGTTTCGTACTTCAGCGTGGGCGCGACGCCCTTGGCCTGGCACATGTCCTCCTGCGGCAGGCGGATGAGCCGGCTGTCGCCCTCGGGCGCCTGCGCCCACGCCCGGTCAAATCGCTCCACGGCCAGCGCCTTCACGTTCTCGAACTGCACGGGTTCGCACGCCGCCACCGGCAAGCCGTAGGCCCTGAGGATGAGCGAGCACAGCCACTCGTTCTCGACCGAGTGGCGCATGTCGTACTGCATGCCACCCACCAGGCCCAAGGGCAGCTTGAGGATGTGCGTGGTCGGCGTATCGCCGTGCGGCAGGCACCACCGGCCTTGGTAGCGAAGCAGCGCGGTCTTCTCCTGCGCGCCTGCAATCGAGATGCGGAACTCGTCTTCGTCGCCGTCAACGCCCAGCGCGCCTGGCGTCACTGCCGCACGAAGGACCTGCGCGACGGCGGCATCGTCCAGGGCCGTCGCCTGCACCGGCTGCACGCCGGACGGCGTGTGGCCATCGGGAAGAATCTGCAGGGCGCCCACGCAGTCGCGGCCGATTTCGCCCAGCAGTTCGAAGGCATCGGTCGAACCCGTCCGGTAGCGCCGCGCAATGCGCGAGCGGATGGCGTCGCTGTCCGGCAGCAGGTTCTCGAAGTAGGCGCGCACCGTGGCACCTCGATGCACCGCGCCGCCAGGAAGAAACGGCAGCGAAAGGGAGAGGGGCCGGCCTTGCTCGGCCGCCACCCAGGCCGGCGCGTAGTCGAGCACGTCGCCGGTCGTCGGGCTCAGGCGCCACGTGCCGACAAAGGCCCCGTTCATCCAAAGGCCGAGGGCTTGCGTGTGCGAGCGCCGGCCCATGGCTACCAGGAATAAGGACTGGGGCTTGGCGAGTTGGCGACCGGGGCGCGGGCTTGCCCTTCGCCGTCCTTGCGCAAGACCAGTTCGACGCCCAGCAGGCCGAGCAGCTTCATCAGGCGCGCGGCGCTGACTCGTTCCGCGTTTCGCTCGAGCGCGGACAGCGTCTGCTGGGTAACGCCCAGCCGGACGGCCGCTTCTTCCTGCGTGAGGCCGGCCTGCTTTCGAAAGGCCTGGAGCAGCGCGGGCAGCTGATCCGGCGTGCGCACCACGAAGTCAGTCATACAACCCTTAGACTGTATTTACGTTTTACGCACTATAGTTTGTTTTTCCGAAAAACACAATATAAGCTGTATTGGACTTTCACAATCCATCGGTTGTGAAGTCACTCACCCGGCGCCTGGTTTCGACCGGCTCCAAAAGCGCACAAGCCAGCGCCTGTGAAGCGCTGGCTTGTGACTGTCGAACGCCGGGCGGCCGCGGGTCGAACGCGACCCGCAAGGCTCAAAGCCCGATCAGCCCGCCGTCATCCTTGGTGATGACCACCGTGGCCGAGCGCGGGCGCGCGCTGCCGCCTTGCGGCCAGTGGCTGCCGAACTTGGTCGGATCGCCGATGCTGGCCGCCGGCGTCGTCTCGCCCGGGTGCTGGATGTTGACGAACAGCGCTTTGCCGTCGCCCGATTCGGCAATGCCGGTGATCTCGCAATCCTTCGGGCCGACCAGGAAGCGGCGCAGGCCCTCGGTGCCCGGCGCCTTGCCCACGAAGGTGGCCTGCTGGCGGGTGGTGGCGCCGTCCACGTTGGTGAGGGTCCTGGCAGCGCCGTCGCCCACCTTGCCCGGCAGCGCGGCCAGCAGCATGCAGTTGGTCACGTCGGTGTAGGCGCCGTCGTCGGTCTCCAGCCACAGCAGGCCCGGTGCAGCCTGGCTGAACCACATGCCGTCGGGGCTGGAGAAGTCGTTGTCGGCCACCAGGCCCGAGACGTTGACGTCCGCGGCAGCCGTGCTGCGCGCGCCGAACAGGTACACGTCCCAGTTGAACGTGGTCGCGGCCGGGTCGCCGCCGGCATCGGCAAAGCGCACGATGTGACCGTTGGGGTTGCCCTTTTGCGCCGTCTGCGCCGCGCCCTTGGGGTCGTTGTAGAAGCGCGGGTTGGCCGCGTCGGTCGAGCCGATGGGGCGCGCGCTCGAATTGGTGTTGGTCAGCGTGACGTACACCTCGCCGGTCTTCGGGTTCACCGCGGCCCACTCGGGGCGGTCCATCTTGGTGGCGCCGGCGGCGTCGGCCGCCAGGCGGGCGTTGACCACCACGTCGGCCGCATCGGCAAAGGCGTAGGCGGCGTAGCCGGACGTGATGTTGTTCTGGCCCAGCGCCAGCTGCAGCCACACGCCCGTGCCGTCGGCGTTGAAGCGCGCCACGTACAGCTTGCCGTCGTCCATGTACTTGTCGCCGGCTGCGATGCCGCCCCCCACGTCGGCCGGGTCCCAGGCCTTGGCGGAGACGAACTTGTAGATGTATTCGTTGCGCGAGTCGTCGCCCATGTACCAGACCAGCGGCTTGCCGGCCACCACCGGTCCCAGGCAGGCGCCTTCGTGGCCCATGCGGCCCAGCGCGGTGCGCTTCTTGGGCGTGCTGGCGGGGTTGAAGGGGTCGATCTCGACCACCCAGCCGTAGGTGTTGGCGCCGTTGCGGTAGTCGTCGGCGGCGCTGGCGCCCAGCAGTTCGGTATTCCAGCGGCCGTAGAGGTTGTCGGTGGTGTCGGGATTCACGGTGGCCCAGAATTCGCGGCCCGCACCGCTCACGCCGTAGCGGCTGAAGGAGGCCAGTTCCTTCGCGCTGCGCTTGGGGTTGTCGACGGCGGTCATGCGGCGGAAATAGCCGGCCCAGTTTTCCTCGCAGGTGAGGTAGGTGCCCCACGGCGTGGTGCCGTTGGCGCAGTTGTTCACCGTACCGCGGGTCCTGCTGCCGTCGGTGGAGAACCTGGTCTTCAGGTAGTCCGTCTTCGCGGCCGGGCCGCCGAATTCCATCTCGGTGAGCGTGTGGACGCGGCGGTTGAAGCTCGAGTCCTGCTTGTAGCTCCAGCTGCTGCCGTTCCTGCTCACCTCGATCACGCTCACGCCGTGCAGGTAGAACTCGCGCTGCACTTCACCGGCCACGGAGCGCTGCGCATCCGTGAGCGTGCTGCCGTTGAACACCTGGTTGACGAGGGTCTGGCCCGTGGGGTGCAGGAACAGCGGCGTGATGGCTTCGTGATTCATCACCAGCAGGCCGCGGTCCGCAGCCGTGCTGCTCCACTTGCCCGAGCCGTCGGCGCCGAAGAAGGTCATGCCGTCGTGGTGGTCGCCCGCGCGGCGGTCGTAGGTGGCCGGGTCGTCCGTGCCGTCGTTCAGGTAGGCGGCCACGCCGGCGGCAATGGGGTCGCCCAGGCGATAGAGCACGCTGGCCGTGTAGCCGGGCGGCACGCTCACCACGTCATCCAGGCTCTTGGCCACGGCATTGAAGTTGAGCTTGAACTGCGCCGGAGCGGGCGCGGGGGCCGGAGCGGGAGCGGGAGCCGGCGAAGGTGCAGGCGCCGGGGCGGCATCGCTGCCGCCGCCGCAAGCCTGCAGCA
>NZ_BCUU01000112.1 GCF_001591385.1 Variovorax soli NBRC 106424
GGGTCTGCGATCGGGGGCTCGGCACGCGCGGCTGGCGGCTGCGCCTTGGGTTCGGGCCACCACAGGCGCACGCCCATCAGCTCCAGCATCTCGCGCTGGCGGGCGTCGAGCTGCAGCGCGGCGCGCTGGTCGTTGTCGATGGATTCGTCCGCCACTGTCAGCTCGCTCATTTCAGTTGTCCATGGCGCCGTGCATCGGCCACGACGCATGAAACCGAGGCGCCCCGATGCCAGGGCACCCGCGGAACCGGCTTTGCCGGGCCGCCGGGTGCGCCCCTTGAGGGGGAGTCGAGCGACATGAAGTGCGCGAGGGACGGGGTGGTTTCATTTCAGGCCGCCCCAGGCGGTGTCGCTTTCGTTGAGGCGCAGGCTCATGACGATGGCGTCTTCGCGCTTGTTGTCAAAGGCCGGGTAGTAGCCCTTGCGCACGCCCACGCGCCGGAAGCCCTTGCGCGCATACACGTCCATGGCGCGCTGGTTGCTCGCGCGCACCTCCAGCCACAGCCACTGCGCGCCTTCGGCCCGCGACCAGCCGCACAGCGCCTCGAGCATCAGCGGCGCCCAGCCCTGGCGCTGGTGCTCCGGCGCCACGGTGATGTTGAGCAGGTGCACCTCGTCCACGCCCTTCATGGCCACGAAGTAGCCCAGCAGGGTGTGGCCGGCCACCAGCATCTGGCAGTGGTAGCCCACGGCCAGCGAATCGATGAAGTTGCCGCGTGTCCAGGGATGGGTGTAGGCGCGCTGCTCCACCGACACGACCGCATCGACCCAGTCGGGGGTGATGGGCTCGAGCCGGGCTTCGAAGGAATGCAAGACGGCGCTCATGGGCTGGCTGGCGGATCAGGTGGCTTGTTGCTTGGCCGCGGCCCGTTCGGCCGTGGTCTGCGCCACTTTATCGCGAACGTAGAGCGGCCAGGCATCGGCCGGCGCCACGCTGCGACCGTCCGTCAGCAGCGCGGGCGCCAGGCGCAGCATGGCGGCCGCGGTGGGCAGCGCCGCATGCCGCGCCCCGCCCGCGGGCAGGCGCTCGCCGTAGGCGTCGAAGGCATTGCCGGCCAGCACGAAGCCGGGCGGCAGCACGAGTTCTTCGGGCGCGCTCAGTTGCGCCTGCGCGACGGGTGCGGCCTGGGTGCTGAAGTCGTAGGCGGCGCTGTAGACCTGCTCCATGCGCGCATCCAGCACCGCCAGCACCTTCTGCGCGCCGAAGCGGTGGCGGGCTTCCTCGGCCACGGCCAGCAGGGTGTCCACCGGCAGCAGCGGCACACCGGCGCCGAAGCCCAGGCCCTGCGCCACCGAACAGGCGGTGCGCAGGCCGGTGAAGGAGCCCGGCCCGCGCCCGAAGGCGATGGCATCGAGTTCGCGCAGGTGCAGGCCGGCCTCGGCCAGCAGCGCCTGCACCAGCGGAATGAGCGTGGACGAGGCCTGCGCCCCGCCCGCGCTGGTGCGCTCGATGACGGCATCGCCGTGGCGCACGGCCACCGACAGGGTTTCGGTGCTGGTGTCGAAGGCAAGAAGGCGCGCCATGTCGATCAGGCCTTCGAAGCGCAATTGCGTGCCGTTGCGGGCGTCGGGGTCGCAGGAGCCGGCGCACGCTGCACGCCGAACAGGATGCCCGCCGTCACGAGCAGCAGGCCGGCCATCAGGTTCCAGTACAGCGGCTCGCCCAGGAAGACGACCGCGCCCAGGGCCGACAGGCCGGGCACCAGCGCGGTGATCATGGTGGATCGCACCGGCCCGAAGTACTGGATCATGCGGGTGAAGGCAATGCCCGAGACCACCACCGAGCCGCCGCCCTGGAACAGCATCTGGAAGGCGAACTCGCCCCAGGGCGCCGTGCCGATGTTGGAATGCACCCAGCCGGCGGCGGCCAGCAGGCCGTACACCGGCACATAGGTCATGAAGGCGAACACGGTCAGCGCAATGGTCGCGCGCACGGCTTCGAGCCCGTGCTTGCGGGCCAGCACGCTGTAGCAGGCCCAGGAGAAGGCGGCGCTCATGAAGAGCAGGTCGCCCTTCCACACCTCGCCGCCTTCATCGAACGCATGCAGCAGGCTGCGCCCGCCCACCAGCAGGTCGCCGGCCACGATGAGCGCCAGGCCCGCTGCGCGCAGCGGCGTGATGCGGTCGCGCAGCGCCCAGGCGGCCAGCAGCGCCGTCCACAGCGGCAGGCTGCCGGGCATGAGCACCGAGGCATGGGCCGCCGGCGCGAAGAAGAAGCCCGCGTAGGCGAGCATGGCGTAGACCACGCCGCCCAAGGCACCGATCACGGCCGTGATGCGCAGCGGCAGCGGCGACAGCCCGAACAGCGAGCCGGCACCGGGTTCGCCATTGCGCCGCGCCTGCGCCACCAGCCAGGCGCCCCAGGGCAGCAGCACCACGCTGGCGCCCAGGATGCGCGCAAAAGTAATGTCGAAGGGCGTGAGCGAGCGGCCGGCCGAGGCGCGCGCGATGACGATGAACGCCGTCCACACCACCACCGTGACAACGGCCGCGCCGATGCCCATCGCTTTGGGAGAGAACCGGGGGGCGGGAGCAGGCGGCGCGGCGGGCGAAGACATCTGGCCGATTATCGAGGCCCGGATAATTCGGGGCATGCCCACGGCCTTTCAGACCGCCGCGCGCCGCTGCGTGGCCGCATCGCTCTCTCTTTTTTCCCTTGTCTTTTCGCCGGGCGCCGCCGCCGCCCCCGGCGACGGCATGCTGCCGCGCGAGGTCGAGGCCGCGCTCGCGCGCGCCAAGGTGCCGCGCGAGGCCGTCACCCTGCTGGTGGCCGACGCCGAGGGCCAGCGCCCGCCGCGCCTGGCCTGGCGCAGCCAGGAGCCGGTCAACCCGGCCTCGGTGATGAAGCTGGTCACCACCTACGCGGGGCTGGACCTGCTGGGCCCGGCCTTCGCCTGGAACACGCCGGTCTACATCGACGGGCCGGTGCGCGCCGGCGTGCTGGAGGGCAACCTCTACATCGAGGGCCGCGGCGACCCCAAGCTGGTGATCGAGCGCCTGTGGCTGCTGCTGCGCAAGGTGCAGGCGCTGGGCATCCAGCGCATCGCGGGCGACATCGTGCTGGACCGCAGCGCCTTCGACACCGGGGCCTTCGACCCCGGCGCCTTCGACGGCCGGCCGCTGCGCGCCTACAACGCGGGCGCCGATGCGCTGCTGGTCAACTACAAGTCGGTGCAGCTGAGCTTCACGCCCGATGCCGCCAGCCAGGTGGCGCGCGTCGACGTCGTGCCGCCGCTGGCCGGCGTGGCCGTGCCTGCCGCTGTGCCATTGGCTGCTTCAGCCAACGGCCAGCAGCCAGGCTGCGGCGACTGGCGCACGCAGCTGCGCGGCGACTTCCAGGGCGGGCAGTTCCAGTTCGGCGGCGCCTACCCGGCCGGCTGCGGCGAAGGGAGCTGGATCGTGGCCTATCCCGAGCCGGAGAGCTTTGCCGCGCGCGCCATCGCCGGCCTGTGGGCGCAGATGGGCGGACAGCTGCAGGGCACGGCGCGCGACGGCCGCGTGCCGGCCAACCTGGCGCCGGCCTTCGAGATGCAGTCGCCGCCGCTGGCCGAGGTGGTGCGCGACATCAACAAGTACAGCAACAACGTGATGGCCGACCAGCTCTTCCTCACGCTGGGCCTCACGCAAAAGCGCAAGGGCACCTTCCCCGCCGCGCGCAGCGCCCTGCGCCAGTGGTGGAACGAGCGCATCGGCACGGGCGAGGGGCAGCCGGTGTTCGACAACGGCTCGGGCCTGTCGATGGAAGGCCGAGTCACCGCCGCGGGCCTCGCGCGCATGCTGCAGGTGGCCTGGCGCTCGCCGGTGATGCCCGAGCTGATGTCCTCGCTGCCCCTCGTGGGCGTGGACGGTACCCTGCGCCGGCGCCAGCTGCGCTCGGGCGCCGGAGCGCACCTCAAGTCGGGCACCATGCCCGAGTACGGCGTGGCCGGGCTGGCCGGCTACGTGGACGGCGCCAGCGGGCGGCGCTATGTGCTGGTGGCGATTGCCAACCATGCCAATGCCGCCGCGGCGCGCGGGGCCTTCGACGCGCTGGTGGACTGGGCGGCGCAGGACTAGGACGCCGCCGCCCGCTGCAGCCGGTCGCGCACGCCTTCCCAGTCGTGGCCGTCGGGCGGCGTCTCGATCCAGATCAGCTTGACGCCCTGCGTGTCGAAGTCGCGCAGCGTGGCGAACAGCACCTGCGCGGCGGCGGCAGCGTCGTCGGGCATGCGCCGCAGCACCAGGTGCGACGAACGGCTCTTGACCTCGGCGCGCGACCACACGGCGATGTTCTTCGCCTCGGCGCCCAGCAGGTCCAGCCCGGTCTGCAGGGCCTTGGCGTCCATCAGCCGCACCTTGGCGCTGGGCGCGTAGTGCGCCTCCAGCGTGCCCGATGCGCGCGGGTCCGGCTTGGAAAGATCGTGCCGGTCGCGCAGCTTTTCGCCGCAGGCCGCCTCGATCTGGGCACGGGTGATGAGCCCCGGGCGCAGCAGCACCGGCACGCCGCGGCTGCAGTCGACGATGGTGGATTCGATGCCCACCTCGCACGGCCCGCCGTCGATGATGAGCAGCTCGTCGCCGAACTCGCCCTGCACGTGGCTTGCCGTGGTCGGGCTCACCCGCCCGAAGCGGTTGGCGCTGGGCCCCGCCAGGCCGGCGACGCCGCGCTCGGCACACGCGCGCAGCAGCGCCTGCGCCACCGGGTGCGAAGGGCAGCGCAGCCCGATGGTGTCCTGCCCGCCGGCCGCGGCCGTGGCCACGCCGATCTGGCGCGGCGCGATGAGCGTGAGCGGGCCGGGCCAGAAGGCATGCACCAGCTTCATGGCGAACTCGGGCAGCGGCAGCGCAAAGCGCGACAGCGCCTCGTCGCCCTTGGCGCCGGAGCAGACGTGGACGATGAGCGGATGGTCGGCCGGCCGCCCCTTGGCGGCGAAGATGCCGACCACGGCCGCATCGTTGGCCGCGTCGGCGCCCAGGCCATAGACCGTCTCGGTCGGGAAGGCGACCAGTTCGCCGGCGCGCAGGCGGCGGGCGGCTTCCTCGATGGCCTCGCCCGAATGTCCGTCCAGGATCATGCGGCGAAGGGCGAGGGCAGCCCCAGCAAGGCGGCCGCTTTCTGGGCGGTCTGGCGCAGCTCGGCCACGGTGGGGCTGGTGATGTTCAGGTGCCCCATCTTGCGGCCGGCCCGCGCGTCGAGCTTGCCGTACAGGTGCAGCTGCGTGCCCGGCAGCGCCAGCACCGAAGGCCAGTCGGGCTCGACCGGCTTGGCGCCCTGGGTGAGCCACAGCTCGCCCAGCAGGTTGAGCATGACGGCCGGGCTGTGCTGGCGCGGCGTGACCAGCGGCAGGCCCGCCAGCGTGCGCACCTGCAGGTCGAACTGCGACAGGTCGCAGGCGTCGATGGTGTAGTGGCCGCTGTTGTGCGGGCGCGGGGCCATCTCGTTGACCACCAGCGAGCCGTCTTTCAGCACGAAGAACTCGACGCACAGCACGCCGACGTAATGGATGCCGTGGGCAATGGCCAGGGCCGCCTCGACCGCGCGCGCGGCCTGCTCGGCCGGCACGGCTTCCTCGTGCGCCTCGGTCACGGCCAGGATGCCGCCGCGGTGCAGGTTGCGCTGCGGCCGGTAGTGGACGGCCGAGCCGTCCTGGCCGCGCGCCACGATCACCGAGCATTCGAAATCCAGGTCCAGGCGCTTTTCCAGCACGCAGGGCACCTGGCCGGCCGCGGCCCAGGCGGCGCCCAGTTCGCCCCGGGTGGCCACGCCCTGCTGGCCCTTGCCGTCGTAGCCCAGGCTGGCGGTCTTGAGGATGCCGGGCAGCAGGTTTTCATCGACCGCGGCGAGCTGCTCCGCCGTCTCGATGACGGCATAGGGCGCGCAAGCCACGCCGCAGCGCACGAAATGCGCCTTCTCGCGGATCCGGTCCTGCGCGATGGAGACGGCCTCGGCGCCGGGCGCCACGGGCACGTCGCCGGCCAGCGAAGCCAGGGCGCGCGCCGGCACGTTCTCGAATTCGGTGGTGATGGCGTCGGCCAGGCGCGACAGGCGGGCCAGTCCGTCGCTGTCGAGGTAGTCCGCGTGCACATGGTGGTGGCTGACCCGGCCGGCCGGGCTGTCGGCGTCGGGGTCGAGCACCGCGGTGAAGTAGCCGGCCTGCTGCGCCGCGTGCACGAACATGCGGCCGAGCTGGCCGCCGCCCATCACGCCCAGCGTGGCGCCGGGCAGCAGCGGGGTTTTGACCACTGCCGCACTCACAGCGCCCCCCCGCCTTGCGGCGTGAACGGCGACACGGGCGCCTCGCCCTGCGCGGGCGGCGGCAGCGTCATGGCCCGGGCGGCCTCCGTCTGGCGCTCGCGGAAGGCGTCGAGCTGGCCGCGCAGGGCCGGGTTGCCCACCGCCAGCATGGCCACCGCGAACAGCGCCGCATTGGCCGCACCGGCGTTGCCGATGGCAAAGGTGGCCACCGGCACGCCCTTGGGCATCTGCACGATGCTGTAGAGCGAATCCACGCCCTGCAGGTGGCGGCTGGCCACCGGCACGCCCAGCACCGGCACCGTGGTCTTGGAGGCCAGCATGCCCGGCAGGTGCGCCGCACCGCCGGCGCCGGCGATGATGGCGGCCAGGCCGCGCGGGCCCGCGCTCTCGGCATAGGCGAACAATTCGTCGGGCATGCGGTGGGCCGACACCACCCGCGCCTCATGGGCAATGCCGAATTGCTGGAGAATCTCGACCGCGTGGCGCATCGTCTCCCAATCGGAGTTCGAGCCCATCACGACGCCGACCTGAATCGTTTGGTTCATGGTTTGAATTTTACGTTTTGCCTCCAGCTTCATCCGATGATTGACATCACCCTCGACAACTTCCAGGCCGACCTGATCGACGCCTCCATGGCGCGGCCGGTGCTGCTGGACATCTGGGCCGAATGGTGTGGCCCGTGCAAGCAGCTCGGCCCGGTGCTCGAGAAGCTGGAGGTGGAATACGCCGGCCGCTTCACCCTGGCCAAGCTGGACGCCGACAAGGTGCCGCAGATCTCGCAGCAGCTGTCGCAGATGTTCGGCGTGCGCAGCATTCCCTTCTGCGTGCTGTTCTCGGGCGGCCAGCCGGTGGACGGCTTCGTGGGCGCCATTCCGGCCGACCAGATCCGCGAGTTCCTGGACAAGCATGTTCCAGGCGCGGACGAGCTCGAAGCCGCCCAGCACGAGGAAGAAGCCGAGGCCGCCCTGGCCGAAGGCGACACCGAAGGCGCGCTCGAGAAGCTGCAGCATGCGGTGGCCACCGACCCGTCCAACGACGACGCCCGCTTCGACTACGTCAAGCTGCTCTTGCAGCAAGGCCGCGTGGACGATGCCAAGGTGGCTTTCGCCCCGGTCATTGCCAAGGCACCCGGGGTGCGCCGGCTCGACGCGCTGCAGCGCTGGATGAAGGCGATCGACTTCGCCGCGCCGCCCACCGGCACTGCCCCGAGCCTGGCCGACTTCGACGACAAGATCGCCGCGGCCAAGCGCGATTTCGGCGCCCGCTTCGGCCGCGCCCAGCTGCTCATGGCCAGCCAGCGCTGGACCGACGCGATGGACGAGCTGCTCGAGATCCTGATGCGCGACAAGGCCTGGAACGAGGACTTGGCCCGCAAGACCTACATCGCCATCCTGGAAATCATCGAGCCGCCCAAGGCCAAGGTGGCGGACGGGCAGATTCCGCCGGACGACCCGACGGTGGCCACCTACCGCCGGCGCCTGTCCAGCGTTGTTCTCAGCTGACAACGCACGCTGAGCGGGCAAGAGCAGCGGCTACCATGGCGGCCCGACCTACGCGACCGAGGACCCTGCCATGCCCTTCCACGCTGCTCGCTCTGCCCTTCGCCGGCTGGCCTTTCCCTTCCTGGTGGCATCGGCCGCCGCTGCCGCAGGCTGCACCAGCGTGAGCCTGGACCAGCCGATCGAGTCGCGCACCTGGCGCCTGGCGAGCATCGACACGCAGCCGGTCATTCCCAGCGACGACCCGCGGCAGGCGGCGCAGATCGTCTTCGACGGCGGCGCCCGGCGCATGAGCGGCTCGGGCGGCTGCAACCGCATCTCGGGCAACTACCAGCGCACCGGCGCGCAGCTCAAGATCGGGCCGATCGTGTCCACCCGCATGGCCTGCCTGGACGCCTCGCGCGGCCAGCTCGAAACGCGCTTCGTGGCCGCCCTGCAGGCCACCACCAGCTACAGCGTGGCCGGCAACGAACTGATCCTGCTCGACGCGCGCGGCCAGACGCTGGCCAAGCTGGACGGCAGCAACAAGTAGCCGCGGCCGCCCCGCTCCATCTCGTCACATCGGCTGCGCCGCGGCCGTTTCCTTGTCCTGCGCCAGCCAGCGCAGCGCCGTGAGGCTGGGCGCGAAGAAGTAGCCGCCGCCGCGCACCGTGGTGAAGCGCGGCAGCGGGCCGATGCGCTCGCCCACCGGGCAGCCCTGCACGGTGAAGGCGCGGTCCGGGTCGGTGCCCAGCAGCGGGTCCTGCTCGTCGGCCAGGTCGCCGAAGCGGGGGCCGGCGATCCAGCTTTTCTGCACGAATTCGAACTGGCGCTCCAGATCGGAATTGAGCGCCACGAACATCAGGCCGCGGCCGCAGGGCGTGTCGCCTTCCCGCCCGGCCGCATGGCCGGCGCAGGCATCGGCGCCGCTCGCCCCTTGGGAACAGCCTTCGGCATAGACTCGGCCGCGCCGCAGCAGCCGGTGCAGCTTCGAGTCGGCGATGCCGGCCTTCACGCCCGCCGCCAGTGCGTCGCGCGGATTGGCACGGCGAGCGTGGGCGCCGCGCGGGCATTCCAGGCCGTCGGCATCCAGCGTCAGGTAGCGGAAGGCATCGATCTCCGACGGCGGGCGCGCACTGTCCAGCACCGAATAGCCGGCGGCATCCGTCGGGCAGGCGGCACCGGGCTTGCGCCGCCCGACCATCATGTCGCCCAGCAGCGGCCGCGCATGCGAGGCGGTGAACTGGTTGAACACGGCCACGTGCTGCTCGATCTGCCGCACGGCCAGATAAGTGCCGTTGCGCCCGAACCCGCCGGTGGCCGATGCCTCGCGCGGCCAGCCTTCCACGTTGGGGCAGTACGACCGCTCGCCGTATTCGTTGAGCTGGCCAAGCACGAATTCGCCAGGCTGGATCAGCCGGTCGTCGAACAGCCGGCCCGAGGCCTGCTTGGACTTCTTCTCGGCGCTGGACAGGCCCATGCCGTCGATCACCGGCTGGCCGATGCCGTCACGAAAGCCGAAGGGCTCGAACACCGCGGGCTCCGGCGCATCGGGCGAGGCGATGTAGCTCGGGCAGCTGCTGATGCTCAGGGCCCGCAGGCCGGCGGGCAGCCGTGCCGGATCCAGCAGCCCCAAGGGTTCGCCCGCCAGCTGCTCGCTCCAGTAGTGCGCAATGAAGAGGTGCGTCTCGAAGCCGCCGCCTGTCCCCACATCGCCCCATTGCCAGGCCGGCTCCTGCGCGTCGCCGAGCAGCTTCCTGCGAAGCGCGCTGGCGCCGCCCGCACGGAAGGGCGTGGGAAAGGGAAAGCGCGCATCCTCCTTCACACCCAGTGCCATCAGCCCGGCATGGCTGAAGGCCACCGTGACCATCTGGGCCACGTCGCGCGACGGCTTGGCAGGCGCCGGCTCGCGCCCCACCTTCTTCTTCGGCTGGTTCCTGGCACGCACCCGCGCCAGGCTGTGCACCACGTCGCTGGCCATCAGCGCGCGCAGCCACGAGCGTGCCGCGCGCGCATCCGCGATCTGGACCAGCAGGTAGCGCGCGCGCCGCAGCTGCGGCAAGCCGGTGCCGACGATGGCCGGGATGTCGTCGAAGCCCTGGCGGAAGCTTTCCAGCGGCTCTTCCTTCTTGTTCGCCGTGAACATCATGATTCGAGCGCCCTCGCGATCTGGTCGTCCTTCAACGCGGTGCGCGTGCCGCGCAGCGCCTCGCGCAACCGGGTGGCGCGCTCGATGTCCTGGTTGGACAGGCAGTAGGCCTCGAAGCGGTGCAGATGCGGCAGCATGCTGGCCCGCGTGTAGGCCTTGAAGACCTGCTCGGCCTTGCAGCCGCGGTACAGGCCCAGGCAAGTGGGCGGAAAGCTGCGCGCCAGCTCGATGCCGGGCTGGTCCTCGCGGGCCGCGGCCCGTGGCAGCAGCTCGCTGTTGCGCCAGATCAGGTTCACGCCTTCCGTGGCGCCCTGGATGAATTCATCGAGATAGCCGCCGAAGGCGCTGTCGAAGTTGCTGCAGAACAGCAGGCGCCGCCCGCCGCCGACGATGTGCCAGTGGCCGAACTTGATGCCGCGCGCCCGGCCCAGCACCCCTTCGGTGAACACGTAGTGGCCCAGCACGCTGAAGAACCACAGCCACAGGCGCAGCACGTTGCGATAGACAAAGTACGGCCGCCGGATCTCGGTCAGGCTGATCATGTGGCTGGTGCGGTCGGTCAGCCGGGCCTCGCATTCCTGGATGCTCGGATGCACCTGGTGCGCCGGCAGCGGGGGCAGCGGGCCGGGCTTGCCGAGCTTGTCCGCCTGGCGCAGCAGCGCCGGCGCCCAGCGCGTGGCAAAGACCAGGATGAAGGCGCAGACCCCGGTCACCGACAGGAAGGCCACGCCGCCCCAGGCCAGGCTGGTGGCGAGCGAAGCACCTTCGACCAAGGTCCACGCCTGGGCCTTGCAAGGAATGTGCGCCTCCATGGCACCGAACATCACCCGGCTGCAGAGCCAACCCACGCACAGCGCCAGGAGCATGAGCAGGCCCACCGCTGCCACGGGAAAAAAGGGCGGCGCGCGCAGCTTGAACAGCACCGGCACCATCGCCACGAAGGCCGCCGATGCCGCAAAGGCCAGCACGCCGAACACGCCCAGCAGGCCCTGGTTCACCGAGCAGGTGGGCCACAGCAGGCTGGCCGCGCCAAAGGCCTTGTAGGTGCCCGACGCCAGGATCCACACCGCCACCGCCGAATAGATGAAGAACAGCACCCCCATGGCGACGATCCCGCCGCCGGTGAGCAGGGCGCCCAGCAGGGGCAGCAGCGCCAGCAGGATGGTGATGGAGGCGAGCAGCACCGCGGTGGGGAGCTCGCGCGGCAGGGCCACGCCCAGCCCGTGCAGCGTATCGGCGGCCAGCAGCGTGGCCCAGCCGAGGGCATAGAAGAAGCCCAGCGCCGCCAGCACCGGCACCACCAGCCTGGCCGACAGCGCGAGCAGGTCGAGCAGGCCGAAATCCGGCCCCTTGCGCCAGCGCGAGCGCGGCGCCGGATCGGCCACCCATGCGAAGCCGTGCTCGCGCGCCCAGCGCGCCATGCGCTCGCCCAGCTCGCGCGCGTCGCGCGGGCGATCGGCAGCCGGCAAGGCTTGCACATGGCTGCGCGCCGCGCGAAAGAGCCGGCTCTCTGCCAGCACCTGCGCCACGCTGCGGTCGCGCGCACCGACGAAGCCGCCATCGGCCACATAGGCATACCGGATCAGGAAGGCACGCAGCCAGGTCTTCTTGGTGCCGGGATCGGCCCCGTCCGGGCCCTGCCAGCTGGACTTGTAGAGCTGCCACAGCGGCGCGAAGGCGCCCTCGATCATGAGGTCCACCAGATCGGGCAGCAGCAGATCCTCGTCGACCACGATCTCCAGCATGAGCGACGCGGCTTCGCCCGCCGGCGCCTGGGGTGCCGGCGGCAGCAGCGCCAGGGTGGCGAAATGGATGCGGCCGATGCGCTCGCACATGGCGTCGATACGGCGCGTCACGCTGGGCAAGACCTGCGCCGGCGCGGCGGGCGTGACGAAGCAGATCATCTGTGCGATGGCCATCGTCTCTCCTCAGCGGCTCTTCTTCGCCGGCGAGAAGCGCAGCCGCATGCCCGAGATGATCGGCCCGTCGAACTGCATGCGGCGCCACCAGGGCGCGCCCCACTGCAGGCGCGGCAGGCGCACGATGCCCAGCAGCGCGCTGGCCAGGATCTCGACCACCGGATCGCGGCCGGGGCACTGGCGGGCGCCCCAGCCGAACATCAGGTAGCGGTCCTGCTCATTCCGGAACTTGCGGCCGGGCCGGTACACCTGCGGATCGCGCATGGCGGCGGGGTCGGACATGGCACCGATGCCCAGGATGGTGTAGCGCGTGCCGCCCTTCACCCGGCCTTCGCCGTCGGCGCCGGTGAGCGTGTCGCGCCGCACATCGCGCGTCAGGATCGGAAACGGCGGCCGCAGGCGCAGCGCTTCGAGCACGTGGCCCTTGGCTTCGTCGCGCAGCCCGGCATCGCTCCACGGGTCGGGATGGCCCCGCACCCGGTCGACGAAGCCGGCCACCTTCGGGTCGCGCCAGCGCGCCAGCAGCTCCTGCATGATCAACGCGCCGCTTTGCGCCGTGGCCGGGTGCCCCACCCACAGCATGCCGACCACGTTGCGCGCCACGTCTTCGCGGCCAGGCGCCAGGCCGCTGTGGGTCCACGCCTGCTGCAAGGGTTCGATGTTCGAGCGCACCCAGGCATTGACCGCCGCCGCGCTGTCGCGCGCCCGCTTTTGCACCGCTTCGGTGGCCACGGGGCCGACGATGAGGTGCGCGCCCAGGTAGCGCAGGTCCATCAGCAGCGGATCGCCCGGCGGCAGCTGCGGCAGCCTGGCGCCGAAGGCGCCGCTGATGGCCTGCCAGGCCACCGGCACCATGTAGTCGTCGATCAGGTCGAAGTCATGGGCCGCCCCATTAAGCAGCGCTTCGCTGCACCGGCGCGCCTCGGCGGCGGCATGCGTGCCGAAGTCCTGCGCGGGCGGAAACTGCGCCTCGATCAGCCGGCGCTCGGCACTGTGGCGCGCGCCCGACTCCATGCCCATGACGAAGTCGCCGGCGATCAGGTTCGGCCGGTGCGAGGTGCTCGAGAAAGCCTGCTGGCGCTCGAAGGTGCTGACCACGTCGTTGCGCGTGGCGGCCGCCTTGATCATGCGGCCGAACCACGGCTGCCTGCGCGCGACCCAGGCGACCAGCCGCAGCAGGCCCGGCTGGTGGATCATGGCGCTGACGCCCCGGTAGCCGACCGAACGGAGGACCCGTGCCGGACAGCGCTCACGCATGGTGGTGCAGCGCCTCGGCCTGGTCCATGAAGTGCTCCATGCCGCATGCCTTGGCCAGTGCCTGCGCCTCGCCCAGGTGCTGCTGCGATTCGCGTTCGCGGCCGATGCGCTGTTCCACCGTGGCCAGCAGGAGCAGGGCGCGCGCCTCGTGGCCGCGCTGCTGGAACGAGGCCGCCGCGTCGCACGCCTGGCGCGCCGCTTCGAGCGCCTCGTCCGTGCGGCCGGCCGCCTGCAGTGCAATGCCCAGGAAGTAGGGAAAGTAATACTCGTTGTAGCGGCCGCCGGCGCGGGAAAGCTTCTTGGCCACCGCCGGCTCGAGCAGCCCCAGCGCCTCGGCCGGCCTGCCGGCCAGGGCCAGCGCGCCGCCCAGGTGCGCCAGGATGGCGGGGTACATGTTGGACACCTCGTGCACGCGGCACAGCTCCAGCGCCGCGTTGAGCAGCTTGGCCGCCTCCGCGGGGCGCTTTTGCGCCAGCAGCAGCTCGCCCTGCGAAAAGTCGAGCAGCACGCGCGAGAAGGGATGGTCCTGCTCGTCGAGTTCCGCGTAGCCGGCATCGCAGGCCGCCTGCGCCGCCTTCAGGTCGCCGCGCAGGGTCATGATGTCGGCGATGAAGGCATGCAGGTTGGTCGACGCCATCACGGCCCAGCCGGGAAACAGGCGCCGGGCCTGCAGCTCGACCTCGAATTCGCGCGCCACGCCCAGGGCCGCCTCGGTCGCTTCCAAGTAGCGGCCCTGCCCGTGCAGAAGCATCATGCGCGCCTGCATCGCCGCCATGTGCAGGCTGCGGCTGCCGGCCGCTTCGGCCGCCTTGCCGGCCTGCGTGGCCACCGACAGGCCCTGCTGGTAGCTGCCGCAGGCCCACAGCGTGACGGCCAGCTGCAGCGACACCGCCGCCTGGCGCCGGGTGTCGCCCAGCGTCAGCGTGATGCTTTCGGCGCGCTGCAGGTTCGAGACGATGGCATCGAATTCGCCCAGCGCCATCTGCGCGCCCAGCGCCTCCACGCGCAGGGCCAGTTCGCAAGGCAGCATGGCCGATTCGGTTTCGACACGGCGGGCGGCGTCCAGACCCAGCTCGAACACGCGCAGCGCATCCTTGTTTTCCGAGCGCTCGATGGAACGCGCCATGGCACGCAGCGCGTACTCCGCCGCCGGCTGCCACTGTTCGCCGTGGAAGGCGTGATGGGCCAGCACCGCCGCGTGGGCGTGCGAATGCGCCGGGTCGGCGGACGCGCTGCGATAGGCCTCGAACGCCGCCTGGTGCAGCTGGCGCCGGCGCATGCGGGTCAGGCCCGCCAGCACCGACTCCTGCACGAGGCCGTGCCGGAAGGACAGGCCCGATGCCGCGTCCGCGGCTGCGATGAGGCCGCCGGACATGGCATGGCGCAGATGCCGTTCCGCGTCCGCCCTGGGGATGCCGCACACCGCGGCCACCATGGCCGTGTCGATCGGTTCGCCCACGATGGCGGCCGCCTCCAGGCTGGCCTTGGCCCCTTCGGGCAGGCGGTCGACCCGGGCGCCGATGATGGTCTGGATGGACGCTGGCACCCGCAGCGGCACCTCCGTCGATGCACGCCGATAGGCCCCGGGCGAGCCGAGCAGGCTGCCCGCGTCCACCAGCGTCATCACCATCTGTTCCAGAAAGAGCGGATTGCCGCCGGCGCGCTCGATCAGCGCGGCCCGCGTTTCCCCGAGGCTGGCATCGCCGCCCAGCAGCTCGTCGGCCAGGCTGGAGAGGTCGCCCGGCGCCAGCGGGCCGACCCGGTGCTCCACGAACCACGGCGACTCGGCCCAGCGGTGCGTGAAGTCGGGGCGATAGCTCATCAGGATCAGCAGCGGCTGCTCCTGGATGCGGCGCGGCAGCGCCTCGAGCAGCCGGACGCTGCTCTGGTCGGCAAGGAACACGTCTTCCACCAGCAGCACCGCCGGCGCGCCGCGCACGCCGCTTCGCACCAGCCGAACGAAAGTGCTGGCCAGGTGCTCGCGGCGCTGGTTGGGGGTGAGCGCGCGCCACGCCTCGCCCGGCTCGCCGCCCAGCAGGTCGGCCAGCGCGGCGGCATGGTGTTCTTCGGGCGGCGCGTCGCCGCCGTCCGCCTGGGCCAGCAGCGCCTCGGGGCCGCCCGCCAGGTTCTGCAGGGCACGCACGATGTCGGCCACCAGGCTGTAGGGCGCCTGGCTGGCGTAGCTGCGCGCCACCACCGACACGGTGGCAAAGCCTTGCTGCGCGAGGCGCTGCAGCAGCTCGGCCAGCAGGCGCGACTTGCCGATGCCGGCGT
>NZ_BCUU01000113.1 GCF_001591385.1 Variovorax soli NBRC 106424
GGGCGCGCGCCAGCGGGCACCTGCGGGGCCAGCCGCACCTGGCCGGCCGCCACATGCGTCTTGCGGCCGTCGAGGTCCGTCACCGTCAGCCCCCGGGTCGCGACCGCGTCGAGCGTGCGTGGCCGGCCCACCAGCGTGACGGGCACGCCCGCGGCCGCCAGGCTGCCGCCCAGGTAGCAGCCGATGGTGCCGGCGCCCATGACGAGGACTTCACCAGGAATGCGCAGGGTCATGGCGGGAAGAAATTCGGTTTTGAAGAACGATTGCGGCGCCGATGATGCCTCAAGGCAGCGCCGCCGATTCACCCTTGGCCGGGCGTGCGCAAAGCCAGTCCAGCTCCATGCGCAGCACGCGGATCGCGTGCTCGTGCTTGCGGGTGTGGCGGCCCCGGCCCTTCTCGCCGGCGCGCAGCACCAGGCGCAGCTGTTCGCGCTGCAGTTGGCCCTTGAGCCGGCCCGCCCGCCGGCCATGGCGCCGCGCCAGCTTGCGCCGCACGGCGAGGCGGCGCAGCGGCGCGCCCAGGCGCCGGCGCTCGTCGCCCTGGATGAGTTCGCGCTCGGGCACGAAGTAGGCGGCCAGCGCCTGCAGGTGCCGGCTCTCGCTGCGCGAGGCCACGCGCCAGATCAGCCCCACGGCGATCAGCGCCGGCACGCCCTTGACGAAGGTCAGCGCCACCATCGAGGCCAGGCCGTTGCCGGGAATCCAGTCGTTCACGAGCGGCGAATTCCACACGAAGTGCAGCGCCCATGCCAGAAGGAAATACTGCAGCGCCAGCAGCATGCGCAGCGCCAGGGCCAGGTCGTGCCGGAACTTGAAGCACACCACGCCGAAGGCCGCCACGGTGGTGTAGGCCGCATGGCTCCACAACCCATTGAGCAGCCCGCGCATGACGAAGTTGTGGGCCACCGGCAGGAGCTGGCTCTCGGTGACGAAGTACACGGCCGAGCTGACCGTGTAGCCCAGGTTCTCCACCACCTGGAAGCCCAGCCCCGACAGTGCGCCGAGGATCAGGATCGAATGCGGCGTGCGGAACTGGTTGCGCGCGATCTGCATGATCAGCACCACGCCGATCAGCTTGAGGAACTCCTCGGTGATGGGCCCCGCCACCGCCGACCCCCATTCCGCCGCGAAGGTGGGCGACACCAGCTTGGCGCACAGGCCGAGGATCGCCTTGTTGGCTGGCTGCGCCAGGTGGGCCGCGCCCAGCCCGCCCCAGGCGAAGGCCATCACGAATCCCAGCGGCGGATGCTCCTCGTCC
The DNA here is from genome assembly GCF_001591385.1 of Variovorax soli NBRC 106424. Lineage (GTDB taxonomy): Bacteria > Pseudomonadota > Gammaproteobacteria > Burkholderiales > Burkholderiaceae_C > Variovorax > Variovorax soli. Next base: position 1,259 of record NZ_BCUU01000113.1, read on the forward strand.
AGGTCGAGCATGTGGAAGAGCGCGAGAAATGGCACCGTGTAGAGCGACCACAGCAGCACGCCCGAGAGCACCGTCACCGGCACCACGCGGTAGCCGGTGGCGAACATCCTGAAGATCGAGAACGCGCCCAGGGCCAGGAAGAACACCAGCAGCCAGAAGGCCGCGCGGCGCGGCTGGTAGAAGCTGTCCAGGCCGATCGGCCAGTCGTGGGGCGCTGCCGCATCCGTTGGCCGGACGCTCATGGCCGCGGCTCCATGCGCAGCGAGTCGACCATGGCCTCGGCCTCGTCCAGGCTGTTCTCCGCGCCTTCGGGCACGCTGTGGAAGTCGACCTGGATCACCAGCTGCCGGGCCGTATCGGTGACCTGCCAGTAGCGCCCCGCCATGCTCGGCCCGGCATAGCCGAAGGTCATGCCGCGCAGGCCGCTGCGCGTCTTGAACGGCTCGGGCTCGTCCTCCAGCGCCAGCCGCTGGCCGCGCTCCATGCGGGCGCGCTGGCGCAGCAGCGGGCCATCGGGGCCGCCGCGCCATTCCTGCACGCGGATGCTGAAGCGGTTGGCGCCGTGGAAGATGGCCGATGTGCTGCCGGTGCGGCTGCGCGCGGTGTCGAGCTTCCACTTGGGCGCCGGCTCGTAGTACACGCCCCGCCCCACCTCCAGCTCCATGCCGGGCGCGATGCGGCGCTCGCCCGGCACGCTGTCGTTCCAGGCCGTGAGCCCGCCGACGAAGCCGGCGATCAGCCCGAAGATGAGCACCGAGACGCCTAGCGTGCGATAGGGCACGCGGCGCGGCAGTTCGGGCACGCGGGGCCCACCTTGGGCCGCCGCGCTGGAAAGTGCGTTGGAAGGCGGCAACGGCATGGCCCGGCCGCTGCCTCGGGGCATCAGGCGCGCTGCGCCACCCAGCCGCGCACCGATTCGAGCGCGGCCGGCAGGGCGGCCGCATCGGTACCGCCGGCCATGGCCATGTCGGGCTTGCCGCCGCCCTTGCCGCCCACCTGCTGGGCGACGAAGTTGACCAGCTCGCCGGCCTTGACCTTGCCCATGGTGTCGGCCGTGACGCCGGCCGCCAGCTGCACCTTGGCGCCATCGACCGCGGCCAGCACGATGGCTGCCGTCTTGAGCTTGTCCTTGAGCTTGTCCATGGTTTCGCGCAGCGTCTTGGCGTCGGCGCCGTCCAGCTTGGCGGCCAGCACCTTGATGCCGTTCACATCCACCGCCTGCAGCGCCAGTTCGTCGCCCTGCGACGAGGCCAGCTTGCCCTTGAGCGCGCCGATCTCGCGCTCGAGCGAACGCACCTGCTCCAGCACCTGCGTCAGGCGGATGCCCACGTCGGCCGGCGGCGCCTTGAGCGTGGCCGCCACGCTGTGCACCGTGGATTCCAGGTCCTGCAGGTAGCTCAAGGCATTGGCGCCGGTGACGGCCTCGATGCGGCGCACGCCGGCGGCCACGCCGCCTTCGCTCACGATCTTGAAGAGGCCGATGTCGCCGGTGCGCGCCACGTGCGTGCCGCCGCACAGCTCGCGGCTGGTGCCGATGTCCAGCACGCGCACCGTGTCGCCGTACTTCTCGCCGAACAGCATCATGGCGCCGGTCTTCTGCGCGGCCTCCATGTCCATGATGCGGGCCTGCGTGGCCGCGTTGGACAGGATCTCGGCGTTCACCAGCTTCTCGATCTCCAGGATCTGCTCATGCGTGACGGGCGCGTTGTGCGCGAAGTCGAAGCGCGTCTTGTCGGCATCCACCAGCGAGCCCTTCTGCTGCACGTGACTGCCCAGCACTTCGCGCAGGGCCTTGTGCATGAGGTGGGTGGCGCTGTGGTTGCGCACGGTGGCGGCGCGGCGCGCGCCGTCCACCTGGGCCTTGACCGCGTCGCCCACTTTCAGGGTGCCCTGGGTCTGCACGCCGTGGTGGCCGAACACGTCGGACTTGATCTTCTGCGTGTCTTCCACGCCGAACTGCACGCCCTCGGCAGAGATGATGCCGTTGTCGCCCACCTGGCCGCCGCTCTCGGCATAGAACGGGGTGGTGTCGAGCACCACGATGCCGGGCTGCCCTTCCTTCAGTTCATCGACCGGCGCGCCCTCGAAGTACAGCGCCAGCACCTTGGCCTCTTCCTGCAGGTGCTCGTAGCCGGTGAAGACGTTGCCGGCGCCGGCGTATTCCACCGCGCGCTCCATCTTGAACTTGCCCGCGGCGCGGCCGGCGGCCTTCTGCTTTTCCATGGCGGCGTTGAAGCCGTCCACGTCCACCGACACGTCGCGCTCGCGGCACACGTCCTGCGTCAGGTCGAGCGGGAAGCCGTAGGTGTCGTGCAGCTTGAAGGCCACCTCGCCGGGCAGCACCTTGGCACCACCGGCCAGGGTGGCGTCGAGGATTTCCATGCCGTTGGCCAGCGTCTCGTAGAAGCGCTCTTCCTCGGCCTTGAGGGTGTCGGTGATGCGCTTCTGGTCGGCCACCAGCTTGGGGTAGGCCTCGCCCATGAGCTTGACCAGGTCGGGCACGATCCTGTGGAAGAAGGGCTTCTTCTGGCCCAGCTTGTAGCCGTGGCGGATGGCGCGGCGCACGATGCGGCGCTGCACGTAGCCGCGGCCTTCATTGGAGGGAATGACGCCGTCGGCCACCAGGAAGGAGGTGGCGCGCGCATGGTCGGCAATCACCTTGAGCGAGGCGTTGGTGAGGTCCGCGGTGCCGGTCTCGCGTGCCGCGGCCTTGATGAGCGCGTCGAAGATGTCGATCTCGTAGTTGCTGTGAACGTGCTGCAGGATGGCCGCCAGGCGCTCCAGGCCCATGCCGGTGTCCACGCAGGGCGCGGGCAGCTTGACCACGCTGCCGTCCGGCTGCATGTCGAACTGCATGAACACGTGGTTCCAGATCTCGATGAAGCGGTCGCCGTCTTCGTCGGGGCTGCCCGGAGGGCCGCCGGGGATGTGCGGGCCGTGGTCGTAGAAGATCTCGCTGCAGGGGCCGCAGGGGCCCGTGTCGGCCATCATCCAGAAGTTGTCGGACTTGTACTTGCCGCCCTTGTTGTCGCCGATGCGGATCACGCGCTCGGGCGGGAGGCCGATTTCCTGGGTCCAGATGTCGTAGGCCTCGTCGTCGTCGATGTAGACGGTGGCCAGCAGGCGCTCGGCGGGCAGCTTGTACACCTGGGTGAGCAGTTCCCAGCCCCACTTGAGCGACTCGCGCTTGAAGTAGTCGCCGAAAGACCAGTTGCCCAGCATCTCGAAGAAGGTGTGGTGGCGCGCGGTGTAGCCCACGTTCTCCAGGTCGTTGTGCTTGCCGCCGGCGCGCAGGCACGCCTGCACCGACACCGCCCGGTTGTACGAGCGCTTGTCGGTGCCCAGGAACACGTCCTTGAACTGCACCATGCCCGAGTTGGTGAACATCAGCGTCGGGTCGTTGCCCGGCACCAGGGGGCTGGAGGCCACCACCGTGTGCCCCTTGGAGGCGAAGAAATCAAGAAATGACTTGCGAATGTCGGCGACGGTGAACGTGGGCTGGCTCATGGTGTGGGTGGAGGCGCCAAGCGCCGGGCAAACTTGCCGGCTAACTGCTTGATTCGATTGAACATTCGATTATAGGTTTGCCCCCCCCCGGCCGCGCCGGCCGGGAACAGGCAGCCGCAAGGGCCGCCATGCGGGCCGCTTCAGCCCTGCAGGGGCGGATGCGGAACCAGCGCCCGCATCACCGCGGCGGTGCGCGTTTCCACGCCCAGCTTCACGTAGATGTGTTCCAGGTGCTTTTGCACCGTGCGGACGCTGATGCCCAGCATGTCGCCGATGTCCGCATCCGTCTTGCCGGTGGCCAGGCAGCGCAGCACCTCGCATTCGCGCGGCGTGAGCGCCAGCGGCATCGGAACGAGCTCGAAAGGCAGGAACGGCGTGCCGGCGGCAGCGGCACGACCCTCGATTCGCGTCAGGTGATTCATGGCGAGCACCTCGCGTGGCTTGTTGTTCCACTACGCAAGCTTGCGTATTGGCCGGGCCTGGCGCCGGTGCAACGATGCCTCGTTTGTCCGCCTCGGTCCGTATTACTTTCTCAGTATAGAAAGTGCCGGGGCGTTCGTCTTGTGGAGGATCGAGCCATGGCCATCCGGGAAGACAAGCTCAACGAGTTCATGGGCAATTTCGTGCACGACATCGGTGCGGTGATGCACGCGGCCACCGTGGTGGTGGGCGACCAGCTGGGCCTGTACAAATCCCTGGCGGCCGGCCCTGCCACCGCCGAGGAGCTGGCCAGGCGGGCCGAGGTGGATTCGCGCTACCTGCGCGAATGGCTGTGCGCCCAGGCGGCCAGCGGCTACGTGGAGTACGACCCCGCCACCCAGCGCTTCTCGCTGAGCGAAGAGCAGGCCCTGGCGCTGGCCACCGAAGGCAGCCCGGTGTTCATTCCCGGTGCGTTCCAGATCGCGGTCGACCAGTTCAAGACCATCCCGAAGATGATGCAGGCCATGCGCACGGGCCTGGGCCTGGGCTGGCACGAGCACGACGCGTCGCTGTTCCACGGCACCGAGCGCTTCTTCCGCCCGGGCTATGCGGCCAACCTGGTCGAGCAGTGGATTCCGGCCCTGACCGGCGTGCGTGATCGCCTGGAACAAGGCGGCAAGGTGGCCGACGTGGGCTGCGGCCACGGGGCCTCCACCCTGCTGATGGCGCAGGCCTACCCGGCCTCGAGCTTCGTGGGCTACGACTACCACGCGCCCTCCATCGACTACGCGACCAACATGGCGCGCGAAGCCGGCCTGGACGAGCAGCGGGTGCGCTTCGAGGTGGCCAGCGCGCAGGACTACCCCGGCACGGACTTCGACCTGGTGGCCTTCTTCGACTGCCTGCACGACATGGGCGACCCGGTGGGCGCCGCCGCCCACGTCAGGAAGAGCCTGAAGCCGGATGGCAGCTGGCTCATCGTCGAGCCCTTTGCCAACGACACCATCGAGGAGAACCTCAACCCGGTGGGCCGGGTGTTCTATTCGGCCTCCACCTTCATCTGCACGCCGGCATCGCGGGCGCAAAAGGGCGCCATGTGCCTGGGCGCCCAGGCCGGTGAGGCGCGCACCCGCGACGTCGCGATGCAAGGCGGCTTCACGCAGTTCCGCCGGGCCACGCAGACGCCCTTCAACCTGGTGTACGAAGCGAGATAACTCCACTTTCGGGGAACAACGTACGCCCTGCCCGGGTCCAATGCCTGCCGCCGCGAGGCGTGGCCTTCATGCGGCGGCAGGAGGCATGGAACCATGAGGCAAATCAAGCATTGGCAGGATCCGCTGAGCGGGGCGCTCGGCTTGTGGCTGCTGGCCGCGCCGTGGGTATTGGGCTTCGCCCAGTCCACCACGCCAACGGCCAATTCCACGCTGGTCGGCATGGCCTTGATGGCCACCGCGCTGGGCGCCACCTTCGTGCCGCGTGCCTGGGAAGAATGGACCGAGGTCGCACTGGGCGTGTGGCTGGTCATCTCGCCCTGGGTGCTGGGCTTCGAAGGCTTGCTCAACGCGAAGATGAACGACATCGTGGTCGGCATTGCCGTCCTGGTGCTGGCCCTGTGGGTGCTGGCCACCGACAAGGACTACACGCACTGGGGCGCTGCCGCCCATTGACGCCACGGGCTGAGCCGCCAGGGCAAGCCCCCGGGTCCGCGGGCGGATCGGCGCCGCCCGGCGGATGACCGGCCATTTCGCCGCCGAAGTGCATGACACGGCTGTGTCACGCAGCGGGTTGCGCCTTGCCGCAGCCCTTTTTGTTCCGCCCAGCACGCCTTGCCGTTAGGATCGCCCGGACCAGATCGTCGGGATCGATAAGACACGGGGAAGGGATCACTTTTCAAGATGCGGGACTCCATCGGCCACTCCATGAAAGGCACCGGCACGGGGCGCCGCCGCCTGCCTGCCCTTTTCGGCCTCGCCGCAGGCCTGTTCGCATTCAGTGCGGGCGCATTCGCACAGCAATTCCATCTGCTGGAGAACCGGGTGCGCGACCGCGCCAATGGCATCCTGGCCCTCATGGCCTATTCGGTGGTGCCCGACCTCACGTCCAGCAACCTGTCGATCAAGAACGCCCAGACCGAGAACCCGTCGGTGTTCATGACCCAGCTGGGCGGCGGCGACACCATGAGCAAGAGCTTTCCGATCTACCTGGAAGGCGCCATTGCCTACAGCCGCTACGACCCGACCTTCATCGCCAGCGCCGGCGCCGACGCTCGCCGCGTGCCCACGCGCTGGAACACGCTCACCGGCACCGGCGGCGTGGGCTGGGACTTTCCGATCACCGACGAACTGGTGTTGCGCCCCATCTTCGATTTCGCGCTGGGCAAGATGGCCACCGACCTGAAGGTGGCGGAATTCGCGCTGGGCCGCATCACGGGGCGCGACTTCGACTTCCTCAAGGACGGCACCATGAACGCCTACGGGCTGGGCGGCGCCCTCATGCTCGACTGGGAGCACGTGCGCGAGGAATATCTGGTGGACGTGGAGCTGCGCTACACCGACATCCGCCTGCGCACCTTCGGCAACACCTCGGAGGCGGTGCAGGGCGAATCGTCCGCGCGCACCGCCAACCTCTACGCACGCTACCGCGCCCCCACCGGGCTGTATGCGCTGGACCGCCCGCTGCGCTACGTGCTGGAGCTCTCGCACTCGCGCTACCTGGGCAGCCAGGCCGACATCCTCGGCTTCGACTACCTCACCAGCCTGGGCGCCGGCCTGGAGCTGGACACCAGCGCCTTCAACCCGCTGTACGTCACGCGGGCGCGTGCGGTGCTGCGCTACATGTTCGGCAACAACGTGTCGGGCACTTCGCTCGGGCTGGCGGTGAGCTTCTAGCCTGCTGGCCGGCCATCAGTAGCCCACGGTGAAGCGCTGGCGCGAGTGTCGGGGCGATTCCAGCTCATCCACCAGCGCCAGCGCCAGGTCCTCGATGGAGATGCGGCTCGCCCCGTCAGCATCGACCAGGAGCTGATCGCCGCCGATGCGGAACTTGCCGGTGCGCTCGCCCGGCAGCAGCAGCGCCGAAGGCGAGACCAGGGTCCAGTCCAGCGGCGTGCCGGCGCGCAGCAGGCGCAGGCATTCGCGCGCGGCCAGGGCTTCGCCCTTGTAGGCCTCGGGGAAATTCGGCGTATCGACCAGGTCCACGCCGGGCGCCACTTCCAGGCTGCCCGCCCCTCCCACCACCAGCAGGCGCGGCACGCCGGCCTGCTCGACGGCTTTCAGGATGGGGCGCGGATCCACCACGCTGTACTTGACCGACAGGATGGCCACGTCGTGGCCGGCCAATGCGGCGGCGAGCTTATCCGTATCGGCCACGTCCAGCGCCACGGGCGTGAGCCCTTCACGCGGTGCCAGCGAGCCGGCCTGGCGCGCGATGGCGCTGACCTGGTGGCCGCGCTGCAGCGCCTCGGAAAGGATGCGCGAACCCACCTGTCCGGTGGCGCCGATCAATGCGATTTTCATTGGGTGCTTTCAATCAATACGAGTTGCGATGCTCGCAAGCGTAGGCTCGCAACCCCGTTTCGATAAGATGGACAATTCCTCTTTCTCAGTCCACTCAAAGTGAACAATCCATGCAGGCCACAGGCGGCGTGAACCTGAACCGGCTGGCGGTCTTCGTGGCCGTCGTGGAAGCCGGGTCGCTCTCGGCGGCGGCACGCCGGCTGGGCCTGGCCAAGACCATGGTCAGCGCGCACATCCAGCGGCTGGAGGCCGAAGTCGGCGCCAGCCTGCTGCTTCGCACGACGCGGCGCCAGAGCCTCACCGACGCGGGCGAGGCCTTCTACGAGGCGGCCCGCCGCATCGTGCTCGACGCACAGGAAGCCATCAGCGCCGCCGGCCGTGAGACCGCCGAGCCGCGCGGCACCCTGCGCGTGGCCGCGCCGAACGACTACGCAGCCAGCGTGGTGGCGCCGGTGGCGGTGCAGCTGCACCAGCGCCACCCGCAGCTCAAGGTGGAGCTGCTGGCCGGCGACCGAGTGGTGGACATGCTCAAGGAAGGCATCGACGTGGCCATCCGCGCCGGCCGCCTGGCCGATTCGGGCTTGCAGGCCACGCGCATCGGCAGCTTCACCGAATGGGTGGTGGCCAGCCCGCTGCTGTTCGAAGGGCGCGCCATGCCAAGGCAGCCGCAGGAACTGGCCCGACTGCCCTTCGTCGCCCTCTCGGTACTCCCGCAGCCGTTGACCTGGACGCTGACCAGCGCCAGCGGCCGCGCCAGGCGCACCCTGCGTTTCGAGCAGGTGATGTCGGCCAACACCTCGCACGCGGTGCGCTCGGCGGTGCTGGCCGGCGGCGGCCTGGCGGTGCTGCCCGACTACTCGGTCAAGGCCGAGGTGGCGGCCGGCCGCCTGGTGAAGGTGCTGCCGGAATGGTCGCTGCCCGAAAGCGGCATCTACGCGGTGTTTCCCGCGGCGCGGCACCGGCCGCAGAAGGTGCGGGTCTTTCTGGAACTGCTGCGCCTGCGCATCGGGCAGCAAGGCATCGCGGACGCGTTGGCGCCCGTTGCGGATTGACCGGCCTCAGCCGCCCGGGCCCGGCAGCACCGCAAACGACGAGTCGAGGGTGCGGCCGCTCAGCAGATAGCTCATGGCGCGGCGCAGCTCGCCGGGCATCACCGGCTTGTGCAGCAGCGGAACGCCGCTGGCCATGGCCTCGCGCAGGCGCTGCGGCGCGGTGTCGCCGGTGATCAGCAGCATCGGCAGGCCATGGCCGAACTCGGCGCGCAAGGAGGCCGCGGCGCCGGCGCCGGTGCGCTGCTCGCGCAAGCGGTAGTCGATGATGGCCATGTCGGGCCGGCGGCGCCGCGCATGGTCCAGCGCTTCTTCGATGGAGTCCGCGACGTCGCAGCTGCAGCCCCACGACTGCAGCAGTTGCTGCATTCCGGCGCGCACCGTTTCGTCGTCGTCGATGACCAGGACGCGCACGTCGGCGAAGGGGTGCCCTGGTCCGGAGGGCCCGGCGTGCGCGGGAAGTTCGCGCACGCCCTGCCCGGCCGCCGCCCCGACGCGCGCCAGCGGCAGGCTCAGCCGGAACACGCTGCCGCGCCCCGGCACCGAATCCACCGTGACCTGCTGCCCCAGTGCGCGCGCCAGGCCCTGGGCAATGGCCAGGCCCAGCCCCAGCCCCTTGCGGCGGTCGCGCTCGACGTTGCCCAGCTGGTGGAACTCGCGAAAGATCTCCTGGTAGGCCGAGGGGTCGATGCCCACGCCGGTGTCCCACACCTCCACCAGCACCTTGTCGCGCCGGATGCGGCAGCCCACCAGCACCCCGCCGCGCTCGGTGTAGCGGATGGCGTTGGACACCAGGTTGCGCAGGATGAGCGCCACCAGCGCCGGGTCGGCATCGACCCAGGTGTGCGTCTCGCGCGAGCGGTAGACGATGCCCTTGACGTCGGCCTGCGGCGCCAGCTCGTTCTCGATGCGGTTGAGCAGCGGCTGCAGCGCGAACACCTGGTTCTGCGGCTGCACCACGCCCGCCTCGAGCCGCGAGAAGTCCAGCAGCGTGTCGAGCATCTCGGCCGAGGCCTGCCAGGTGGCGCGGGCGTTGGCCAGCGCGGATTGCTGCGGCACCGTGAGCGGCGTGCGCGCCAGCACCTCGAGGAACAGGCCCTGCGCATGGATCGGCTGGCGCAGGTCGTGGCTGGCTGCGGCCAGGAACTTGGACTTGGCCAGGTTGGCTTCTTCAGCGTCCCGGTGCGCGGCCTGCGCGTGCTCGGTCTCCACGCGCAGGCGCTCGATCAGCTCCAGGTTCTCGAAGCGCAAGGCAATGGCCCGCCGCGCGGCGCGCGTGCCGTTGCGGGCCTGGCCGATCAGCGTGGCCAGGTACAGGGCGATCACCAGCGCCAGCGTCTTGTAGGCCGGATCGTCCAGGGTCCATAGCTTGGCCCCGAGCACCAGGCCTTCGGACACGGCGAACACCACGAACACCGGCAGGATCGGCGCCAGCGACGACATCGAGCTGCCCGCCACGCCCGCCAGCACCGCGACGACCAGCACGCTGCCGGCCACGGAGGTGGTGCCCAGCGTGGCCCAGGCGAGCGCGCCCCAGGCCGCGCCATCGATCAGGTTGAGCAGCATCTTACGCCGCATCAGCGCCGGGGCCTGCTCCGGCAGGATCTGCATGGCCAGCAGGCGCCGCGCGTCCCACGCCAGGTACAGCTTGAGCGAGACGATGACCACGCACCACAGCCCAAGCGCCAGGGCGTTCTGTTCGTTGGCCAGGAGCCAGACCAGGATGGCCGCCACCACGAGGGTGGGAACGAGGGAGCTGCCGATGTTGCCCAGCTGCAGGCGCAGCTGCTCGACCAGCATGCGGTCCTCGGGCAGGCGCTGGCCGGGCATCAGGCCACGATGCCGCGCCGTCGCGCCGCAAAGCCGGCCTCGGAGCGGCTGGACACCTGCAGTGCCGCCAGCACCGCCTGCACATGGCCGCGCACCGTGTTTTCCGACAGATTGAGGCGCCGCCCGATCACTTTGTTGGACAGGCCCTGGCACATGAGGTCGAGCACCTCGCTCTGGCGCGGCGTGAGCAGTGGCGATGGGTCGTCGGCAGTTGCTGCGCCGGTGGCCGCCATGGCGCCGCCTGCGGGAAACGCGTCCAGGCCGGCCGGCAGCCCGCGCCGGACCTGCGCGATGACCGCCAGGATCTTGTCGGCCGGGTCGGCCTTGGAGACGAAGGCGGCGGCGCCGCGCTCCATGGCCGTGCGGATCTTCTGCGGCGAGACCTCGGAAGACAGCATGATCACCGCCGCCTGGGGCCACTTGCGCTTGATCAGCGCGATGCCTTCCAGGCCATTCAGCCCGTGCAGCTGGATGTCCAGCAGCACCAGGGCCGGCTCGATGGGCGCGTGCATGGCCTCTTCCAGCGAAGCGGCTTCGCTGGCTTCCAGGTCTGGAATGGCCGCCGCCAGCACCATGCGCAAACCACAGCGAAAGAGCGAATGGTCGTCGACGAGAAGGATGCGAGGCGGCAGCAGCATGAAAAGAGGCAGGCGGAACTTGCAAAAGCAGTGCACCTCGAGAAGAAGGCGCAGTGGACATTTTGCCCAAGGCCGGCGCGGCGCAACCGGTCCAAATGGACTATTTACCGCACTGCCGCATGAAGAGAGGATCGCAGCACCGGCACCCACCCTCGCTCACAGGCACCGCCGGGCACCTCCCGACAGACTGAAGAGCGCCGCATGAAGCCACTGGTCCACGTCCAACGAATCGCGCCCAACGCCTACACCTACCGCATCAGCACCAACGGCACGCAGGCGGCGGACGACAGCGCCACCTTCGATTCGCTGGAGCGCGCGCTGTTCGATGCCGGCGCCTCGCTGGACCAGTACTTCACCAGCGTCGAGCTCAAGCTGGACGGACTGTTCATCGGCCAATACGCCACGCAGACCCTGCGCAGCCATCCCAGCGTCGTGGCCCAGCGCATCCGGCAGCATTTCCACCCGGCTCGCAGCTGCGATTGATCCGCACCCGCCTGGCGCCTTCGCGACATAACCCGTCCGATCTCAAGGGAACTCGACAAGCGATGCGGCGCTCCTTCCCGGGGTGACCCGCTCCTCGCATCCCCTGCCCTCCAACCGCCGCCGCTTCATGGCGTCTTCCGCCCTGGCCAGTCTCGGGTGGATCGCCGCGCCCGGACTGGCGCATGCGGCAGGCGCGCAATCTGCGGGATCGGCCTCCAATGTGCCCCCAGATGGGCCGGCCGAACCGCTGGTGCTTCTCGCCCGCGCCGAACTGGCCCGGCTCGGCCCGGCCATCGCGCAGCACGACCTGGTGGGCATCGCAGACTTCTCCCTGCCCTCGAACCAGCCGCGGTTTTACCTGGTCGACATGCAGGCGGGACGCGTGGCGCACAGCTTCCTGGTGGCGCATGGCCGCGGCTCCGATCCGCAGCACAGCGGACGGGTGCAGCGCTTTTCCAACGAAGTGGGCTCCAACGCCAGTTCCGAGGGCGCCTATCGCACGGGCGAGCAGTACATCGGCAAGCACGGCCGCTCGATCCGCCTGGACGGGCTGGACTCCAGCAACAGCAACGCCGAGGTGCGCGCCATCGTGATCCACAGCGCGCCCTACGTGAGCGCCGCCGTGCTGCAGGCCCAGGGCAAGCTCGGCCGCAGCGAGGGCTGCTTCGTGTTCTCGGACGACGACCACGAACTCGTGCTGGAGCGGCTCGGCCCCGACCGGCTGCTGCTTGCCGGCATGTTCTAGCCGCGGCCGCGGCCGGCATGGTTCAATTGCCGCATGGCGCAGCACGGCGCCGCAAACACCCCGGAGGGAACACATGACGACGACCTGGACTGCCTCGATCCCGCGCGCACGCCGCGCTGCCACTGCGCTGGCCCTGGGCGGCGCCCTGCTGGCCCTGGGCGGCTGCGCCTATTACGTGCCCGCCGCCTATCCCGTGACGAGCGCGGCGCCGGCCAGTTTCGACCGATCGTTCAGTGCGGCGTCCAATGCCATGCGCGACCAGGGCCTGGCCATCCGAACCGAGGACCGGGGCAGCGGCGTCATCGTCGGTACGCAAGGCGGGGCCACGGTGACGGCCAACATCCGCCAGCAAGCGGACGGCAGCGTGCGCGTGCAGTTCGACGCCAACGGCCCGCGCGACCCGGCGCTGATCGACCGGGTGTCGCGCGGGTATGACGCGTACATGGGGCGCTGAGCAGCCCCGCCCTCAGCCCATCTTGCGCGACAGGTCCCACATCGCATCGACCAGGCGGTCGATGTCGGCCGCGTCGTGCCACAGGTGCGTGGAGATGCGCACGATCCAGTGGTCGGGCACGCCGCTGCCCGCCACGTCCATCGGGCAGTTGACGTTGCGAATCACGAATCCCGGCGCATAGTCGCTGAGCAGGCGCGCGACGAACTGGCTGCTCTTCTGGCTGTTGGTGACGTCGGCCGCGTTGGCGAACGGATTGAACGAGGTCAGGGCCGACAACAGCTTGGGGTCGTCCTTGGGCGAATACAGCCGGTCCACGCCCCAGCGCTCGGCGATCTTTTCCTTCAGGTAGGAAGACAGGGCGAGGTCATAGGTCTCGATCTTCTGGCGCCCGATGCGGTCCCACACCTCGCAGGCCTTGGCCAGCGAGCGGAACATCGGCGCGTTCATGCTGCCGGTGCTCTGCAGCACGGCGGCGATGTCGTAGGTGGCGGTGCTGCCGGTGGCGCGCTCGGCCCACTTCACCCCCGGGGGCTGTGTGGGCGGGTAGCCGCTGCTCAGGACCGGGAAGAACGGCGGCAGCGGCGTCGGGTTGGAGGTGCGCACCTTGTTGCGCACGATCAGGATGCCGGTGGAGCCCGGCCCGCATTGCCACTTGTGGCCCGCGCCCGACATGAAGTCCATGCCCAACTCGGCGTAGTTGTAGGCCATCATGCCCGGCAGGTGCGCGCCGTCGACGATCGAGATCAGCCCATGGCGCTTGACCACTTCCATCAGCTCGGCAATGGGCAGCATGGTGCCGGTCTTGTAGGTGGGCGCGGACCACATCATGGCCCGCACGCGCTTGCCCTGCACCCGCAACTGCTGGATGCGCGCCTCGAACAGGTTCGCGTAGTCGCCCGCGCTCTGGTTGTTGCCGATGGGCAGCTTGACGTAGGAGGCTTCGACGCCGTAGCGGTCGATCGCGATCTGCAGCGGCGTGAGGCCGCCGCCGTGTTCATGGTTGGTGGTGACCACCACGTCGCCGCGCTGCCAGGGAATGCCGAGGATCGACACGCACATGCCGGCCGATGTGTTGTACGACATCACCAGTTCGTCAGGGTCCACGCCGAATCCCGGCGCGATCTGCTGGCGCTGCGCGAGGAAATTGCCGTAGCCGTTGCCCGAATCGCGCGCCAGCTGGCGGCTTTCGTTGTCGAAGTAGTCGAGCACCTCCTTGGGCATGGAGCCCGCGGTGCCGATGTTCATGAACACCTTGGTGGGGTCCAGCGTGAACATGGCTTCCACCTGGTTCCAGAAGCCCGTGTCCTGCGCCAATTGCGTGCGCATCGCGCCCGTCTTGGTGGCCGCGTGGGCAACGCCGCTGCCTCCACCGCCGCTGTCGCCGCCGCAGGCCGCCAGCGGGCCGAGCG
>NZ_BCUU01000114.1 GCF_001591385.1 Variovorax soli NBRC 106424
CGTCGTCCGGCGTGGCAGCCGGCGCGGTGGTGGCCACGCTGCCGTCCAGCGGGTTGCGGCGCTCGAACACGGCACCGTTGGCGGCGGCCACGGCGCGGCCGTCGATCAGCATCGAAATGGCGGTCATGTCTTTCTTCTCCTGGGGAAGTGGTTGAGTTCAGGCCGTGCCCAGGTAGGCGCGGCGGATGACATCGGAAGCGAGGAGTCCGGCGGCGCTGTCCGCGGCCACGATGCGGCCGCGCTCGAGCACGTAGCCGCGGTCGGCCACCGAGAGGGCCTTGCGCACGTTCTGTTCGACCATGAGCACCGTCACGCCCTGTTGGCGCGCAATGCGCCCGGCGATGGCCAGCAGCTCGTCGACCATGCGCGGCGCCAGGCCCAGCGACGGCTCGTCGAGCATGAGCAGGCGCGGGCCGCACATCATGGCGCGGGCCACGGCCACCATCTGCTGCTCGCCGCCGCTCATGGTGCCGGCCAGTTGCGTGGCGCGCTCCTTCAGGCGCGGGAAATCGTCGAAGGCTTGCGCGAGCCGCCGCTTGCGCTCGGCAGCGGATGCGAGCCAGCCGCCGAGCTCGAGGTTCTCGGTGACGGTCATCTGGGGAAAGAGCTGCCGGCCCTCGGCCACCAGCGCCAGTCCGCGCCGCACGCAGGCGGTGGCGTCCTGCGCCGGCAGGGGCGCGCCGTCGAGCAGCACCTGGCCCTGCCGCGGAATCAGCCCGGCCAGCGCGCGAAGCAGCGTGGTCTTGCCGGCGCCGTTGGGGCCGAGGATGACGGTGATGCCGGGCTGCACGTCGATGTGGATGTCGCGCAGCACGGCGAAGCCGCCGTAGCCGGCGCCCAGGCCCGTGACCTGAAGATGTGCGGACGCGTTCATGCCGCAACCTCCTGCAGTTCGTCGCCCAGGTAGGCCTCGATGACCTGGGCATCGCGCACCACCTCGGCCGGCGTGCCGTCGGCGATCTTGCGGCCCTGGTGCAGCACCATCACGCGCTCCACGTACTTCAGCAGCGTGGCCACCGCATGCTCGATCCACACCACCGACAGCTGCCACTCGTCGCGCAGGCGCCGGATGCGGCGTGCCATGGCGTCCACCTCGGCTTCGGTGAGGCCCGCCGCCACTTCGTCCAGCAGGAGCACGCGCGGCCGCGTGCCCAGGGCCATGCCGATTTCCAGCAAACGCTGTTGCGAAGGCGTGATGTCGCCGGCGCGCTGGGGCGCCAGTGCGTCGAGGCCGAGCATGGAAAGAATCTCCTCCACCGACCGCAGGCCTTGCGGCCCTTCGCGATGGCGTCCGGCAAACTGCATGCCGAAGCGCACGTTGTCCGCCACGCTCATGTCGGCGAACACGCGCGGCGTCTGGAAGGTGCGCGCAATGCCGTGCGCCGCGAATCGATGCGGCGCCTTGCCGGTGAGGTCGTCGCCCGTCACCACCAGGCGGCCTGAGGTGGGCACGATCACGCCCGAGATGGCGTTGAAGAAGGTGGTCTTGCCCGCGCCGTTGGGGCCGATGATGCCCACCAGTTCGCCGGCATCCAGCGTGGCGCTCACGGCGTCGACGGCCGTGAGGCCGCCGAAGCGCACGCTGACCTGTTGAATGTCCAGAAGGCGTTGGCCCGTCGTCATGCCTGGCCTCCCTGGGGCTTGCGCTGCCACAGCGATGCGAGGCCATTGGGCAGGTACATCACGCACAGCACCAGCAGCAGGCCCAGCACCAGCATGTAGCCGTAGGGCAGCTGCAGGCGCAGCGTCTCGGCCAGCAGGCTGAACACGATGGCCGCGGCAATGGGGCCGCCGATGCTGGCCGCGCCGCCGATCAGCGCGATGAGCACCGTCTGGAAGCCGATGAAGGGGTTGAACACAGCCGAGGGTTCGATGTACGTCCAGCGCACCGCCATGGCCGCGCCCACCGCGCCGGCAAACAGAGCCGACAGGGCGAAGCCGGCGATCTTCACGCGGCGCGTGTCCACGCCCAGGGTCTGGGCGCGCTGCTCGTCCGCGCCGATGCCGGCCAGCGCCAGGCCGAAGCGGCTCTTCTTCACCCACAGCGCCGCGCCGATCGACAGCGCCGCGATGAGCAGCAGCGTGAGGTACACGGTGGCGCCTTCGGGCACCACCGTGAGCACGCGGCCCACGGTGCCAGACACCTGCTTTTCGACATAGGTGATGGCATGGCGGATGAGCTCGGTCATGCCGAAGGTGAGCACCGCGAAGTAGGTGCCGCGCAGGTGCAGCACGGCGGCGCCCATCACCACCGCGATGACGGCGGCCACCAGCGCGCCACTGGCCACCACCAGCGGCCAGGGCGGCACGCCCAGCAGCACCGCGCTGGTGTAGGCCCCCACGCCGAAGAAGGCCGAGGTGGCCAGCGAGAGATAGCGGGTGGCGCCGCAGAACATCGACCAGCTGGTGGCCAGCGCGATGTACATGAGGCAGGCCAGGGCCAGCGACTGCAGGAATTCGGAGGCGACCCAGGGCAGGGCGCCCGCGGCCAGCAGCACGGTGGCCCCTGCGATGAGATTGCGCGAGTTCATTTACTTTCGGGAGAACAGGCCGTTGGGCCGCCACAGCAGCACGGCGATGAACACGCCATAGGAGAGCAGCATCTTGAGCGAGGGACTGGAGAAGTGCATGCCCAGCGCCTCCACCACGCCCAGCAGCAGGCCGCCGGCCAGGCTGCCCGCGATGGAGCCGAAGCCGCCCAGCGTGATGACGATGAGCGCGGTGACGGTGTAGGGCTCGCCCATCGACGGCGTGATCTCGTAGGTCATCGAGAGCAGCGCGCCGGCCACGCCCGACAGGCCCAGGCCCACGCCGAACATCAGCGGATGCAGGCGCCGCGTGTTGATGCCCACCAGCTGCGCACCGGTGGGCGACTGCATGAGCGCGCGCACCGCCTTGCCCAGCAGCGTGAACTTCAGCAGCGCGACAAAGCCCAGGCTGAGCGCCAGCGCCACGCCGAAGATCACCAGCTTGTTCTCGGTGAAGCGCATGCCGGCCACCTCTACCGGCTGCGCCAGGTACTCGTAGCCGCGCAGGTCGCCGCCCCAGGCGATGAGGGCCGCGTTCTGCACCGCGAACATCAGGCCGAAGCCGACCATGAGGCTGCGCGCCTCGAACACGTCCACATTGGGCGCGCGCGCGGCCAGCCGGCGAAAGCACAGCACGTGGATGAGCATGCCCAGGGCGGCGAGCAGCACGAAGGCCAGCGGCATCAGCACGAAAGGCGAGATGCCGAAGGCCGTGTGCGCCCACCAGGTGAGGAAGGCGCCCAGCATCAGGAACTCGCCGTGCGAGATGTTCATGATGCGCATGAGGCCGTACTGCAGGTTCAGGCCGATGGCCACCAGCGCATAGATGCCGCCGGTGATGAGGCCGCCTGCGATGAGCTCGGCCCAGGAAACGAGAGACACGGGAGCTGCGCCTTCTTGGTCAGGTCATTTCCATGCTGGCTTCGGCGCCACCAGCTTCGCGGTGGCGCGATCGAGCGGCCACACCACCTCGAAGTCCGCACCCTGCCATTGGCTGACCGTGCCGGGGATCGATGCGTTCTCGCCATGCTCGAAGCGGATCGGTCCGAGGATGGTCTTGAATTCGTTCTTGGCGATCACGTCGCGCAGCGCCTTGCGGTCCAGCCCCGCGCGCGCCACGGCCTGCTGCAGGATCTCCAGCCCGGCCCAGGCATGGCCGCTGGCCCAGCGGTCGGGCTCCTTGTTGAACTTCTTCACGTGCGCGTCGAAGTAGGCCTTGGCGCCGGGGCTGGTCTTCACGTTCCACGAGCCCATGCCGATCACGCCCTCGGTGTTGGCGGCCATCACGTTCTTGTACAGCTGGAAGGCGGTGCCCACCGAGGCGTAGAAGTACTTGGGGTTGAAGCCGACCTCGCGCGACTGGCGGCTGACCAGCAGCGTGTCGGGCGGGTAGGTGATGCCGATGAAGGCATCGGGGTTCTGGTCCTTGATGCCGCGCAGCACCGGCGCCAGGTCCTTCACGCCCAGCGGGTAGCTCTTGCGCTCCAGCACCTGGATGCCGGTCTTCTTCAGCGCGTTGTTGAGCGCCGCGAAGTTCTCCAGGCCGAACAGGTCGTCCATGTAGACGATGGCCACCGTCTTCACCTGCTGCGCCACCAACATGTCCACCAGCGCGCCCATCATCTTGTCGGGCTGCTGCAGGAGCGAGAAGAAGTACGGCAGGTTCATGTCGATCAGCTTTCTCGACAGGGCCGTGGGCGCCAGCATGGGGTAGCCGAAGCGATTGGCCAGCGGCGCGATGGCGAAGTTGGCGCCCGAGCCCCAGGGCGGCAGGATCAGGTCGACCTTGTCGCTGCCCATGAGCTTCTCGTAGGTGCGCACGCAGGTCTCGGTCTCGCTGCGGTCGTCGTAGCCGATGAGCTCGACGGGCCGCCTGGCGCCCTTCACGTCCAGCCCGCCGGCGGCGTTCACCTGCTCGGCCCACAGCAGGTAGTTGGGCTCCTGGCTCACTTGCGCGCCGGCCGCCCAGGGGCCGGTGCGGGCGATGGCATAACCGACCTTCACCGGGCCGCCTTGCGCGAAGAGCTGGGGCGCGACGGCAGCGGCGCCCAGGGTGGTGGCGGCGCCCTGGATCCAGCGGCGGCGGGTAGGGTGGGTCATGGCATGTCTCCTCGTGTGGCGGGCTCGTGCGGCCTCGTGCAGGCATCGTAGGAAGCGCGCGCCGCGGCTGCTGTGCCGGCGGCGCACAAAGCGCTTGTCTGCGCGTGCACGGTGCTCGGGGTTAACCCTTGCGGGAAGGGCCGGCGGCGCCGCAACACAATTCACCACCCCCAACCCAGAGGACCTGAGAGCGAGCCCATGGCGGCATCCACCCTGTTGAGCACCGATGTCGTGCCGCCCCGCGAGCGCGCGCCGCAGTGGCGCGAGTGGGTGTGGCAGCACTTCGGCGGGCTCGAATCCGACCTGTACGGCGACACCGAGTTCGACGGCCACCTGGCCGCCTCGCGCGCCGGCGAGGTCATCCTCACGCGGCTGGAGGCCAACCGCCACCGCGTGCTGCGCAGCGACCAGATGGCGCGCCACGGCGAAGGCGGCTACCTGAAGATCGTGGCGCCCTGGCAGGGCAGCGCGGCGGTGGAGCAGAAGGGTCGCGAAGCCGCGGTGCGCAATGGCGCCTGGACCATCTACGACACCACCGGCGCCTACACCGTGGCCAACCCGGAGCGCACCGACCACCTGATCGTGATGGTGCCCAAGGCCCAGCTGGCCACGCCGGGCCTGCCGCTGGACCGCCTGATGGCGCGCAAGGTGGGCGGTGCCGGCGGCATCTCGCGCGTGGCGCTGGAAGCCATGCGCAACACCTACCAGGAGCTGCCGCACATGAGCGAGGCGGCGGCGCGCGGCGCGGGCGAGCTCATCGTGCAGCTGGTGCGACTGTCGCTGATGGAGCTGGCCGGGCAGGAGACCGCGCTCACGCAGCGCGAGGCGCTGAAGGACCGCATCCGCGCCCATGTGGCCACGCACCTGCGCGACCCGCAGCTGTCCATCGACAGCATTGCGGCGGCCCTGCATTGCAGCAAGCGCCACCTGCACAACGCCTTTGCCGACGAGGACGACACACTGCATGCGTACATCCTGCGCCAGCGCCTGGCGGCCTGCATGCGCGCCCTGCAGGACCCGGCCAATGCGCGGCTGGGCATCACCGACATCGCGATGGCCTCGGGCTTCGGCAACCTTTCCTATTTCAGCCGCGTGTTCAAGCAGCAGACCGGCGGCAGCCCGAGCGAGTTCAGGCGCCGCGTCGGTCTTTGAGGCGAGGGAATGCCTAGCCGCCCAGGTGGTCGGGGTCGTCCTCGGCCTCGCCGCCGGCATTGCCGGTGCTGGGCGGCACGCCGTTGGCGGGCACCACCAGCACGTCGGCCATGTTGGGGTCGAAGGCGCTGAGCGTCGGGTCCTTCGCCAGCTCTTCCAGGATGGCCGACGACGCGTGGTAGCCGATCTTCTGGATGTAGCCACCCGACTTGGTGCCGATGCCGCCTCGCAGCTCCAGCAGCACCGAGCCTGAGCCCAGCAGGCCATACGCGTTGCGCGAGATGCCGGGTTCGGTGCCGCCGGGGTAGCGGCTCAGGTTGGCATAGGGGTACTGCGCCAGCTTCTGCGCGATGACCACCACGACGCGCTTGGCCATGGTCTGGCCGGCGTTGAAACGTGCCAGCGCATTCGGGTCCACGGCCTGCAGCCACTGCGCGGTCTGCAGCGCGGTGGGGTAGAGCGTGGAAGCCGTCACCATCTCGCCGTCATGCACGCGGGTGCCCTGGTGGTGCATGTCCAGCGCCACCACCGGCTTGTACTTGTCGTTGAGCCAGCGGATGTTCCTGGCCTCGGGCACGGGGTTGCCCTTGGTCAGGTCGTAGGTGGGCGCGGTGCTGTCGATGTTCTCGGTCTCGCAACTGGCCACGCCGGCGGCCGTGTTGATGTTCGGGTAGTTGGGATTGTCCAGCGGGCACTCGGGACGGAAGCCGTGGTAGCGGTTGATGTCGTAGCCGCGTCCGCGCTGGTAGAAGGCCGGCAGCGGGTTCACGGTGAAGCGCGGGTCGTAGTTCTGGCGCCAGGGCACGGTGTTGCCGTTGGCGTCGGTGATTGGCGTGCCGTCGGGCTTCTCGCCGTCGAAGCCGTCGACGTTCACGCGCGGCACCATGATCACGGTGAGCGAGTTGCGGATGACCTGGGAGGCCTGCGAGTTGTTCGCCAGCGTGCGCACCAGGTTCGCGGCCGAGTCGCTGGTCTCCATCTCGTCGCCGTGCTGTTGGGCAATGATCAACGCTGCCGTGGGGCCGTTGCCGATCACGACATAAGGCACTTGGCGGCCGGTGTTGCTTTTCCAAGGCGCGTAGTGCAGCGTGGCGGCGCCGTTGGAGGTCTGGACCGAGCTTTCCAGTGCCTTGATCAACTGGTCGTAGCTGCGCAGCGAAGCAAGACTTTCGTTCTCGCCGCTGGGTCCGTTGGGAATCGTGGAAGGCTGTGCGCAGGCCAGGCCCGCAACAAGGGCAGCAGCGGCGCCGACGGCCGCGATACGAATACGAGGCATCGTTGTCTTCTCCTTCTTGGTCTTGTCGAACCCGGCGTGGGTGCCGGGCAGGCGCATGCTGGGGGCGCCCCTGTCCAGTGGCAAGCAATGCCCCGTCCTTGAAAATGGTCGAATCTCACATTCGATCGACCGGCCGCCCTGGCGTGGTACAGGCGCGCACGCGGACGCACGCGGACGCACGCGGCGGTCACGGTCATCCTTCATCATCGGCAACATGAATCAGAGCAACACAGTGGGCATCGAAGACGCGGGGACCCCGCCGGCAGCGGTAGGCTTTGGCGAGGCATTCCGCTTCTGGCTGAAGCTGGGCTTCATCAGCTTCGGCGGGCCGGCGGGGCAGATCGCGATCATGCACAGCGAGCTGGTGGAGCGGCGCCGCTGGATCAGCGAGAAGCGCTTCCTGCACGCGCTCAACTACTGCATGCTGCTGCCCGGTCCCGAGGCACAGCAGCTGGCCACCTACATCGGATGGCTGATGCACCGCACCTGGGGCGGCGTGGTGGCGGGCGGGCTGTTCGTGCTGCCTTCGCTGTTCATCCTCATCGCGCTGTCGTGGATCTACCTGCGCTTTGGCGACGTGCCGCTGGTGGCGGGCCTCTTCTACGGCATCAAGCCGGCGGTGACGGCATTGGTGCTGCATGCCGCGCATCGCATCGGCAGCCGGGCGCTGCGCAACGGGTGGATGTGGGGCATTGCGGCGGCGGCCTTCGTGGCCATCTTCGCCTTCCGCGTGCCCTTTCCGGCCATCGTGCTCGCAGCCGCGCTCATCGGCTTCTTCGGCGCGCGCTGGGCGCCGCAGGTGTTCGCGCTGGGCGGCGGGCATGCGAACGGCCAGCAGAGCTACGGCCGCGCGCTGATCGACGACGACACACCCACGCCGGCGCATGCGCGCTTCTCGCGCGCAAGGCTCGTGCGCCTCGTGCTCGTCGGGCTCGCGCTGTGGGGCGCCGCGATGGGCGCGCTGGTGGCGGCGCAGGGCTGGCAGGGCACGCTCGCGCAGATGGGCTGGTTCTTCACCAAGGCCGCGCTGCTCACCTTCGGCGGTGCCTATGCCGTGCTGCCCTATGTGTACCAGGGCGCGGTGGAGCAGCACCAGTGGCTCAGCGGCGCGCAGATGATCGACGGTCTCGCGCTGGGCGAGACCACGCCCGGGCCCTTGATCATGGTGGTGGCTTTCGTCGGCTTCGTCGGCGGCTGGCTCAAGCAGGTGCTGGGCCCCGAGGCGCTCTTTCTCGGCGGCGCGCTCGCGGCCACGGTGGTCACCTTCTTCACCTTCCTGCCGTCCTTTCTCTTCATCCTCATCGGCGGCCCGCTGGTGGAGGCCACGCACGGCAAGCTGGGCTTCACCGCGCCGCTGTCGGCCGTCACGGCGGCGGTGGTGGGCGTGATCCTGAACCTGGCGCTGTTCTTCTGCTGGCACGTGCTGTGGCCGCAGGGATTCGGCGGACGCTTCGATGCGGTGTCGGCACTGATTGCGGTGGGCGCGGCGGTGGCGCTGTTTCGCTTCAAGATCGGGGTGATGCCGCTGCTGGGCATTTGCGGCGCCATCGGTCTGCTGGTGACGCTGGCGCGTTGAAAGCGCGCCTTCAGTTCAGCGGCTGTGCCACCGTCACTGCTTGCCAGGGGCCGCTGGACTGCCCTGACACCGCGGCCCAGTACCAGGCCGAGCTGTCGGTGAAGGCGCTGCCCTTCGCATCGACGATGCGCTCGCACACCTTCAGCTGCTGCGCGGCGTCGCCGCCCTGTTCGGCAACGAAGCAGCGCCACATCCGTTGCTGACCGTCGCGCACCAGCCGCGCCTGCTCGATGCGGTAGCCCAGCGCGCGATAGCAGTCGGCGGCCGGGTGCAGCATGCGCGTGGGCGCATCGACGCGGCGCAGCACCAGCGTCTGCCGGCCGTCGGTCAGGCGCGCGATGGCGCCGGGAAACTGCCGCGCGAAGCGCTGCTCCACCGGGCTGAGCGCCAGCGGACGCAGCGGTGATCCATCCCACTGCGACGGCCATTCCTCGAACTGCGCGAGCGGCGCGTCGCGCGCTTCGGGCGACGCGAGAAGCGCCGCGGTCGACGACCAGGCAATGCACACGAGCATGACGGCGCCGAAGGCCGTCTTGTGGCCGATGCGGTTGATGAAGCGATTGGCGAAGAACTGGTGGAAGGTGCTGGAGAGGTTCATGGCGTGCGCTCCCTGGTCTGTCATGCGATGGCGGCCGTGCGTGCCGCATGCGAGGACGGCTTGCGATCCCTGCGCAGCGGCGCCATGAGCCAGGCGATCTCGGCACAGGCCGCGGCCAGCACCGCCAGGCCCACGGCCTGGTGCCACGCTTCGCCCAGCGGCAGGCCGGCGCCTTCGAATGCCACCAGCACGCTGTTGCGCAGCACGTTGGCGCCCAGCACCACCAGGCCGACCCAGGGCAGCCGCGTCACAAAGCCCCGGTTGCTGCGCCCAACCCACAGCGCCACCACGCAGGCGACGAAGTAGCCGCACCACGCCATCTGCACGCCGGAGCAGGGCGCATCGACGATGACCAGTCGCCCATCGACCACCAGGCTGGCCGCTTCGCGCTGCACGTCGAAGAAGGGCAGCAACAGCCACCGGCTGGCTTCGGCGGTGATCACGCGCAACGGAAAGCCGGCATAGAACTGCAGCGACGAGAGGATCGGCAGCGCCAGCACCGCCAGGCCCAGCACCGGTGCGCTGGCCACGCGCCGCGGCATGACTGCCATCAGGCCCGCAGCCAGGGCCAGCAGTGCGATGAGCGCGGCGAAGAGAGGTGGCAGCGCGGGCAGGGGGCCGATGCCTGTGCGCGCGACGGTGGCGGCCAGCGTGCCGGCGCTGGCCCATGCCAGCCAGCCCAGGCGCGGCGCGCAGCGCAGTTCCGCGCGCAGCTTCCAGACGAGAAAGCACAGGGCGCCCAATGCAAGCACGCCCAGCGGATCGTCCGACCCGTCGGCCATGCGGCGGGCCATCCACCACCAGGTGGGAATCAAGGCGGCGGCCTGCAGGCCGAGCCAGCCGATGGCGGGGGCGCGGTCGATGCGAATGAGCTCGTCGAACAGGCGTGGGTGGCGCTGGGCCAGGGTGGTGAGTGTCATGGCGTTCTTCTTGATTCGTGTGCGATTCAGCTGGTGAGGCGGCGCGTGTCGTTGCGGCGCGCACGGCGGCGCAGCATGGCCAGCATCGACAGCACCACGGCGACAGCGCCCAGCGTTTCGGGCTCGGGCGTGCCGGGCACGTCGGCGCTGCTCCCCGCGCCCTGGCCGCCCAGCGCGAGTTCGCTCACGCCCTTGGGCAGGGGCAGCGGCTGGTCCACGCGGGTGCTGTCCGCGGGTGCGGTGTTGCGCACCACCTGGTCCACGGCGATGAAGCTGGTGTACTGGGTGAGCAGGCCATAGCGCAGGCCCAGCGCGGTGATCTGTTCGCGCAGCTCGCCGCCGCCTTGCAGCGACTCCTGGTCCTGCAGCGCGGCGATGCGGTGGCGCGCCCACAGGCTGCGCAGCGCGGCGGCATCGGGTTGCAGCGTCGACGCATTCACCGCGAACTGCTGGCGCCACGGACCTTCCGCGCTCTGGCCCTCGATCACCAGACGGCCCTTGGGCTGCCCGCGCCACTTGCCGAAGAGGATCACCGGGCGCTCGCCCAGCACATCGGGCAGGCTGCGCGGCTCCACGTCGTACACGTCCAGCCCTTCGAAGCGGGCGCGTACCTGGGTGAGCACGGGCGACTCGATCATTCGGCGAAAGCGCGCGGCCTCGCGCGTTGCCTGCATCGGGTCGGTGATGACGAAGGGCTCGCCCATGCCGGCGCGCGCCAGGCCCTCGATGAGGTGCCGGTTCACCGAACTGCCGATGCCGAAGGCGAACAGGTTGGCCTTGGAGAGGTTCTTGCGCACCAGCTCGAAGGCCTCGCGCTCCACCGTCACGTAGCCGTCGGTGACCACCACCACGGTGCGCGACACCTTGTCGGCCTTCGGCTCGTCGTACACGCGCTTCAGGGCCGGAATGAGCTCGGTGCTGCCGCCGCCCGCATAGCTGCGGATGACGTCCAGCGCCTGCTCGATGTTGGCGCGGCTGGCCGGTACGGGGTGCGGCGAGAGCATCTTGCTGCTGCCCGAGAACAGCAGCACGTTGAAGGTGTCGCTGGGGCGCAGCCCGCTGAGCAGGCGCTCCAGCATGGCCTTGGCCGTGTCCAGTGGAAAGCCGTGCATGGAGCCCGAAATGTCGACCACGAAGATGTAGTCGCGCGGCGAGACGGATTCCGCAGGCACCGAGCGCGGCGGCTGCACCATGGCCAGGAAGAAGTTTTCCGCGCCCGGGCTCTGGCCGGGGTACAGCATCAGGCCCGACTGGATCTGCTCGCCCGACAGGCGGTAGTCGAGCACGAAGTCGCGGTTGTCCGCGCTCTCGCCGGCCGCGTTCAGCACGACGTGGGCACGCCGGTCCTCGTCGCTGCGCTGCACGTCGATGGCATGGGTGAGCGAGCGCAATTCGCCGATGGCCACCGGCGCATCGATGGCCAGCTTCATCGAGAAGGCGGCGCCCGATGCCTCGCCTGCGCGCAGCGTGGGTTGTGAAACCCATTGGGCTTGCGAAAGCTCGGAGCGCGGGCTGTTGTAGCGCGGCCCCACCACCGTCGGGAAGACGAACTGGTAGCTGCCGGCCTGCGGCACCAGCAGCTCGTTGTAGCGCAGCTCCACCTGCACCTCGTCGCCGGGCAGGATGTTCGCCACCTTCATCTGGAATACGTTGGGCAGGTGCTGCTCCAGCAGGGCGGCGGTCTTGCCTTGCTGCCTGGCGCTGTCGTATTCCTGGCGGGCCTGCTGCTTCTCGCGGATCTGCGCCTCGACCACGCGGCCGGCCAGGCGCACCGTCAGCCCGTTCACCGCCGCGCGGGTGGAGCCGGGGAAGACATAGCTGGCCTCGATGGGCCGGGTGCCTTCGTTGCGATAGGTCTGGGTGACGCGCACGTCGGCGATCACGCCGGCGATCTTCACATCCACCGCCGTGCCCTTGAGCGGCAGCCGGTCCACCGACGGGTCGTCGCTCTTGACGAAGAAGTACGGGCTCTCGGTCTTCTGTCGGGGCTGGCGCTGCTCCTGCTGCGCATGCGCAGGGCTGGCGATCATCAGTACGAAGCACAGGCTGGCCAGCAGAAGGGTGCCAAGCCAGAGCCGGCGGGCGCGGCGTCGATGTCGTTCCATGTCGTTCGTCCTCTTGTTCTCGTGGAGATGGAAGCCGCACGGCCTGTGCGGCAACGCCACTGTGGGACGCGGATACGAAGCGAGTGGGAAGGCTCCTTGAAACGACTTATCCTTGTGTGAAGTCTGTGTGAAGTCCGCCCGAATGGAACTTCACATCCCCTTCGGGCGGCGCAGCGAGCATCGGCGTCTACATCGTCATCGGCGAGGAGCCAGGCTGTGCCCGGACAAAAAACACAACCCAAAGATTCCGTGAAACTGAAAGACAACCAGAAAGCCCTGTTGAAATGGGCCGCCCTCGGACTGGGCGGCCTGGTGCTGGCCGCCGTGCTGCTGCTGGGCGTGGTGGTGGCGTTGCTGCTGCCGGGCCTGCCCGACGTGAAGCAGCTGGCCGACTACCAGCCCAAGCTGCCGCTGCGCGTGCTCACCACCGACGGCGTGGTGATCGGCGAGTTCGGCGAGGAGCGCCGCCAGATGGTGCCGCTGGCGCAGATCCCCAAGGCCATGAAGGACGCGGTGATCGCGGTGGAAGACGCGCGCTTCTACGAGCACGGCGGCATCGACACCGTGGGCATCGCGCGCGCTGCGCTGTCGAACCTGGTGCACGGCATGCGCCAGGGCGCGTCCACCATCACGCAGCAGGTGGCGCGCAACGTGTACCTCTCGTCCGAGCGCACCATCAGCCGCAAGCTGAAGGAGGCGCTGATTGCGCTGCGCCTGGAAGACGAGCTCACCAAGGACCAGATCCTGGAGATCTACCTCAACCAGATCTACCTGGGCCAGCGCGCCTACGGCTTTGCAGCCGCATCGGAAGCCTATTTCGGCAAGCCCCTGAAGGACATCACGCTGGCCGAGGCCGCCATGCTGGCCGGGCTGCCCAAGGCGCCGGGCGCGAACAACCCGGTGGTCAATCCGCGCCGCGCGCGGGCACGCCAGCTGTATGTGCTCGACCGCATGCAGGCGCAGGGCTTCGTCACGGCCGAGCAGGTGGCCAAGGCCAAGGACGAGGAGCTGCAGCTGCGCGGCGTGTACAACCCCGAGCGCCTGCATGCAGAGTACGTGGCAGAGATGGTGCGCCAGCAGATGGTGGCGCAGTACGGCGACAGCGCCTACGTGCGCGGCCTGACCGTGACCACGACCCTGCTCTCGACCGACCAGGCCGCGGCCTACCAGGCGCTGCGCCGCGGCATCCTCGACTACGAACGGCGCCAGCCCTGGCGCGGCCCCGAGGCCAGCGTGAAGCTGCCGACGGATGGCGAAGCGCTGGACGACGCCATCGACGACGCGCTGGCGGCGCATCCCGACGACGGCGAAGTGCTGGCGGCCGTGGTGCTCGAAGCATCGCCCAAGCAGGTGGTGGCCGTGGGCCGCGACGGCAACGAGATGAAGATCGCCGGCGACGGCCTGCGCCTGGTGCAGACGGGCCTGTCGGCGCGTGCCGATGCGCGCCAGCGCGTGGCGCGCGGCGCGGTGCTGCGCGTCACCAAGAACGCCAAGGGCGCATGGGAAGTGGTGCAGCTGCCCGAGGTGGAGGGCGCCTTCGTCGGCATGGACCCGCGCGACGGTTCCATCCGCGCGCTGGTGGGCGGCTTCGATTTCGGCCAGAACCAGTTCAACCACGTCACGCAGGCCTGGCGCCAGCCGGGCTCGAGCTTCAAGCCCTTCATCTATTCGGCGGCGCTTGAAAAAGGCTTTGCACCGGCCACGCTGGTGAACGACGGCCCGCTGTTCTTCGACCGCGGCACCACCGGCGGCCAGCCCTGGGAGCCGAAGAACTCCGACGGCAATTTCGACGGGCCCATGACCATCCGCACCGCGCTGCAGAAGTCCAAGAACATGGTGACGATCCGCGTGCTGCAGTCCATCGGCACCACCTATGCGCAGGAATGGTCGGGCCACTTCGGTCTGGACACCGACAAGCAGCCGCCCTACCTGCCCATGGCGCTGGGCGCGGGCTCGGTCACCCCGCTGCAGATGGCGGTGGGCTATGGCGTGTTCGCCAACGGCGGCTATCTGGTCAAGCCCAACCTGGTGAGCAAGGTGGTGGAGCGCGGCGACAAGGTGCTGTTCGAAGCGCAGCCGCCGGTGCTGGACGAGAACACGCGCGCCATTCCCGAGCGCAACGCCTTCATCATGCGCACGCTGCTGCAGAGCGTGATCAAGAACGGCACCGGCGCGCGCGCCTACCAGGCCCTGCGCCGAGACGACATCTACGGCAAGACCGGCACCACCAACGATTCCTTCGACACCTGGTTCGCCGGTTTCCAGCCCACGCGCGTGGGCGTGGTCTGGATCGGCTACGACACGCCGCGCCAGCTGGGCGTGCGCGGCGAGACCGGCGGCAGCCTGAGCCTGCCGGTGTGGACCAGCTACATGCAGCGCGTGCTCAAGGGCGTGCCGGTGGCGAAGACCACCGTGCCGGCGGGCGTGGTGCTGGCCGATGGCGACTGGTACTACGACGACTATCCGCCCGGGCGTGCCGTGCCCAGCCTGGATGTGGACACCGGATCGATCTTCGGCGCGCCCGGCGCCGGCGGCGGTATGCCGGCCGGCACCGTGCCGGGCTTCGGCGGCAG
>NZ_BCUU01000115.1 GCF_001591385.1 Variovorax soli NBRC 106424
CCAGCTGCCGGCATGGCGGTGCAGTGCGAAGGCGCCGCATTGGCCCATGCCGGCAGCGCGTCGGCCGCCGTGCCGCATCTCGATCTTCAGCTGGCTGCGGGCGAGCGCGTGGCCCTGGTGGGCGCGAGCGGCGCCGGCAAGTCGACGGTGCTTGCCGCCCTGGCCGGCGACATGGCCGCCCGTGGCGGCAGCGTCCGCGCCCTCCCGGCCTGCTGGCTCACGCAGCGCACCGAACTGTTCCAGGACGACCTGCGCCGCAATCTTCAACTGGCCGATGCGCGGGCCGACGATGTAAGTCTTTGGGCCGCCTTGAGCGCGGCCGGGCTGGCCGACGACGTGCGCGCCATGCCGCAGGGGCTGGATACCAGGCTGGGCGAGGGCGGCCTCGGCCTGTCGGGCGGCCAGGCCCGCCGCCTGGCCCTGGCGCGCTTGCTGCTCAGGAAGAACACGCCCCTTTGGCTACTGGACGAGCCGACCGAAGGATTGGACACTCGCACCGCGCGAGACCTGCTTGGACGTCTCGCGCACGAGGCACGGCAGCGGCAGTGCAGCCTGGTCATCGCGACCCACCTGCGGCGCGAGGCAGAGCTGGCGGACCGCCTGCTGTGCATCCAGGGAGGTCGTCTGGTTGCGGATCATCGTCGCGGTACGCCGGCTTTCAGCTCGGCATTGCGCGCACTGCGACAGGACTGACCGCGAAAGAGAACAAAGGGCTGCGTCCACTGAATCTGGATATAGAAGAAAGGAACCCCATGGATCTCGACATCGTCGCGTTGTCACGATTGCAGTTCGCAATGACGGCGCTCTACCACTTCCTGTTCGTGCCGCTCACCCTCGGGCTGTCGATCCTGCTGGCCATCATGGAGACGGTCTACGTCATGACGGGGCGCAGCATCTGGCGCGACATGACGAAGTTCTGGGGCATCCTGTTCGGCATCAACTTCGCCATGGGTGTGGCCACCGGCGTGGTGATGGAGTTCCAGTTCGGCATGAACTGGTCCTACTACAGCCATTACGTGGGCGACGTGTTCGGCGCGCCGCTGGCCATCGAGGGGCTGATGGCCTTCTTCCTGGAAGCCACTTTCGTCGGCCTGTTCTTCTTCGGCTGGGACCGGATGTCCAAGGTGGGCCACCTGATCGCCACCTGGGCGGTGGCGCTGGGCTCCAACTTCTCGGCCCTGTGGATCCTGATTGCCAACGGCTGGATGCAGAACCCGGTGGGCGCCGCCTTCAATCCGCAGACCATGCGCATGGAGGTGACGGACTTTGCCGCGGTGCTCACCAACCCGGTGGCCCAAGCCAAGTTCGTGCACACGGTATCGGCCGGCTACGTGACGGCCGCGATCTTCGTGCTGGGCGTCTCCGCCTGGTACGTGCTCAAGGGCCGGCACCTGGAACTGGCCCGGCGCTCGATGACGGTGGCCGCCTCCTTCGGGCTGGCCGCATCGCTGTCGGTGGTGGTGCTGGGCGACGAGAGCGGCTACATGACGACCGAGCACCAGAAGATGAAGCTGGCCGCCATCGAGGCCATGTGGAAGACCGAGCCGGCGCCGGCTGCCTTCACCGCCTTCGGCTTTCCTGACCAGGAGGCGCGCGAGACGCACTATGCCGTGCACATTCCATGGGCCATGGGCCTGATCGGCACGCGCTCGCTCAACACCGAGATACCCGGCATCGAAGATCTTCAGAAGCGCGCCGAGCAGCGCATCGAGAACGGCATCGAGGCCTATGGCGCGCTGCAGCGCATCCGGGATGCGGGCAGCCTGGGGCGCAGCGTTCCGGTGGAGGCGCGCGACACCTTCGAGCGGCACGGCGGCGACATGGGCTATGCGCTGTTGCTCAAGCGCTATGTGGACGATCCGCGGCAAGCAACGCCGGAGCAGATCACCCAGGCCGCGTGGGACACGGTGCCGCCGGTGGCGCCGCTGTACTGGACCTTCCGCGTCATGGTGGGCCTGGGCATGTTCTTCATCCTGCTCACGGGCACGTTCTTCGTGCTGTCGGCCATGCGCCGGCTCGACCGCTGGCACTGGCTGCTGAAGGTGGCGGTCTGGAGCATTCCGCTGCCGTTCCTGGCGGCCGAATGCGGCTGGATCGTGGCCGAGCTGGGCCGCCAGCCGTGGGTGATCGAAGGCGTGCTGCCCACCGCGGTGGCGGTGTCGAACCTGGGCGCGAGCACGGTGCTGCTCACGCTGTGCATCTTCACGCTGCTTTATACGGTGCTGCTGGTCATCGAGTGGAAGCTCTTGTTCAAGGCGATCCGCAAGGGGCCTGAGCTGCAGCCCGACACGCTGGCGGAAGCCCGCGCGCGCGGCCATGCCACGCTGGCCACGGCCAGGTCTTGATGAAGGAGGGAGCACAACATGATCCTGCATGAACTGATTTCCTATGAAGTGCTGCGCGCCGTCTGGTGGCTGCTGCTGGGCATCCTGCTGGTAGGCTTCGCGGTGCTGGACGGCTTCGACCTGGGCACCGGCATGCTGCTGCCGTTCGTCGGCAAGACGGACCTGGAGCGCCGGGTGGTGATCAATGCCGTGGGCCCGGTGTGGGAAGGCAACCAGGTATGGCTGATCCTGGGTGGCGGCGCCATCTTTGCCGCCTGGCCGCAGCTGTACGCGGTGTCGTTCTCGGGCTTCTACCTGGCGATGTTCGTGATCCTGTTCGCATTGATCATCCGCCCGGTGGCTTTCAAGTTCCGCGGCAAGAACGAAGACCTTCGCTGGCGCAACACCTGGGACTGGCTGCTGTTCGTCGGCGGCTTCGTGCCGGCGCTGATCACCGGCGTGGCGATGGGCAATGTGCTGCAGGGCGTGCCTTTCCGGCTGGAGCCGGACATGCAGATCCACTACACCGGTTCGTTCTTCGGCCTGCTCAATCCCTACGCTTTGCTGGCGGGCGTGCTGTCGGTGGCGATGCTGGCGATGCACGGTTCCGCCTGGCTGCAGCTGAAGACGGGTGGCGAGGTGCACGAGCGCGCGCGCCGCTTCGGCACCGTTGCCGCGCTGCTGACGGCGGTGCTGTTCATCGTGGCCGGTGCGCTGCTCTACAAGTTCGTGGCGGGCTACCAGATCACGAGCGACATCGTGCCCGCAGGGCCGTCCAATCCGCTGCTCAAGACGGTGGAGCACCACCCCGGCGCCTGGTTTGCCAACTATGCGGCCCACCCGTGGCTGTACGTGGTGCCGCTGCTGGGCGTGGGCGGCCCGCTGCTGGCGTGGCTGGCGATGGTGGGGCGCAAGCCCTTGGCGGCGCTGCTGGCCAGCGGGCTGGGCATTGCCGGCATCATCCTGAGCGTCGGCGTGTCGATGTTCCCGTTCATCCTGCCGTCGTCGGAAGATCCGCGCGCAAGCCTGACGGTGTGGGATTCGTCGTCCAGCCATCTCACGCTGTTCATCATGCTGGTGTGCGTGATCATCTTCCTGCCGATCATCCTGGCATACACGAGCTGGGTGTACTCGGTGCTGCGCGGCAAGGTGGACCCGGACGACATCGAGCAGAAACGCGGCCACGCCTACTGAACATCACGGGAGCATTCACATGTGGTATTTCGCCTGGATTCTTGGCCTGCCCCTGGCGGCGGCGTTCGCGGTGCTGAACGCGATGTGGTTCGAACTGATGGAGGACGAGGCCGTTCGGCACGACAAGCTGGATCGGCCTTCGCCTCGGCAGCACTGATCTGTTTCGTCGATCGGTTGGGGGCAAAGGCCTGTGTGCCTCTGGGCGCTGGCGCTTCACTCGGGCGGTCGGCTGCGCCGACTGCACTGCGCTGCTCGCGGAGCCGGCCTGTGCGGCAGAACTCGTTGCGCTCACTTCGTTCGCGCCACTCGAACAGCTGCCGCAAGCTAGAAGTTGAAGCGTGCAAGGTGCCCTTGCACGCAGGCCGGCTCCGCTGCGCTGCTCATCGCCCGAGAGGCGCGCCAGCGCCCAGAGGCACACAGGCCTTTGCCAGGACGCGTTGTGGTTATTCCTCCGGTGCAGTCACCGTTGGTCCAACCAACGAAGGCTGGCTTCCCCTCGTCTTCCCTCGTTGATACGACACGCCGTCTCCAGGCGGGGCGCGGCAGGCGCCAGGGGCCGGGGGCGACTTCCGGGGCGGCGCGCGCTCCGCCCGCCTCTTGCAAGAACCTCCTCAACGCACCCCGGGTGGCGCAACATTTGCTTCGGTGAAACCAGGGGTTTACCCTGGCAAGCCATACCAGCCGCCACATAGCTCATATCGTTTCGTGGATATGCGAAATGGCGCGCAAGGCACTAACTTCCAGGGTGCACGCCAAACCAGCCTCATCAAGAACACATCGGCCCACGAGCATGAGCAGCACAAGCAGCAGCACCCAACCCATCCGCTTCTACCACCAGGGGCGAGTCGTCGACGTCAGCGGCGTCCACCCCACGCGCACCGTGCTCGACTGGCTGCGCGACGACGCCCACTGCACCGGCACCAAGGAAGGCTGCAATGAAGGCGATTGCGGCGCCTGCACGGTGGTCATCGGCGAGCTGGCCGCCCCCGGCGACAAGGACGCCGTCAATGGCCTGAAGCTGCAGAGCGTCAACGCCTGCATCCAGTTCCTGCCCACCCTCAACGGCAAGGCGCTGTTCACCGTCGAAGACCTCAAGACCCAGTGCGCCAGCCAGGGCGCCGCCCATGGCAGCCAGCACGGCAAGCATCCCGTGACCCCGCTGCACCCCGTGCAGCAGGCACTGGTCGACTGCCACGGCTCGCAGTGCGGCTTCTGCACCCCCGGCTTCGTCATGTCGCTGTGGTCCAACTACGAGCAGCACCAGTCCTGCGGCACGCGGCCCAGCCGCCAGCAGCTGGCCGACGACCTGTCGGGCAACCTGTGCCGCTGCACCGGCTACCGCCCCATCCTGGACGCGGGCCAGCGCATGTTCGACCTGCCGCCCGTGCGCCTGGACACCCAGCCCGTGGTGCAGGCCCTGCAAGCCCTGCAGAACGAATCCGCCTTCGAATACACCGCCCCGCTGGGCGTGCGCACCGACCACTTCCACGCGCCCAGGACGCTGGCCCAGCTGGCGCAGCTGCGCGTGGCCAAGCCGCGTGCCCAGATCCTGGCCGGCTCCACCGACGTGGGCCTGTGGGTCAACAAGCAGTTCCGCGACCTGGGCGACATCATCTACGTCGGCGACGTCGAGGAACTCAAGGCCGTCGAAGAACGCAACGGCGCGCAGGGCCCGGAGCTCTACATCGGCGCCGGCGCCTCGCTCGAGGCCGCCTGGTCCGCGCTGGCCGCGCGCTTCGAGGGGCTGACCGACGTCTGGCTGCGCTTTGCCTCCCCGCCCATCCGCCATGCCGGCACCATGGGCGGCAACGTGGCCAACGGTTCGCCCATCGGCGATTCGCCGCCGGTGCTGATGGCGCTGGATGCCCAGATCGAGCTGCGCCAGGGCGAGCGCGTGCGCCGCATGCCGCTGACCGACTTCTACGTCGACTACATGAAGAACAAGCTGGAGCCCGGCGAGTTCGTGCAGGCCGTGGCGGTGCCGCTGTCGGTGGTGGCGCGCCGCGTGCGGGCCTACAAGATCAGCAAGCGATTCGATTGCGACATCTCGGCGCTGTGCGGCGCCTTCTCGCTGGAGCTGGGAGCCGACGACAAGGTCAAGGCCATCCGCCTGGCCTTCGGCGGCATGGCTGCCATCGTCAAGCGCGCCGCCAAGGCCGAGGCGGCCCTGCTCGGCCAGCCCTGGACCCAGGCGAGCGTGGACGCCGCGCGCGCCGCCCTGGCCGAGGACTTCACGCCCCTGACCGACATGCGTGCATCGGCCGGCTACCGCCTGCAGGTGGCGCAGAATCTGATCACCCGCCTGTGGCTGGAAACCCGCCGCCAGGACGCCTTGCCGACGGCCGCCACCAGCGTGTGGAGCGTGATGCCGCATGCCGTGTCGGCTGCCGCGACGACCGCCGAAGGAGCATGAAGATGAACAAGCCCATTGATCCCCGCCTGCTCCAGAACGCCGAGGAAGCCTTTGCGGACTACGTTGCCAATGCCGCCGCGCGCATCGACACCGGCGTCGAGGCCAAGGCGCATGCCCAGGGCGCGCGCGTGGGCATCAGCCGCCCGCACGAATCCGCCGCGCTGCACGTGGCCGGCGAAGCCACCTACGTGGACGACATTCCCGAACTGACCGGCACGCTGCATTGCGCGCTGGGCCTGTCGCCGGTGGCGGCCGGACGCCTGACCGGCGTGCAGCTGGACGCCATCCGCGCCATGCCGGGCGTGGTGGACGTGCTCACCGCCCAGGACATCCCGGGCAGCAACGACTGCGGCTCCATCGTCCACGACGACCCCATCCTGTGCGATGGCGAGATCCGCTTCCTGGGCCAGCCGGTGTTCGCCGTGGTGGCGCGCACCCGCAACGAGGCACGCCGCGCGGCGGCCAAGGCCAAGGACGTGCTGGCCATCGAATCCGCCACGCCGGTGATCACGCCGCAGCAGGCGCATGAAAAAGGCCAGTACGTGGTGCCGCCCATGCACCTGGAGCGCAGCACCACCGAAGGCGGCGCCAAGGCCGCCATTGCCCGCGCGCCGCATCGCCTGAAGAACACCTTCGACGTGGGCGGCCAGGAGCAGTTCTACCTGGAAGGACAGATCAGCTACGCCATTCCGAAGGAAGGCGGGGCGATCCTGGTGCACTGCTCGACCCAGCACCCCAGCGAGATGCAGCACCTGGTGGCCCATGCGCTGCACCTGCATGCCAACGAGGTGCAGGTGGAATGCCGCCGCATGGGTGGCGGCTTCGGCGGCAAGGAATCGCAGTCGGGCCTGTTCGCCTGCGTGGCCGCCATTGCCGCGCACAAGCTGAAGAAGCCGGTGAAGCTGCGGCTGGACCGCGACGACGACTTCATGATCACCGGCCGCCGCCACTGCTTCTGGTACGAGTACGAAGTGGGCTTTGACGACGAAGGCCGCGTGCTGGGCGCCGAGATCACCATGGTGTCGCGCGCCGGCCACTCGGCCGACCTGTCGGGGCCGGTGATGACGCGCGCCATGTGCCACTTCGACAACGCCTACTGGCTGCCCGACGTGTCCATGCACGGCTACTCGGGCAAGACCAACACGCAGAGCAACACGGCCTTCCGCGGCTTCGGCGGCCCGCAGGGCGCCATCGCCGTCGAGAACATCATGGATTCGATCGCCCGCACGCTGGGCAAGGATCCGCTGGATGTGCGCCGCGTGAATTTCTACGGCAAGACCGAGCGCAACGTGACGCCGTACCGCCAGGTGGTGAGCGACAACGTCATCCACGAGTTGGTGGGCCAGCTGGAAGCCAGCAGCGACTACCGCGCGCGCCGCGAGGCGATTGCCGCCTTCAATGCCGCCAGCCCCGTGCTCAAGCGCGGCATTGCGCTGGCGCCGCTGAAGTTCGGCATCTCCTTCAACGTGAAGCACTTCAACCAGGCCGGCGCCCTGGTGCATGTCTACACCGACGGTTCCATCCTGGTGAACCACGGCGGCACCGAGATGGGGCAGGGCCTGAACACCAAGGTGGCGCAAGTCGTGGCCCATGAGCTGGGCGTGCGTTTCGACAGCGTGCGCGCCACCGCCACCGACACCAGCAAGGTGGCCAACACCTCGGCCACCGCCGCATCGACCGGCGCCGACCTGAACGGCAAGGCCGCGCAGGACGCGGCCCGCCAGATCCGCGAGCGCCTGGCCGCCTGCGCGGCCGCGCGCCACGGCGGCAAGGCCGAAGACGTGCGCTTTGCCAACGACAAGGTCGAGGTCAACGGCAAGACGCTGAGCTTTGCCACCCTGGTGGGCGAGGCCTACCTGGACCGGGTGCAGCTCTGGTCCGACGGCTTCTATGCCACCCCGGGCCTGTCGTGGGACCGCGAAACCATGACCGGCCGACCCTTCTACTACTACGCCTACGGCGCTGCCGTGAGCGAGGTGGTGGTGGACACCCTCACCGGCGAGTGGAAGCTGCTGCGCGCCGACATCCTGCACGACGCCGGCCGCTCGCTGAACCCGGCGGTGGACATCGGCCAGGTGGAAGGCGCCTTCATCCAGGGCATGGGCTGGCTGACCACCGAGGAACTGGTGTGGCACCCGCAAAGCGGCAAGCTCACCACCCACGCGCCCAGCACCTACAAGATCCCGACGGCCAACGACTGCCCGCCGGTGTTCAACGTGCAGCTGTTCGAGGGTGACAACTTCGAGGACTCCATCCACCGCAGCAAGGCGGTGGGCGAGCCGCCGCTCCTGCTGCCGTTCTCGGTGTTCTACGCCATCCGGGACGCGATCTCGGCCACCGCCGACCACCGGGCCGATCCGCCGCTGCGCGCGCCGGCCACGAGCGAGGCGATCCTGAACGCGATCACCGCGGTGCGGGCTGCCGCAGCCTGAACTGACCACTCATATCTGAACTGAAAGGACCGTCGCGGAATGCACCGCGGAGCCGGTTGTGCCGGGCTGCCGGTGTGCCCCTTGTCGAGGGGGTCCGAAACGATACGAAGTGCGCGGAGATTCGGGGGAGGGTGTATATCCTCCCGCGTATGAATACAACGCGCGGGCAGATATGAGAGAACAAGCGCTTTTCGACAAGATCGACCTCCACCTCATCCGAGTACTGCACACCGTGTTGACCGATCGCAGCGTCTCGCGTGCCGCCATCCGGCTGGGCATGTACCAACCCGCAGTGTCCGCGGCGCTCAAGCGCCTGCGCGACCTGGCCGGGGACCCGCTGCTGGTGCGCTCGGGCACGGGCATGGTGCCCACGGATGCGGGCCTGCGGATGATCGAGCCGGCCGCCGCCATCCTGCGCTCGGCCGAGATGCTGTTCTCCGATGCGCGCGGCTTCGATCCGCAGACGGCCACCGGCACCTTCCGCATCGCCGCCAGCGACTACCTCGACCCGATGTTCCTGCCCATGCTGGTGGCGCAGATCAAGAGCATGGCGCCGCTCATGCGCATCGAGATCCACCCACTGACTTCCGATTCCGACTACCACGCGCACCTGTCGCTGGGGCAGGTGGACGTGGTCATCGGCAACTGGCTCAAGCCGCCGGAAGACCTGCACATGGCGCGCCTGCTGGACGACGACCTGGTGTCGCTGGTGAACAAGGACCATCCGGCCACGCGCCGCGGATGGGATGCCGACACCTGGCTGGCGGTGGACCACATCGCGCCCACGCCGCTGCACCCGGGTGCGCGCGGCATCATCGACCAGATGCTCGACGAGGTGGGCCTGCGCCGCAACATCGCGGCGCGCTGCGCGCACTTCAGTCTCATTCCGGACATGGTGGCCTCCAGCCTGCTGGTGCTGACCACCGGCCGCCAGTATTGCGAACGGTTCACGCAGCGGCTGCCGGTGAAGATCCTCGAATGCCCGATCACGCTGCCGCGGCTCGTGTACTACCAGCTGTGGCACGAGCGCACCCATTCGTCGGCCTCGGCGCGCTGGCTGCGCGAGCGCATCAAGGTGGTGGCCGCCTCGCTGCGGCCGGCTGCGGGCGCGGCGCCGAATTAGAAGAAGAGAACGGTTTTTCCAAGAGTGGCGGCCTTCTCCGGAAGGCCGCATCGATTCCAACAGAGAGACAGAGAGACGGAGACAAGCGCTATGGAACGAACAGAAAAGATGCCCCAGGCCGCTGGCCAGGGCGCCAGCATCCACCATCACGACGAGGGCAGCTGGATCGAGAAGATCTTCAAGCTCAGGGAACACAACACCACGTTCCGCACCGAGGTCGTCGCAGGGCTGACCACCTTCCTGACGATGGCCTACATCATCTTCGTCAACCCCAGCATCCTGGGTGCGGCCGGCATGCCCAAGGAAGCCGTGTTCGTCGCCACCTGCCTGATCGCGGCACTGGGCACCGGCATCATGGCGCTGTACGCCAACTACCCGATCGCGCTGGCGCCGGGCATGGGCCTGAACGCTTATTTCGCCTTCGTGGTCGTCGGCCAGATGGGCTTCACCTGGCAGGCCGCGCTCGGCGCGGTGTTCGTGTCGGGCTGCCTGTTCCTGCTGGTCACGGTGACCGGGCTGCGCGAGCTCATCGTCAACGGCATTCCGCATTCGATGCGGGTGGCCATCACGGTGGGCATCGGCCTGTTCCTGGCGCTCATCGCGCTCAAGAGCGCCGGCATCGTGGCTGCCTCGCCCGCCACCTTCGTCACGCTGGGCGACCTGCACACCGCACCGGTCATCCTGTCGACCATCGGCTTCCTGCTCATCGTGGCGCTCGACCGGCTCAAGGTGCCCGGCGCCATCCTGATCGGCATCCTGGTGGTGACGGTGCTGTCCTTCTTCTTCGGCGACAACAAGTTCAACGGCATCGTGGCAACGCCGCCGTCGATCGCGCCCACCTTCCTGCAACTGGACATCATGGGCGCGCTCAAGGGCGGCATCCTGAACGTAATCTTGGTGTTCTTCCTGGTGGAGCTGTTTGATGCCACCGGCACGCTGATGGGCGTGGCCAAGCGCGCCGGCCTGCTCACCGAAGGCAAGATGCACCGCCTGAACAAGGCGCTGCTGGCCGACAGCGGCGCCATCTTCGCCGGCTCCATGCTGGGCACCTCCAGCACCACGGCGTATGTGGAAAGCGCCGCCGGCGTGCAAGCCGGCGGCCGCACCGGCCTCACGGCGCTGACGGTGGCCGTGCTTTTCCTGGCCTGCCTGGTGATCTCGCCGCTGGCCGGTTCGGTGCCGGCCTATGCCACCGCGCCGGCCCTGCTGTTCGTCGCCTGCCTGATGCTGCGCGAGCTGACCGAGCTGGACTGGGACGAATCGACCGAAGTCATCCCGGCGGTGGTCACCGCCCTGGTGATGCCCTTCACCTATTCCATTGCCAACGGCCTGGCTTTCGGCTTCATTTCCTACGCGGCGGTGAAGCTTCTGACCGGCCGGGTACGGGATGTGCATGCGATGGTCTGGATAATCGCGGCCGTGTTCCTGTTCAAGTTCGTCTATATCGGTGGTTGAACGGGTTCCGGCCTCCTCATTTTCGAGGGAGAACCCGCATGACTGCACCCAGACTACAACTCTCGAACATCACCAAGCGCTACCCCTCGGTGGTAGCCAACAGCGGCGTGTCGCTGACCGTCCAGCCCGGCGAGACCCATGCCGTGCTGGGCGAGAACGGCGCCGGCAAGTCGACGCTGATGAAGATCATCTACGGCTCGGTGAAGCCGGATGAAGGCAGCGTCCTTTTCAACGGGCAGGCGGTGTCCATCCGCAACCCGCAGGAGGCACGGGCGCTGGGCATCAGCATGGTGTTCCAGCACTTCAGCCTGTTCGACACGCTCACCGTGGCCGAGAACGTCTGGCTGGGGCTGGACAAGAGCCTGAAGCTGGCCGACGTCACGCGCCGCATCACCCAGAAGGCGGCCGAGTACGGGCTGGACATCGAGCCCGCGCGCCCGGTGCACACCCTGAGCGTGGGCGAGATGCAGCGGGTGGAGATCATCCGCGCGCTGCTCACCGACCCCAAGCTGCTCATCCTGGACGAGCCCACTTCCGTGCTCACGCCGCAGGCGGTGCACAAGCTCTTCGTGGTGCTCAAGCAGCTGGCGTCCGAGGGCTGCAGCATCCTCTACATCAGCCACAAGCTGCACGAGATCCGCGAGCTGTGCAGCGCCTGCACGGTGCTGCGCGGCGGCAAGGTCACGGGGGTGTGCAACCCGCAGCAGGAGAGCAACGAATCGCTCTCGCGCCTGATGATCGGCGCCGAGCCGCCGCCGCTCACGCACCGCCCGGTGCACGCGGGCCAGGTGGCGCTGCGGGTGAACAAGCTGGCGCTGCCGCGCGAAGACCAGTTCGGCGTGGACCTCGACCAGGTGTCCCTGGACGTGCGTGCCGGCGAGGTGGTGGGCATTGCCGGCGTCTCGGGCAACGGGCAGAAGGAGCTGCTGTATGCGCTGTCGGGCGAAGACACGCGGGCCGAGCCCGGCATGATCGAGATCCTGGGCAAGCCGGCCGGCCGGCTGCACCCGCGCCAGCGCCGCGCGCTGGGCATGCATTTCGTGCCGGAAGAGCGGCTGGGCCGCGGCGCGGTCCCCAGCCTGGGCCTGGCCCACAACCTGCTGCTCACGCGCAGCGAGGCGGTGGGGCAGGGCGGCTGGATCCGCACCGGCGCGCTGGACAGGCAGGCCGCCGCCATCATCGAGCGCTTCAAGGTCAAGGCCGGTGGGCCGGCATCGGCGGCGCGCTCGCTCTCGGGCGGCAACCTGCAGAAGTTCATCGTGGGCCGAGAAATCGATGCGGGGCCCAAGGTCTTCGTGGTGTCGCAGCCGACCTGGGGCGTGGACGTGGGCGCGGCAGCGCTCATCCGGGGCGAGATCCTGGCCCTGCGGGACGCCGGCTGCGCCGTGCTGGTGGTGAGCGAGGAGCTGGACGAGCTGTTCGAGATCTCGGACCGGCTCTACGTGATTGCCAAGGGGCGCATATCGCCACCCATCGAGCGCGCCGCGGCCACCGTGACGCAGATCGGCGAGTGGATGAGCGGCCTGTGGGGCAAGCCCGCGGGCGCAGCCAGCCAGGCGAAGAAGGAGGAGGGTGTCCATGCTTAAGTTGGAACCGCGCCCGCAGCTCTCCCGTTTCTGGAGCTACGGCTCGCCCATCCTGGCGCTCCTGATCACGGTGCTGATCGGCGTGGCGCTCTTCGCCGCGCTGGGCAAGGACCCGGTCAAGGGCCTGCTGGTGTTCTTCTGGGAGCCGATCAAGAGCGGCTACGCCCTGGGCGAGTTGATGGTGAAGGCCACGCCGCTGCTCATCATCGCCCTGGGGCTGGCGGTGTGCTTCCGCTCCAACGTGTGGAACATCGGCGCCGAGGGGCAGTTCGTGTTCGGCGCCATTGCCGCCGGCGGCGTGGCGCTGCTGGCGGACAAGAACACCGGCAGCTGGATCGTCGCCGCCATCCTGCTGGCGGGCATTGCCGGCGGCATGGTGTGGGCGGGCATCGTCGCCTGGCTGCGCGACCGCTTCAATGCCAGCGAGATCCTGGTCAGCCTGATGCTGGTCTACGTGGCCACGCTGCTGTTGGGCTACATGGTCTACGGTCCCTGGAAGGACCCGCTGGGCTACAACTTCCCGCAGACCAAGACCTTCGAGGCGGTGACGCAGATTCCGCGCCTCATCAAGGGCTCGCGGGTGAGCATCGGCCTGGTCATCGCGCTCATCGGCGCGGCTGCGTTGTGGGTGTTCCTGTTCCGCACGCGGGCCGGCTTTGCCCAGCAGGTGGGCGGGCTGGCGCCGGCGGCGGCGCGTTATGCGGGCTTCTCGGCGCGCAAGGCGATCTGGATCGCGCTGCTCACCTCGGGCGGCGCAGCGGGCCTGGCCGGCGCGCTGGAAGTGGCGGGGCCCATCGGCCAGCTCAACCCGTACGTGCCGGCCGGCTACGGCTTCGCGGCCATCATCGTGGCCTTCGTGGGGCGGCTGCATCCGGTGGGCATGATCTTCTCGGCCATCCTGATGAGCATGTTCTACATCGGCGGCGAACTGGCGCAGTCGCGGCTGGGGCTGCCCAAGTCGCTCACGGGCGTGTTCCAGGGGCTGCTGCTGTTCACGCTGCTGGCCTGCGACACGCTCATTGCGTACCGCATCAAGCGCAAGGCGGCGCCGAAGGCCGTGGCCGCGGCGGGCACGTCGTCGCTGCAAGCCAGTACGCCGATCACGGCCACCACAGTCACGACCGCACAGCAGGAGGCCTGATCATCATGGAAAGCTACGCACTCCTTCTGGGCTCCACGCTCTCGGCCGGTACTGTCCTGGCGATTGCGGCGCTGGGCCTGCTGATCAACGAGAAGGCCGGCATCGTCAACCTGGGTGCCGAAGGCATCATGCTGTGTGCGGCCATCGCCGGCTTTGCCACGGTGGTCACCACGCACAACACCTGGCTGGGCTTTGCCGCCGGCATGGGGGCGGGCGCGCTGCTGGCCGCCTTCTTCGGCGTGCTGGTGATCTGGCTCAACACCAACCAGTACGCCACGGGGCTGGCGCTCAGCCTGTTCGGCGCGGGCTTCTCGGCCTTCGCCGGCATCCGCTTCGTGCAGGCCAAGCTGCCCGAAAGCACGTCCTACGCCATTCCAGGCCTGGCCGACATCCCGCTGGCGGGCCCGGCGTTGTTCCGGCATCACCCGATGGTGTATTTCGCGGTGCTGCTCACCGTCGGACTGATCTGGTTCCTCTACCGAACCCGCGCCGGCCTGGTGCTGCGCTCGGTGGGCGAGTCGCCCGAATCGGCGCATGCGCTGGGCTATTCGGTGCGGGGCATCCGCTTCCTGGCGGTGATCGCCGGCGGGGCGCTGTGCGGCCTGGCAGGCGCCTACCTGTCGACGGTGTACACGCCGCTGTGGGTGGAAGGCATGGTGGCCGGCCGCGGCTGGATCGCGCTGGCGCTCACCACCTTCGCCACCTGGCGGCCGGTGCGGGTGCTGCTGGGCGCCTACCTGTTCGGCGGCGTGTCGATGCTGGGCTTTCACCTGCAGAGCACGGGGGTCAACGTGCCTGCGCAGTTCCTCAGCATGCTGCAGTACATCGCGCCCATCGTGGTGCTGGCCATCATCTCGCGCAACCCAGCGTTCATCCGCGTGAACATGCCGGCTTCCATCGGAAAACCCTTCTATCCAGGCTCATAATCCGCGCTTGCATTTGGAAACGCCGTGCTTTTTTTGCCGTGTGTTTCCGCCCCGGTTTCGCCAACCTGTCCTTTGAGGATCTCGAAAAATGACTGACCTGAACAAGCGTTCCCTGCTCCTGGCGGCTGCTTCGGCAGCGGCCGCCGCGGCCCTGATCGGCTGCGGCAAGAAGGAAGAGGCGCCCGCGCCCGCTGCAGCGCCCGCCGCCCCGGCGCCCACC
>NZ_BCUU01000116.1 GCF_001591385.1 Variovorax soli NBRC 106424
CGGCGCATGCGGCGGCTGCAGCGGCCCACGCGGGGCCGCTGCTCCAGGTGGACGGCGTCAGCCTCGAATACCGCACGCCCGAGCGGGTGGTGCGCGCCACGCACCGCGTGAGCTTCGATGTGCACGCGGCCGACCGCTTCGTGCTGCTGGGCCCGTCGGGCTGCGGCAAGTCGACGCTGCTCAAGGCCATTGGCGGGTTCATCGCGCCGGTGGAAGGCGAGATCCGGCTGGACGGGCACGGCGTGAGCGCGCCGGGGCCGGATCGCATCGTCGTCTTCCAGGAGTTCGACCAGCTGCCGCCGTGGAAGACCGTTCGCCAGAACGTCGAGTTCCCGCTGCAGGCGTCGCGCACGCTGGGCCGGCGGGAGGCGGGCGAGCGCGCCATGCACTACCTGGACAAGGTGGGGCTGGCGTCCTTCGCCGATGCCTTTCCGCATCAGCTCTCGGGCGGCATGAAGCAGCGCGTGGCCATTGCGCGTGCGCTGGCCATGCAGCCGCGCGTGCTGCTGATGGACGAGCCCTTTGCGGCGCTGGACGCCCTGACGCGCCGCAAGATGCAGGAAGAGCTGCTGGCGCTGTGGGACGAGGTCCGGTTCACGCTGCTCTTCGTCACCCATTCGATCGAAGAAGCACTGGTGGTGGGCAGCCGCATTGCACTGCTCTCGCCGCACCCGGGCCGCATGCGTGCCGAAATCAACAGCCACGACTTCACGCTGGCCAGCCACGGCGGCGCGGCATTCCAGGCAACGGCGCAGCGCATTCATCGGCTGCTCTTCGATTCACCCATGGGGGCCACCGAATGAGCGCCGCCATCTCGCCGCTGGTGCGTCCGGAGTACGAGCACCCGCTCCTTCAACGAACTGCCGGTGGAGCGCAGTCTGCCGCTGGCCACCCGGCTGTGGGCGCACGGCGGCTTGCGCAAGAGCCTGATCCTGGCGGTGCTGGCCGCTGCATGGGAACTGGCCGCGCGCTGGCAGAACAACGACCTGCTGCTGCCCACCTTCAGCGCCACCCTGCTGGCCCTGGTGCAGGGCCTCGCCAGCGGCGAGCTGGTGGCGAGGGTGGGCATTTCGCTGTCGGTGCTGCTGCAAGGCTACCTGGCCGGCGTGCTGCTGGCCTTCGTGCTCACCACACTGGCCGTGT
Organism: Variovorax soli NBRC 106424; assembly: GCF_001591385.1. Taxonomy (GTDB): domain Bacteria; phylum Pseudomonadota; class Gammaproteobacteria; order Burkholderiales; family Burkholderiaceae_C; genus Variovorax; species Variovorax soli. The sequence continues at coordinate 1,144 of NZ_BCUU01000116.1, forward strand.
CCACGCGCACCGGGCGCGACCTGCTGGACACACTCACTTCCATGTTCAACCCGCTGCCGGCCATTGCGCTGCTGCCCCTGGCGCTGCTGTGGTTCGGCCTCGGGCGCGGCAGCCTGGTGTTCGTGCTCATTCATTCGGTGCTGTGGCCGCTGGCCCTGAACACCTATGCCGGATTCCAGGGCGTGCCCGAGACGCTGCGCATGGCTGGGCGCAACTACGGACTGAAGGGGCTGCGCTACGTGCTGCAGATCCTGGTGCCTGCGGCCCTGCCGGCCATCCTCTCCGGCCTGAAGATCGGCTGGGCCTTTGCATGGCGCACGCTGATCGCGGCGGAACTGGTCTTCGGCGCATCGTCGGGCAAAGGCGGGCTCGGCTGGTACATCTTCCAGAACCGCAACGAGCTCTACACCGACCGTGTCTTTGCCGGCCTGGTGATGGTGGTGCTGATCGGCCTGCTGGTGGAAGGGCTGGGCTTCGCCACGCTGGAGCGCCTGACCGTGCGGCGCTGGGGCCAGCAGCGCTAGCACGCCAGGCGCAGTTGCGCGCTCTTCGATTGGCAGACGCCGCATGGTCGCGACACGAGAACTTCCGGCCTAGCCTGTTTGAACGTGCCGGCCGACGGCAGCGCACCGTGCCGTTGCCGCCGCGCCACTTCGAGCCGCTGCGCTGCAAGATTTGAAACCGCAAGTGGTTTTTTCTGGGCACAGGGACACACTCGGTTGCGTGTACACGGAACTGTCGTCCAGACCCTCACTATGGTCTGCTTTCGTTCCGCTTCGGCTGAAGCTCCCATCAACACCAAGAAGTGAGGCTTTCATGTTCGATCGACGCTCCCTGGCGCTTTTCTGCGCACTCGCCGCCCCTTGCGCCGCCAGCCTTGCGCAGCAGGCCTACTCGGTGGATTCGTACTTCGACAACCGCTGGTACATCACGCCTTTCGGCTCCTACATCCACCCGGACAGCAGCCGCATCTCGGATGATGGGTGGGGTGGCGGGCTGGCGATCGGCAAGCCGATCAGTCCCAACTGGAACATCGAACTGCGCGGCATGTACGAGCAGCTCGACCAGGACTTCGGCGGCCCGGGCAAGTACAAGAACTGGAGCGCTTCGCTCGATGCGCAATGGTTCTTCATGGGGCGCCAGGGCTTCCGCGTCTGGCAGTCCAACAGCGTGCAGCCCTACCTGGTGGGCGGCATCGGCGCCATCAACGACAAGATCGAATTCCCGGGGGGCGGCAGCGACAACAAGACCAGCTTCATGGCCAACCTGGGTGCAGGCATCGTCTGGCCGTTTGCATCGTGGGGCCGCCTGGTGGCGGACGCCCGCTACCGCTATGACGACAACAGCGACAGGTTCGTGAACAACCAGGGCCACCTGGACGATTGGGTGTTCTCGGTCGGCCTGCAGATTCCGCTTGGCCCCGCCCCGATGGTTGCGCAGGCACCGCCGCCGCCACCGCCTGCAGCCATGGCGCCGCCGGCGCCGCCGCCTCCGCCGCCGGTGCGCACCGTCAACATCGCGGGCGACGGCACCTTCGCCTTCGACAAGGCGACGCTGACGCCCACGGGGCGCGGGCGCATCGACAGCGCGCTGCAGGAGATCAGGACGGCCGGCGTCCAGCCGACGGCGGTCTCGGTCGTTGGCTACACCGACCCGCTGGGCAGCGCCGAGTACAACCAGCGCCTGTCGGTGGCGCGTGCCAACGCGGTGCGCGACTACATGGTGAGCCAGGGTGTGCCGGCAGGCATCATCACGGCCGAAGGCCGCGGCGAGTCGGACCTGAAGGTGACCGAGGCCGATTGCAAGTCGCAAGGCAAGTCGCGCCGCCGCACCGACCTGATCGCCTGCCTGGAGCCGAACCGGCGGGTGGAGGTCAAGGCCACGGGCCAGACGCGCTGAGGCCGCGCGGGGTGGCCGGCCACCCCGGCGACGGGCAACAACAAGAAGGGCCAGCCATCGGAGTGATGGCAGGCCTTCTGATTTGCCTGGTGGTCCGCGCGGCGGTGCCGGTGGAGGTGCTGGGCACGTGGGTGTGGGCTACTTCCGCCCCTTGCACTCAACCTCTTCCTTGTAGCCATCGTGCTTGGCCTCCTGCTTCACCTTGCAGGGGCCGTCGCGGAACTCGCGCTTCCATTCGCCGTTCTGTGCGGCGGCGCCGCCATCCTTGCATTCGGTCTTGCGCTTGTATTCGCCGGACTTCTTCGTTTCCTCTTCCACCTTGCAGGGGCCATCCCGGTACTTCTGTTTCGACTCGCCGCCCCGCCAGCGGTCGTCATCGTCCGCAACGGCTGCCCCCGAGAAGAGCGCCAGTGCGGCCAGGATGACGATTGCGGGCAGGGACGCGGGCGTGGAGTGAGTGCAGTCGAAACGCATGACCCAATCTAGCACGCACGATGCTCGGGTGCCGCGGCCTGCAATCGAGCCGGCTGCTCAACAACGAGGAGCGGGACATGGAAGGAATGGTCGGGCTGATGAGGGCGCCGTGGCCCACAAAAGATGGGCGGCGCTCCTTCATACTGCGAGCTTTCCCGATTGCGGAGACAAGCGGATGTCCAGAGATCCAGCAAAGACCAATGCCTTCCAGGAGACGATGCTTGCCCGCGCACACGCGGTGACGCGCGAGCAACTCGAACTCGCGAAAGAACTTGTGCAGACGAGCTTGGGCGGGGTCGTCGTCCCTGAGGAACAGACGCGATGTACCGTGCAGGTCGCCCAGGTCCTGGCCACGAACTACCTTGCCGAGACACTCAACTCGAAGATTGGCAAATGAAAAAGCCCGCTACCTTTTCGATAGCGGGCTTTTCAGTAACCACGAGGGTTCTTGTTTGGTGGCTCTTCACGGACTCGAACCGCGGACCTGTGGATTATGATTCCATCGCTCTAACCGACTGAGCTAAAGAGCCGAGCCAGAAATTATAGCAGCATCGCAACGGCCGGCAACCCGGGTCCCGTTTTCCTGGCCGGCGCACGCCGAAAAAGGTTACGCCCCCAGCACCATCCGGCCGAGCAGCCCCAGCACGGCCACGGCCAGGGCCAGCGTGCACAGCTGCCAGAACAGCAAGGGGTGCTTGCGCGCCAGGGGCGGCGGCCGGTCGCGATGGAACTGCGGCCCCGGCGCGTGCAGGTCCTGGGCAAATTCGGACACGGCCTCCTGGCGCCGCGCCGGGTCGGCCTGCAGCGCCTTGTGCAGGACCGCGTCCAGCCAGTCCGGAAGTTCGGGCCGCCAGTGGCGCACCGGCACGTACCGCAGGCGCCGCAGGTCGGCCGCGGTGCGCACCTGCGTCACCTGCAGGCCGTAGGGCAACTGCCCGCACAGCATCTGGTAGGTGAGCACGGCCAGGGAGAACAGGTCCGAGCGCTCGCTGGCAACGCCGTCAGCAATGAAGTATTCGGGCGCCGTGTACTGCAGCGAGCCCGCGATGGCGGGTGCGGCCGACATGCCGAAGGCGCCGCCCTCGGCCAGCCCCGCCACATGCGCCGAAGCCAGGTCGATGATCTTCACCGTGCCGGCGGTGTCGATCATCACGTTCTCGGGCCGCAGGTCCTGGTGCAGCATCTCCTTGCCGTGAAAGGCGGACAGGCCCGCGGCCAGCTGGCTGACGATGCGGCGCACGCTGTCCAGGTCAGGGCGCGGGTGGTCGGTCATCCACTGGGCCAGCGACTGTCCCTGCACGTACTCCATCGCCACGTACAGGTGCCGGCGTGCCCGCTCGGTGCCCGCGGGCCGCAGCACATGCGCGCTGTTCAGCCGGCGCGCCACCCATTCCTCGAGCAGGAAGCGGTCGAGGTAGTCGGCGTTTTCGCTCATGTCCACCGAGGGCGTCTTGATCACCACCTGCCGGCCGCTTTCGTCGTCCACGGCCAGGTGCACATGGCTGCGCGCGCTGGCATGCAGCGTTCGCGCGATGGTGTAGCCCTCGAACTGCATGCGCGGCGCGAGTTGCGGCGGCAGGGCCAGTGCCTCGCGCTGGCGGTGCAGTTGCTGTGGATCGCCTGCCGGCAGTGCATCCACGCGCAGCAGCTGGATGGTGATGTCGTCGTCGCTGCCGTGGGCCTGCGCGTGATCCGCCAGCGCCTGCGCTGCGGCGTCGAAGTCGCCGGCCGAGCGGGAGAGCGACGCGTGCACCGCAGCCGCGTCCAGGCCGGCGCAGGCGCCGTCGGTGGCCAGCAGGTAGACCGCGCCGTGCTCGGCGGGCTGGCACTGGTAGTCGATTTCCACGCCGGGGTTCACGCCCAGTGCGCGGCCCAGACAGGTCTGCGCACCGGGCAGGTGCACGCGGTGGTCCTCGGTCAGCTGTTCCAGGGCCTGGTCGTGCACGCGGTAGATGCGCGAATCGCCCACATGCAGCAGGTGCAGTTCGCGCCCCTTGAGGATCAGCGCGCTGAATGTGCAGACATAGCCGCGGTCCTTGTCGAAGCGCGCATGGCCGCGCTGGTTCTGCGCATGCAGCCATGAGTTGGTGGCCGCCAGCACGCGCTGGGCCGAGCGGCGCACCGACCAGGCTTCGGAGGTGCAGTAGTAGTCGTCCAGAAAGCCGCGCACCGCCGCCGCGCTGGCCACCTGGCTGACGGCGCTGGAGCCGATGCCGTCGGCCAGCGCCACCGCAATGCCCTTGCTGCCCAGCAGGTGGCCGCGCGCCAGCACCGCGCCATGGAAGTCCTGGTTGATGCCGTGTTGCCCGGCACGCGAGTGCTGGCCGAGCGTGACGCGCAGCGCTTGTTCTTCGGCCACGGGCCGGTCGTTCAGACGGCTGCGCGCTTGGTGGCAGGCAGCTTGGCGGCGGGCGCTACCTCGCGCTTGGGCGCGGTCTTGTAGTGGGTGGAGTAGAGCGTGGCGCCCACGAAGGTGAGGCCGCCCACCAGGTTGCCCAGCACGGTGGGGATCTCGTTCCAGATCAGATAGTCCATGAACGTGAAGTTGCCGCCCAGCATCAGGCCGGTGGGGAACAGGAACATGTTCACGATGGAGTGCTCGAAGCCCATGTAGAAGAAGACCATGATCGGCATCCACATGCCGATGGCCTTGCCCGAGACGGATGTGGACATCATGGCCGCCACCACGCCGGTGGACACCATCCAGTTGCACATCACAGCGCGCACGAACAGCGTCAGCATGCCGGCCGCGCCGTGCGCGGAGTAACCGACGGTGCGGCCTTCGCCGATGTGGCCCAGCTTCTGGCCGATGGCGTTGGGCGCCTCGGAAAAGCCGAAGGTGAAGATGATCGCCATGAACACCGCCACCGTGATGGCGCCGGCGAAGTTGCCCACGAACACCAGCCCCCAGTTGCGCAGCACGCCGCGCCAGGTGGCGCCCGGGCGGCGGTCGAGCACCGCCAGCGGCGCCAGCGTGAAGACGCCGGTGAGCAGGTCGAAGCCCATCAGGTACAGCATGATGAAGCCGACTGGGAACAGCATCGCGCCCACGAGCGCGTTGCCGGTGTTGACCGTGACGGACACGGCGAAGGCGGCGGCCAGGGCCAGGATGGCACCGGCCATGTAGGAGCGGATCAGCGTGTCCCGGGTGGACATCAGCAGCTTGGATTCGCCGGAATCGACCATCTTGGTCACGAACTCGGCGGGGGCGAGATAGGCCATATCTGTTTTCCTGGTAGTTGGAAGGGATCGCGAGCCGCCGTTAGCTCGATGTGTCCATGACTTGCAGATTCCGTGCCCGATCAGCCCGGCGGCTGGCCGGCGTCCTGCGCAGCCAATTGCGCGAAAGCCTCGTCGGACAGGGCCAGCGTGGCTTCGGCCACATCCAGCAGGCGCCGGTTCTGATCCATCGAGGTCTTCTGCAATGCGCGGAAGGCGGCTTCCTCGCTCATGCGCAGTCGCGACATCAGCACACCCTTGGCGCGCTCGATCACCTTGCGCTCGTGCAGTGCGCGGCGTGCGGCATCGAGTTGGGCTTCCATGCCGGCCAGGCGAGCGGATTGCGATTGCAGCAGCTGCAGCAGCGAGCTGGATTCCTTCTCGTCCATCAGCGCCGGCGCCGCATCCGGATGCGCGCCCTGGTCGAAGAAGCGCTCCACCGCATGCGTGTGCGGCGGCGGGTTGTCGCGCAGGCGGCGCAGCATGCCTTCGGAATCCTGCAGTTCCTGCTCGGCCAGGCGGATCTGCGCCTCGCAGGCATCGCGCAGGTGGTGCATGAGCGCCACTTCCAGGTCCCAGAGCACGTCGATGCGCGCGCTGGAGACTTCGAACCAGGCGTCGCTCTGCTGGCGGTCGAGCGGGCCGCCCGGGCGAGCGGCGCACATCGTACGGCGCAGGCGTTCCAGCCGCGCCGTGCCCGCCGAAAGCTGGTGCGCCTCCCACCGCGCGCGCAAGCCGGCGTCGGCGAATTCGGAGAACACCTGCAGGCTGCGGTCCTGCGAGTCGATGAGGTGGATCACGCGCTGCTGCTCCTCGTCGACGCATTGGCCCGAGGCGTACATGAGCGAGCCCACGGCACGCTCCTGGCCCGCAGCTTCCTTGCCCTGCACCAGGTGCAGGAAGGCCACGAGCAGCGGCGAAACGCCGGGCACCAGCGTGGCGTCGGCGACGTGGAAGATCAGCTCCACCTGTCCCGCGATGAGTGTGCTGTAGGCGGCTACGGCGTCGTGGGCGCTCAGCGCCTGGCGCTCGATGCGTGCCCGCAGCTCGGGCAGCGCGTCCAGGTCGAGCAGCACCCAGGCCATGAGCGAGAGGATGCGCGCGCTTGCGCCCTGCGACGGCGCCAGGTGCGCGGCAACCAGCTCGCGCAGGCGGCCTTGCGCCTCCTGCACCACCTCCACCGCCACGCGCCGCACATCGGAAAAGTGCTGGCCTTGCGACGCGAGGAAGATGCTGGAGGCGCCGCGCTCGCGCTGCAGTGCATGGATCAGCTGGCCCAGTGCCTCCACCAGGCCGGCGCGCGCTTCGAGCTGGCGCATGGCGTCGATCTCGCGCTGCCTGGCATGCAGCACGAGCTGGGCGGGGGAGAGGGTCGCCGTCTCGGGCATGCGCTCAGGTCAGCGCGACCTGGACCTTTCCCTGTTCCACCCGCACGGCATGCGCACGCACCGAATGCTCGGGCGCTTCCAGGCATTCGCCGGTGCGCAGGTCGAAGTGGTTCTTGTACAGCGGCGATGCCACCACCAGCCGCTCACCGAGGTTGCCCACCAGGCCGCGCGACAGCACGCTGGCGCCCGACCTGGGGTCGACGTTGTCGATGGCGAAGTACTGGTCGCCGTTCAGGCGGAACACCGCCACATGCTGGTTCTCGACCAGGGCGCACACGCCGACGTTGGGCAGCATGTCGCCGGCCTCGCAGATGGCGGTCCAGGCGGTGTCGTGGGTTGTCGTGTTCATCTTCGAATGCTCCTTTCTGTGCCGGACGGCTCAGGCCTGCGCCTCGGCCACCTGGCGTTCCTCGGGACGGGCGGGACGGATCTGGCCGCGCTCCTCGATGAAGACGATGTGCTCGTCGGGCTTGTCGCTGTTGACGAAGGAGCGGAAGCGGGCGCGCGTGGCCGGGTCCGTCACGGCTGTCTTCCATTCGCACTGGTAGGTGTCCACCACGTGCTGCATCTGCGCTTCCAGCTCGGCGTTGATGCCCAGGCTGTCCTTGAGCAGAACGTCCTTCAGGTAGTCCAGCCCGCCTTCCAGGTTTTCGCGCCAGGTGCTGGTGCGCTGCAGGCGGTCGGCGGTGCGCACATAGAAGGTGAGGAAGCGGTCGATCAGGCGCACCAGCTCCTCCTTGTCCAGCCCTTCGGCCAGCAGCTCCGCATGGCGCGGCTTCATGCCGCCGTTGCCGCACACGTACAGGTTCCAGCCCTTGTCGGTGGCGATCACGCCCACGTCCTTGCCCTGCGCCTCGGCGCATTCACGGGTGCAGCCCGACACGCCGAACTTGATCTTGTGCGGCGCGCGCAGCCCCTTGTAGCGGTTCTCCAGCTCGACGGCCAGGCCGACCGAATCCTGCACGCCATAGCGGCACCAGGTGGAGCCCACGCAGCTCTTCACCGTTCGCAGCGACTTGCCGTAGGCATGGCCCGATTCGAAGCCGGCGGCAATCAGTTCTTCCCAGATCAGCGGCAGCTGTTCGACCCGTGCGCCGAACAGGTCCACCCGCTGCCCGCCGGTGATCTTGGTGTACAGGCCGTATTTCTTCGCCACCTGGCCCACCGCGATCAGCCCCTCGGGCGTGACCTCGCCGCCGGGCATGCGCGGCACCACCGAGTAGCTGCCGTCCTTCTGAATGTTGCCCAGGAAGTAGTCGTTGCTGTCCTGCAGGCCGGCCAGTTCCTTCTTGAGCACGAATTCGTTCCAGCACGAGGCGAAGATGCTCGCCGCCGCCGGCTTGCAGATGTCGCAGCCCAGGCCCTGGCCGTGCTTGTGCAGCAGGTCGTCGAAGGTCTTGATCTGCCCCACGCGGACGAGGTGGAAGAGCTCCTGGCGCGAATAGGCGAAGTGCTCGCAGAGGTGGTTGTTCACCGCCAGGCCCTGCTTCTTCATCTCCGCCTTCATGATCTGCGTGACCAGCGGCACGCAGCCGCCGCAGGTGGCGCCTGCCTTGGTACAGGCCTTGAGCGCGCCGATGCTGGTGGCGCCTTCGCACACCGCCGCGCAGATCTGGCCCTTGCTCACGCTGTTGCACGAGCAGATCTGGGCGCTGTCGGGCAGCGCCTCCACGCCCAGGCCGGGCCTGGCCTTGCCGTCGCTGGAAGGCAGGATGAGGAACTCGGGGTCGGCCGGCAGCGCGATGCCGTTCAGCGCCATCTGCAGCAGCGAGCCGTACTCGGCGGCATCGCCGACCAGCACCGCGCCCAGCAGCTGCTTGCCGTCCTCGCTCACCACGATCTTCTTGTAGACCTGCTTGCGCTCGTCCACATACTGGTAGTTGCGGCAGCCGGGCGTCTTGCCCATGGCGTCGCCGATGCTGGCCACGTCCACGCCCATCAGCTTGAGCTTGGTGCTCATGTCGGCGCCGACGAAGGCGGCATCCTGCTGGCCGGCGATGTGGCGCGCCGCCACGCGTGCCATGTCGTAACCCGGCGCCACCAGGCCGAAGACCTGATCGTTCCACGACGCGCATTCGCCAATCGCGTAGACATGCGGGTCGCTGGTGAGGCAGTTGCTGTCGATCACCACGCCGCCGCGCGGGCCGATGGCCAGCACGCACTGGCGGGCCAGCTCGTCGCGCGGGCGGATGCCGGCGGAGAACACGATCATGTCGGTCTCCAGGTATGTGCCGTCGGCATACACCATGCGGTGCCGCGCGCCGGCGCCGTCGGTGATCTCCACCGTGTTGCGGGCGGTGTGCACGTGCACGCCCAGGTCCTCGATCTTGCTGCGCAGCACACGCCCGCCGCCTTCGTCCACCTGCACCGCCATCAGGCGCGGCGAGAACTCCACCACATGCGTTTCCAGGCCCATGTCGCGCAAGGCCTTCGCGCATTCCAGGCCGAGCAGGCCACCGCCCACCACCACGCCGCTCCTGGACTTGGCGCCCGACGCCTGCATGGCTTCGAGGTCCTCGATGGTGCGGTACACGTGGCAATGGGCGCGGTCGCGGCCCGGCACGCCCGGCACGAAGGGGTTGGAGCCGGTGGCCAGCACCAGCTTGTCGTAGGCCAGCACGTCGCCTTCGGAGGTGACCAGCGCGTTCTCGCGGCGCTCCACCGACACGGCGCGCACGCCAAGGCGCAGCTTGAAGCCGGTGCGCTCGAAGAAGCCGTCTTCGACCAGCGACAGGTCCTGCGCGCTCTTGCCGCTGAAGAACTCCGACAGGTGGACCCGGTCGTAGGCCGGGCGGGGCTCCTCGCACAGCACGGTGACGTCCAGATCCGGCAGGCCGGCTTCGGCCAGGGACTCCAGGAACTTGTGGCCCACCATTCCGTGGCCGACGACGACGATCTTCATGATGACGGGTCCTTCTCGCAAAACTCGGGCGAACCGAGGGCGCGAAGGGATGTGCTGCGTGCGCCTCGGGCCACCCCGGCGGGTGGGCGATTCGACACGCACACTCCGCCCTGAACATGGGGTAGGTTGGAACTCCCGCGCGCCGTTCGCCCCCGAGAGGGGCGGATGCGTCAGCGGGTTCCGCCACCGTCAGCGGAGTCCGGCGGCCATCGGGCCACCTGTGGCCAAGGGCGACATCACCCTCGGACGGGAATCAATGAGCAAGGTGCGTGCCAAGTCGTGCCTCGACCGATCTTCAGAGGGCGCAGGGCTCGACGGTCCGGCGGCCGCCTCGCATGGCATGGGGCGGCCGCTTCAGCATGGTGCGCCGCGTCACCAAATTGGTGGCGGCAGCGTGTGCGCAGGCCTTAGCCGCCTTTGGGCAGCTTGCCCAGCTCCTCGCTCACCAGGCGCACGATCAGGCGGTCGAGCGTGTCCACCGAATAGTTGTCCACCTCGTGCACCGTCTCGCGGCCCGGGCCGCTGGCCGGGTTCGTCGCCTGGCGGTAGGTGAGGAAGACGAAACGCCCGCCGGTGTATTGCGCAATCTGCCGCTGGACGTACTCGCCCTGGGTGTCCAGGCCGCTGGCGCCCACGCCGAACACCTTGATGCCCTTGCCCAGCGCCGCGAGCATGTCGTCGTCGTACTGCGGGCCGCCGTAATCCAAGTGGGGCGGCGCATCGGCCAGCAGGACCACCAGGCGGGTGGCGCCGTCGCCACGCCAGCTGATGTGGTGGACGGCATCGTGCAGCGCCTCGTTCATGGCCTCGGGATAGTCGCCGCCGCCGGCGGCCTGCAGCGCGTCCAGCACCTGCTGGAAGCCGCGCAGGTCGTTGGTGAGGTCGTGCCGGCGCAGCAGGAAGGCGTCACCCTTGTCGCGGTAGGCCACCAGGCCGAAGCAGGTGTCGGGGCGGCTGGGCAGGGCGGCCACCTCGCGCGCGATGGTGTGCAGCGTGGCGCGCAGGCGGGCGATCTCGTCGCCCATGGAGCCGGTGGCGTCCACCAGGAACAGCAGGTCCAGCCTGGCGCGACGGGACACGGCGCCCGCATCCAGCGTGATCTCGACGGCACTCTTCTGGCCCCGGCGCAGAAAGCCCGTGGCCTGCCGGCCGTTCTTGCGCACCGCCACTTCGTAAATCGCGCTGTTGCCGCTGTCGAAGGCGCGCGGATGCAGCCAGACGCGCCCGCCCGCATCGGTGCGGGCCCACATGGCCGCACCGCTGGCGGCGCGCACCGCCACTTCGGCATCGGGCACCGCATCGCCCGCTGCATTGCGCACGATCAGCAGGTGCCGCTGGCTCACGTCGCGCTCGCGATGCGCAAGCTGCGCATGGCGCTGGCGGAACTGCAGGTAGCTGGAGAAGTCGGCGTTGTCGTCCACCATGCCGGCGGTGACGACCTCCTGGCGTGGCAGGCGCTGGCGCTGGGGGGCCAGGTCCGTGGCCGCGACGGGCGGCGCGAAGCCATCGGCCGGCGCCTCCTTCCTGGCAAGGGTGCCGCCCGCTGCGCCTGCCAACGATTCGCTGACGGCCGGTGCAGCGGGTGGTCGGGGTGCCGGTGCGGGCGAAGCCGGCTCGACGCTTGCGCGCACTTCATCATCTTCGCGTCTGGCGTATCGGCCGCCGGGTAGGGCGCGTTCCGGCCACAGCGTGCCGGCCACACGGCCGGGCACTTCCACCGTCTGCACCGGCCGGGCGCAGTGGGGGGCCGAAGGCGAGGCGAAGTTGGGTTGCGTCTGCATCGGTGCCGGCTGCGGCGGCAGGGGTTGGCGCGGCTGCGGCATCGGCTCGGGCCAGCGCACCACCTCGCTGGGCGGCATGTAGCTGGTGGCTTCGCAGCCCGACACCAGCAGCGAGGTGCCCAGCAGGGCGACGAGCAGCGAGCGGGCGAATTGGCGCGATTTTGTTGGCGTTGTCATGGCGTGGCTCCGGGTTGTGGACACCACTGATACGGCCGACTGCCCGCACGCGGGTTAGCATGCGCCCGAAATTTCGGCCCCGTGCTAACCCCGAACGCGGCCGTCATCCGTAGAACGTGAGGTGAAAATCTGCCGATGCTCGAGCCCGATGCCGCCATTGCCGCGCTCCACGAAGCCATGCCGGACGACCAGCTGATGCTGGCCTATGCCGATGGCGACCGCGCGGCCTTCGACGTGCTCTACGGCCGCCACGAAGGCGCGCTGTACCGTTTCGTGCGCCGGCTGCTGGGCGTGCGGCTCGCGGCGGAGGTGGACGAGGTGTACCAGGAGACCTGGTTTCGCATCGTCGCGGCGCGCGAAAGCTTCTCGCCCCAGGGCGCCAGCTGGCGCACCTGGGCCTTCACCATTGCCCACAACCTGGCGATGGACCGCCTGCGCGTCACCGGGCGCGAGGTGGCTTTCTACGCGCACGACGAAGAGGGCGACGGCGCCGATGCGGTGCGCATGTTCCGCCAGCGGCTCTCGCGCGACGGCGATTCCACTACGGCGCACCAGGCCGCGGCGCCTTCGGCCGAAGAGGTGGCCTTCTGGCGTGCGGCGGGCCGGCGCCTGCTGGCCTGCCTGGACGAGTTGCCCCACGAGCAGCGCGCCGCGTTCCTGCTGCACAACGAGGAGGGCTTTACCGTTGAAGCCATGGCGCGGACGCTGGAGGTCAACTTCGAGACGGTCCGCAGCCGCCTGCGCTACGGCTTGAAGAAGCTGCGAAGCTGCATGGAGCGCTACCTGCAGGTGCTGGAGCGGCGGGCATGAGCACCGTAGACCCCGGCCTGCAACTCGAGCCCGGCGAGTCGAACGACCCGCTGCATGACGAAGCGCTGCGCAAGGCCCTGGCCCAGGCGCCCGATCGCACCGCGCTGCCCGACTGGCGCGTGCGGCAGGCGATCCTCGACCACGCGCATGGCGCGACCTCGGCGGCAGAGGAACTGCTCGCGGCCAGCCGCGAACGCACGCCCTGGTGGAGCCTCGCGTGGTGGCGCCACAAGGCGGGGGTTTCCGGCGCCACGCCCTGGAATGCGGCCCTGGCCAGCCTGATGCTCGCGGTGCTCGTCACCTTGCTCTGGCAGCGCGAGCCGGTGCCTGGCGCGCGGCCGGACGACGAGCCAGTGACGGCCCCTGCACCGGCGCCTGCGGCAAAAGAGGCGCAAACCGCCAGGGACGAGGTAGCCACCGCGAAGACCGAGCCGGCGCCGGCAGCGTCCGTGGCACCGCCCCAGGAGGCCAAGCCTGCGAGCCCGCCGGCAACCGCCGAGGCGCCGGCGCGGGAA
>NZ_BCUU01000117.1 GCF_001591385.1 Variovorax soli NBRC 106424
GCGTGGGCGCCAAGTACGCCTGGTAGCGGGGCAGCACCGCGGATCGTGCAGGCGGGCCCTTTTTGCGTCGATCCCGGGAAGGCCCCACCGGGTCTGGCTCAGTACTCCCAGAAGATCCGCTGCAGTTCCTTGGTGTCGCTGGTCTTGGTCAGCGCCACCATGGCCAGGATGCGCGCCTTCTGCGGCCGCAGGTCATGCGCCACCACCCAGTCGTACTTGTCGTCGGGCTGCTCGGCATTGCGGATCACGAAGCCGTCGGGCACGCGCGAGCCGCGGATGACGATGACGCCGCTTTCGCGCGCGGCCTGCAGGCGCGGAACGATCCGGTCGGCCACCGAGCCGTTGCCCGGTCCGCCATGCACCAGCGCCTTCACGCCGCTCTTGGCCACGGCATCCACCGCCGTCGTGCTCACGCCGGCATAGCTGTAGACCACTTCGACGGACGGCAGCGAGTTGATCTGCTCGATGTCGAATTCGGAGTTCATGGTGTGGCGCTTGACCGGGGCGCGGAACCAGTAGTTCTTGCCTTCCACCACCATGCCCAGCGGGCCCCACTGGCTGGAGAAGGCGCTGGGCACGACGTTCACGTTCTTGCTCACGTCGCGGCCGCTCTGGATGGTGTCGTTCATCGTCAGCAGCACGCCCTTGCCGCGCGCGTCCTTGCTGCCGGCCACGGCGACCGCGTCGTACAGGTTGAGCGCGCCATCGGCCGACAGGGCGGTGCCCGGCCGCATCGAGGCCACCATGACGATCGGCTTGTCGGTGTGCACCGTGAGGGTGAGGAAGTAGGCCGTCTCTTCCACCGTGTCGGTGCCGTGGGTGATGACGATGCCGTCGACGTCGGGCTGCTTGGCCAGCTGGGCCACGCGCTTGGCCAGGATGAGCAGATGCTCGTTGGTCATGCTTTCGGACGCCACCTGGAAGACCTGCTCGCCCTTCACGTTGGCCACCTTGCCCAGTTCGGGCAGGCCCGCGATCAGCTTGTCCACGCCGACCTTGGCGGCAGCGTAGGTGGCGCTGTTGAGCGCCGAGGCCCCGGCCCCGGCGATGGTGCCGCCGGTGGCCAGGATCATCACGTTGGGCAGCGCCTGCTGTGCCTGGGCAATGGCGCTGGCAGCCAGCAGCGCGGCGCTGGCCATGAAGGTGCGAAGTCTGGGCGAGATGTACAAGAGAAACTCCTCGGGTTGATGTGGTGCTTTTCGGGTTGCATGCTTGACTTTGCGCGCAAGCACGCCGGGCGAAGATACCGGGAACCGAGACAAAACGCCCGCCTGACAGCATGCCAACGCGGCATGCCGTCATGCCTGCCGAAGTGGCCGCCTGTACCATCGCCTCACGTCTACCCGGCCGATCCCATGAACGTCGACACCGCCCCCACTTCCGAAGTTGCGCCGCAGCAGATGCCCGCGCCGGACGGGCCGCTGTCGCGCTCGCGGCCGGGCCGTGAGCGCATCCTGGCGGCCATCCGCGCGGCGGCGATCACCGAGTTCAGCCTGCACGGGCTCAAGGGCACCTCGACCCAGGCGATTGCCGACCGGGCCGGGCTCACCAAGCCGCAGCTGCACTACTACATCGCCGGCAAGGAGGAGCTCTACGTCGAGCTGCTGATGCAGGTGCTGCACGACTGGAAGGTGGTGTTCTCGTTCGAGGAGAACGCGAGCGACCCCGGCCGCGTGCTCGCGCTGTACATCCGGCAGAAGCTCGACCATGCCTTCGACAAGCCCGAGATGTCGCGCATCTTCACGCGCGAGGTGCTCGACGGCGGACGCAACCTGGAGCGCTTCTGGCCCATGTCGCGCCAGTGGACGCAGAAGAAGATCGACGCGATCAACGGCTGGATCGCGCGCGGGCTGATGCGCCCGCTGGATGCCCGGCTGCTGCTGCAGCACATCTGGGCCATGACGCAGTACCACGCCGACTACGCGCTGCAGGTGCGCGCCATGGGCGGGCTGCCGCAAGAGGCGGCCATCGACCGCGAGCCGATCGCACGGGAGCTGATCGCTTTCGTGCTGGCGGGCTGCGGCATCAAGACGCCGGACTGAGCGCACCGCTGCGGTCCCACGACCGCTCTACCGACGACGGCCCCAGCTGCTCCGCCCGGTACGGGGCCGGGCTCCCCATTGCGGTGCACGCGCACCCGACACCCACTGGCACGACGCTTGCGTATCTTGACCACTTGCTCTGATTAAGCGGTCAAAACGAACCATGCGAGTGCTTGTCGTCTATTGCCATCCGGTCGAAACCAGCTTTCATTCCGCCCTGCACCAGGAGGTGCTGCGCAATCTGCACGCCGCCGGGCACGAGGTGGACGACTGGGACCTGTACGCCGAAGGCTTCGACCCCGTGATGTCGCGCGAAGAGCGCCTGGGCTATCACGAGGTGCCCGGCAACCGCCTGCCGGTGCAGGGCCACATCGACCGCATCCAGCGTGCCGAGGCCATCGTGTTCTGCTTCCCGACCTGGTGCTTCGGGCTGCCGGCCATGCTCAAGGGCTGGTTCGACCGCCTGCTGATGCCGGGCGTGGCCTTCGACATCAGCGACCCGGCCAACGTCAAGCCGATGCTCACCCACATCAAGCGCATCAGCGCCGTGGTGACCTATGGCCGCCCGCGCTGGATGGCCTGGTACATGGGCGATCCGCCGCGAAAGATCGTCACGCGCTACATGAAGCGGCTCACCGCCGCGCAGGCCCGCGTGGACTTCCACGCGCACTACCACATGAACGTGGCCACGCCCACCCAGCTGGCGCGCTTCAAGCAGCGCGTCGGCCAGGCGATGGCGCGCTTTGCCTGACCACCCAAGGACCCGACCCATGCTGCACGGCTACATCCCGCCCCACCGCTTCCTGCCCTACCTGAGCTGGACCGAGATCGACCAGCTGCCCGACCGCGAGAACACCGTGATCGTGCTGCCCTGCGGCGCCATCGAGCAGCACGGGCCGCACCTGCCCTGCTCGGTCGACAGCGTGATCTCGTCGGGCGTGATGGGCGAGGCGCTGCGGCGCCTGCCGCCCGAGGTGCGTGCCTTCGCGCTGCCCACCATCACCTACGGCAAGTCGGAAGAGCATCTGCACTTTCCCGGCACCATGACGTTGACGGGCACCACGCTGCTTTCCACCGTGATCGAGGTCGGCGAGTCGGTGTACCGCTCGGGCTTTCGCAAGCTGCTGTTCGCCAACGGCCATGGCGGCCAGCCGCAAGTGCTGGAGATGGCGGCGCGCGAGCTGCGTCTGCGCCATGGCGACTTCGTGGTGGTGCCGCACGGCGTGTCGCGCCTGCCCAGCGCGGCCAGCAAGCAGGTGAGCGAACAGGAGAAGAAGCTGGCCATGCACGCCGGCCATTCCGAGACGGCACTGATGCTGGCCCTGGCGCCCGAAACCGTGCACATGGAACGTGCGGCGGCCAACTATCCGCCAGCCTTTCCGATCCAGCTGCTCTCGGCGGACGGTCGCCCGGCCTGCGCCTGGACGGCGCGCGACTTCGGCCCCAGCGGGGTGATCGGCGACCCGACCAGCGCCACCCGCGAACAGGGCCAGGAAATCCTGGACACGCTGGCAGACAGCTGGGTGCAGGCGCTCACCGAGCTTCATGCGCTTCGATGGGTCGTGCGCGAAGAAGCCACCTGGGAGCGCACGCACCAGACCGGATTCATCCAGACCAGCCAAGGCACTGCGCTGGCCGGCTGAGGCGCGCTCCTTGCATTCCGTTTCGCCCGTTCGTTCCCCCACCAACCCGTTCCACTTCGAGGAGTACCGCCCCATGCGCAAGACCACCGCCATCCGACTCGCGCCCGTTGCCGCTGCGCTCGCGCTCAGCGTTGGTGCACCGGCCCATGCCCAGGAGGCCTTCACCTACATGACCAACTGGTACGCGCAAGCCGAACACGGCGGCTTCTACCAGGCGGTGGCCGAAGGCATCTACAAGAAGCACGGCCTGGACGTGACGATCAAGATGGGCGGCCCGCAGGTCAACATCGCCCAGATGATGGCCGCCGGCCAGACCGACTGCATCATGGGCTCCAGCGACATCCAGGCCATGCAGATGCGCGAAGGCGGCCTGCCCATCACCACCGTGGCCGCCTTCTTCCAGAAGGACCCGCAGGTGCTCATCGCGCACGAGGACGTGAAGAGCTTCGAGGACCTCAAGGGCAAGACCATCCTCATCGCCAACAGCGCCAACCGCGGCTACTGGCCGTGGGTGAAGATGAAGTTCGGTCTTTCGGACTCGCAGACGCGGCCCTACACCTTCAACATCCAGCCCTTCGTCGCCGACAAGAACACGGTGCAGCAGGGCTACCTTACGTCCGAGCCCTTCGCCATCCAGAAGGCCGGCGTGAAGGCCAACGTGCTCTTGATGAGCGACCACGGCTACACCGCCTACGCCACCACGGTGTCGTGCATGGACAAGACCATCAAGGAGCGCAGCAAGGCCGTGGCCGCCTTCGTCAAGGCATCGGCCGAAGGCTGGAAGAGCTACCTGGCCAATCCGGCGCCGGGCAATGCCCTGATCAAGAAGGACAACCCGAACATGACCGACGAACAGCTGGCCTACAGCGTGTCCAAGCTCAAGGAGATGGGCATCGTGGCCAGCGGCGACGCCACCAAGCAAGGCATCGGCGTGATCACCGACGCGCGCTCCAAGCAGAACTACGACTTCCTGGTGGCGGCCAAGCTGCTCGACCCGAGCAAGGTGCAGCTGGCCAGCACCTACACGACCGAGTTCATCAAGGACGCCAAGGTCCTGCCGTAAGCACTGCACTTCTCTCTTCGCCCTGAAATAGCGGGCGCCGCGAAACCGCCGGCGCCCGCGCCACCGAAAGGCATCTGCATGAACCGAATCGATCCCGAGGTCTTTGCCCCGCCGCCCGACGCCACGCGTGGCGTGCCGGCCGTGGAAATCCTCTCGGCCCAGAAGACCTATCCCAACGGCACGCAGGCCCTGCTGCCGGTGGACATGCGCATCGCCGAAGGCGAGTTCGTCACGCTGCTGGGGCCCTCTGGCTGCGGCAAGAGCACGCTGCTGAAGATGGTGGCCGGCATGCTCGAGCCGACCGACGGCCGCTTGCTGGTGTGGCGCAAGCCGGTGCAGCAGATCGAGCAGACGGGCCGCAAGATGGCCTTCGTGTTCCAGGCGCCCACGCTTATGCCCTGGGCCAGCGTGCAGACCAACGTTCGGCTTCCGCTGGACCTGGCCGGCGTTGCGCGCAAGGAAGGCGACGCACGCGTGGCCGAAGCGCTGGAGCTGGTGGGGCTTTCGAAGTTTGCGAGCGCCTTGCCACGGGCGTTGTCGGGCGGCATGCAGATGCGCGTGTCGATCGCACGCGGCCTCGTGACCCAGCCCGATTTGCTGCTGATGGACGAGCCCTTCGGCGCACTCGACGAGATCACGCGCCACAAGCTCGACGCCGACCTGCTGGAGCTGTGGCGCAAGAAGAAGCTCACCGTCATCTTCGTCACGCACTCCATTCACGAGGCCGTGTTCCTGTCCAGCCGCGTCGTGATGATGGCCGCGCGGCCGGGCCGCGTGGTGGAAGAGTTCCACATCGACGAGCCGTATCCGCGCACGCCGGACTTCATGGTGTCGCCGCAGTTCGCGCGCCATGCCAAGCGGCTGCAGGACAGCCTCCTGCGCGCCAGCAGCCTGAATGAAGAGGTGGGCGCATGAGCACGCTGACCGTCAACCCCGCGCCGTCTGCCGGCGCACCGAAAAGCCCGGCCGGAACCAAGCGCGCGCCGTTGTTGTCGCAGCCGCGCGTTCAGCGTGTGGTGTATCCGATGCTCGTGGGCCTGGTGCTCGTCGGCCTGTGGCAAGGCATGGTGACAGCCATGGAGCTGCCGCCCTACCTGGTGCCCTCGCCCATCCTGATGATGCAGACGCTCGTCACCGACTGGGCGGCGCTGGGCGGGGCACTGATCACCACGCTCAAGGTGACGGTGCTGTCCTTCGTGCTGGCCACGGTCGTCGGGGTGCTGGTGTCCTTCCTGTTCGTGCAGAGCAAGCGCATCGAGACCGCCCTCTTTCCGTATGCCGTTCTGCTGCAGGTGACGCCCATCGTGGCGGTGGCGCCGCTGATCATCATCTGGGTGAAGAACCCGACGGCGGCGATGGTGGTATGCGCAGCCCTGGTGGCGCTGTTTCCCATCATCAGCAACACGACGCTCGGGCTGCGCAGCGTGGATCCGGACCTGCAAAGCTACTTCAAGCTCAACCACGCCACGCGGTGGCAGCAGTTGGTGCGGCTGCGCATTCCGAGCGCGCTGCCCTACTTCTTCGGTGGCTTGCGCATCTCCAGCGGCCTGGCGCTGATCGGCGCGGTGGTGGCGGAGTTCGTGGCCGGCACGGGCGGCCAAGGCGCGGGGCTGGCCTACCAGATCCTGCAATCGGGCTTCCAGCTGAACATCCCGCGCATGTTCGCGGCGCTGCTTCTCATTTCATTGACCGGCGTGGCGCTCTTCGTGCTGATGGCCTGGCTCACCCAACTGGCACTGGGCTCCTGGCACGCCAGCGAACTCTCTCAGGACTGATGTGATGAACGCCCCCATTTCTCCCATCGAGCAGTTGCACCTCGAACTGCCCGACCTCGACTGGATCACCGACCCGAGCCGCATCGCCCGGCTTTCGCAGGACTTTGCCTGGTTCAGCCCCGTGCTGCATCGCCAGCTGAAGGACAAGGTCGCCGATGCGGTGGTGCGCCCGCGCACTGAAGACGAGATCCGCGTGCTGGTCTCGGCCTGCGCCCGGCGCAAGTTGCCGATCACCATCCGCGGAAGCGGCACGGGCAACTATGGCCAGACCACCCCCCTGGCCGGCGGTGTGGTCCTGGACATGACCGGCTACAACAGCGTGTGCTGGGTCCAACCGGGCGTGGCGCGCGCCCAGGCCGGCATCCGGCTGGCCGAGCTCGAGAAGCACACCAGGGAGAGCGGCCAGGAGCTGCGCTGCCTCCCCTCCACATACCGCAGCGCCACGCTGGGCGGCCTCTTCGGCGGCGGCTTCGGCGGCGTGGGCTCGATCAACTACGGGCCGCTGGCCGCGCCGGGCAATGTGCTCGGCATCCGGGCCATGACCATCGAGCCGGAACCGCAAGTGGTCGAGCTGCGTGGCGCCGAAGCGCTGCGCATGCACCACGTGTGGGGCACCAACGGCCTGGTGCTGGAGATCGAGGTGGGCCTGGCGCCCGCCCATCCGTGGCTGGAAACGCTGGTGGTGTTCGACGACTTCGACCGTGCGCTGGCATTTGGCGATGCGCTCGCTCATTCGCCCGGCATCATCAAGCGCGAAGTGGCCTTCTTCGGCAGCCCGGTGCCGGACTACCTCGGGCAGCTCGAGCAATACCTGCCGCGCGGCTGCCACGCAGTGCTGTCGCTGGTGGCGCAGGCTTGCGAAGAGCCGCTGCTGCAGCTGGTCGCGGCTCATGGCGGCACCGTGACCTATCGCAAGACCGCGGAAGAGGTGAAGAAGAGCAATCGCACGCTCATGGAATTCACCTGGAACCACACCACGCTGCATGCGCTGAAGATCGACAAGTCGCTGACCTACCTGCAGACGTCCTTCACGCCGGGCGAACATGTCCGGCAGATTCGCGAGATGGCGTCGCGCTTTGCCGGCGAGGTGCTGATGCATGCGGAGTTCCTGCGCGGCATGGATGGGCGCCTGACCACCAGCGCGCTTCAGCTGGTGCGCTTCACCACCGAAGAGCGGCTGGACGAGATCATCGCCTTGCACCGGGAAAGCGGCTTGCGCATCAACAATCCGCACGTCTTCATCGTGGAAGACGGCAAGGCCGGTGGCCCCTTGCCGCCCGAGGTGATCGAGATGAAGAAGCGCTTCGATCCGCTGGGGCTGCTCAATCCGGGGAAGCTGCGCGACTGGCCTGCGCCTGCAGGCGCCGCGCCCTGAGACGTCCGGCCAGGGTGGCCGCCACGATCGACAGCGCCCCGACCCAGATCGGCCACAGCCCGTACTTCGACACCCAGCGCGCGTAGGGCGTGAGGCCGGTGCGGCCTTCCACCTGCGCATTCAGCACGCCGCGGGTCATGCGCGGCAGCTCGTGCGTGACCCGGCCGCGATGGTCGATGACCACCGTGGCGCCCGTGTTGGTGGCGCGGATCATGGGCCGCTCGAACTCGATGGCACGCATGCGCGAAATGGCGCGGTGCTGGTCGATGGCCACCGTGTCGCCGAACCACGCGATGTTGCTGACGTTGAGCAGCACGGTGGGGGCCCGCGCCTCGTCGCGGAAGCTGGCGCCGATCTCGTCGCCGAACAGGTCCTCGTAGCAGATGTTGGGGGCCAGCCGCTGCCCCAGCCATTCGAACGAAGGCTGCGCCAGGCCGCCGCTGCGAAAGTCGCCCAGCGGGATGTTCATCAGGTTGGTGAACCAGCGGAACATCGAGGGCACGAACTCGCCAAAAGGCACCAGGTGCGCCTTGTCGTAGCGGTAGGGCTGCGGCTGGCCGGGTGCAAAGCCCAGGACCGAATTGGTGTACTCGCGCCCGCTGCCCAGCGGCACGCCGACGATCGCCGCCTGGCTGCCGGACGCGTAGCGCCGCGCAATGGCATCGAGGTATCCCTGCGGCAACTGGGCCGGCAGCAGCGGAAGCGCGGTTTCGGGCGTGATCACCAGCGGCGCGCGGTTGGCCATGAGCTGCTCGCCGTACCAGCGCAGCGCCGTGGCGATGCCGCCGCTGGGGATGAATTTCTCGTCCTGGGGAATGTTGCCCTGAAGCAGCGCGACACCCAGCCGGCCGGCGCTGGCAGCAGGACCCGAAGCCGGTTTGCAGTCTGTGCGAAGGCATTGCGATGCCGCCCCGGTGTAAATGAGGAACGCAGCCAACGCGCCCGGAAGGATCCACGAGCGCACACGCCGGGGGTTGAGCGCCGGCACGCGGGCCAGCATTGCTGCAACGATGGCAGCCAGGGCGCCGATGCCATAGACACCACCGCTTCGCGCGAAGGCCATCAGCGGCCCATCGATATGGGCGTAGCCGCCGGCGCCCCACGGAAAGCCGGTGAACAGGCTGTTGCGCAGCAACTCCGCCATGGTCCACAGGGCGGCGAACAGCAGCGCCGACGGCAGCAGCCGGCGCGGCGCCCACCGTGCATAGAGCGCACCGGCCAGACCATAGTAGAGCGACAGCGCGGCAGACAGCAGGAAGGTGGCCGCGGCGGCGAGCGGCGCAGCGAGCCCGCCATAGGTGTGCATGGAAACGTACAGCCACCAGGTCGTGCCGCACAGCCAGGCGGTGGCAAAGGCCCATGCGGCATAGGCGGCGCGCCGCCACGCACTCGGCTGGCCGTCGCTGCGGACGCGGTCGAGCAGCCACACCAGCAAGCCCAGCGAGATCAGCTGCAGCCACCACAGCGGCTGCCCGCCCCAAGGCCACGCGATCGAAGCCGCCTGCGCGAGGCCTGCCAGCCAAGGCAGGAGCCGGCCCGGCCAGCGACCTCGCAGGAAAAGCGGCGCGGTGTTCAATCCGCCGCGTCGCCGCCGCGTGCTGGCGACACCTTGAACCAGCGCACCGCCCCGCCCTTGGTGTGCAGCACGAAGAAATCGAAGCCGCCGATGGTGTGGTGCTCGCCGCGCTTGGGCACGTGGCCCATTTCGTGGGCAACCAGGCCGCCGATGGTCTCGAAGTCTTCCGAGAGCTGCTCTTCGTTCAGTTCGATGGCGAAGGCCTCGGCCACCCGCTCGACGGGCGTGTCGCCCGAAACCCGGTAGGTGTGGTCGGCCAGCCCGAAGATGTCGCCCTCGTCTTCGGCAATGTCGAATTCGTCCTCGATCTCGCCGACGATCTGCTCCAGCACGTCTTCAATGGTGATGAGGCCGGCCACACGTCCGAACTCGTCGATGACGACGGCCAGGTGATTGCGGTTGCCGCGGAACTCGCGCAGCAGGTCGTTCAGCCCCTTGCTTTCTGGCACGAAGGTGGCCGGGCGCAGCAGCGCGCGGATCGACAGCGCGGGCGAACGCTGCAGCTTGAGCAGGTCCTTGGCCAGCAGGATCCCGATGATGTTTTCCTTGTCGCCCTCGTAGACGGGAAATCTCGAGTGGGCCGTGTCGATCACCGTGTGGAGCAGCGTCTCGAGCGGGTCGTCGATGTTGACGAGATCCATGCGCGGCGCCGCGACCATCACGTCGCCGGCCGTCATGTCGGCCATGCGAAGCACGCCTTCGAGCATGACGCGCGACTCGGCGCCGATGACGTCGTTGTCTTCGGCGTCGGCCAGGGTTTCGATCAGCTCGTCGCGCGAGTCCGGGCCGGGATGGATGAACTCGACGAGCTTCTGGAGAAAACTGCGCTTGTCTTCCCGCTCGTTGTTGGGGCGGTCAGGGTGTGGGTCTGCCACTGCGTGAGGGCGGAAGTTGGGAGAGGCTCAAGGATACCGGATTGGCCGGTCGGCCTCATGAATTCCTCCGCGCGGGCCGGCGGTCGCCCGTTGGCGCCCGTCAGGCCGAAGACTTGTCGCGCGCCTCTTGGACGCCGCGGCGCACTTCCTGCAATCCGGCCAAGAAGGCCCAGAACTGCTTGGCGCGGGTCTTGAGGTGAAAGTCGATCTCCGCGAAATGGTCCAGCGCGATCTCGCTCATGCGGCTGTCCAGGGTGGGCTCCGGGAGTTCCAGGTGAGCCTCCGATTCGGAACCGCTGCGCACCACGCTGGCGCCGGCATTGCGGGCGATCTTGAGCATGGCTGCGTTTTCGCTCAGCGCATGGATGAACAGCATGCGCACGCCGGCGTTGCGGGCCGTCACCTCGGCCCGCTCAAAGAGGCGGGCGCCATAGCCGCGTCCGCGCGCGTGCTTGGAGACCGACACGCCGAACTCGGCGCACTCGTTGGGCTGGTCCGCCGGCGCGAACGCCAGGTGGGCCATCGCGATCAACTCGAGGCGGCGGTTGTAGATGCCGAACAGCTCGTCGCGCTCGAAATCGAGACCGTCGACGTAACGGCGAATCTGCTCGTCCGAGGCGCTGTAGCCGAAGCGCAGATAGCGGTCGTGCGCGTCCAGTGCCAGCAGATGCCTGGCAATGCGCTCGCGCTCATCCGGACCGATCGAACGGATCGGTACCAGGACGGGCGGCTGGTGGGGCGCGCTCGTGGCGGCGCTGCGGGGCTCAACCATCGGCATTCTGAGAAAGGAACCGGCGCCCAGCGAGGCTTTGAAAATGGCCATGGCTTGATGCATACCCCAAATATAAGGGTTTTCCCTGAGATTCAAAGCACATGGGGGACATGCCCATCCAACGCCCGGGGCGTTCTGCCAAGAATTTGTTCATTCTGCGGGGACTTCGGTTCATGGAGGCAGGCGCCTCCTCCGTGAACTTAGTCGATTCCGGCGCCGAAGCAAGTGCGCCGTGACCCGCGCAATCCCCAGTTGCCTTGCAGGCCAGGTCGCCTCGGCGACAGAAATCGAACCGGGCGGCGGGGTCGCTAGGACAAGCCCGCTGTGCGGCGAACACCCGCTTTCGGAGAATCCGGGCGAAAGGAGATTGCATGCATCCATCCGTGCTCAAGAATTACCCCGCCGGCGTACCGCACACGGTCGATCCGGAGCAATACAGCTCTTTGGGGCAGCTTTTCGAGGAATCGTTCAAGCGTTACGCCGACCGGCCATTTTCAGTGTGCATGGAGCGCTGGATGTCCTACCGGGAACTCGATGAGCTCTCGGCCGCACTGGGCGCGTGGCTGCAAGGCAAGGGGCTCGAGCCGGGTGCCCGGGTGGCGATCATGCTGCCCAACGTACCTCAGTTTGCGGTCACGATGGCCGCGGTGCTTCGCGCGGGCTACACCTGTGTCAACGTCAATCCGCTGTACACGGCCCGCGAGCTCGAGCATCAGCTCAAGGACTCCGGCGCGAGCGCCATCATCATTCTCGAGAACTTCGCGCAGACCTTGGAGCAGGTCATTGCGCGCACTTCGGTCCAGCATGTGGTGCTGACCGCCATGGGCGATCTGCTGGGGGGCGTCTACGGCCAGTGGATCACGTTTGCGGTGCGCAACCTGGCGAAGATGGTGCCGCCTTTCAAGCTGCCGCTCGACCAGGGGCGAAGCGTCACGCGCTTTCCGGATGCTCTTGCCGCGGGGCGCTCGCGCAAGCTCGAACCTTCCGGAAACACGCTCGATTCGATTGCATTCCTGCAGTACACCGGCGGCACCACCGGCTTGTCCAAGGGCGCGGTGCTCACGCACCGGAACATCGTCGCGGCCACGCTGCAGGCCGAGGCGTGGTTCACCCCGGCACTCGCGCGCGCGGGGGACCTGAGCAAGGTCAACAGCATCGCAGCGTTGCCGCTGTATCACATCTTCGCCCTGACGCTGTGCCTGCTGGCGATCCGGCAAGGGTCCCACCTGACGCTGATTCCGAATCCGCGCGACATGCGCAAGTTCATCGCAGTGCTCAAGAAACGGCCCTTCCACATGCTTCCGGCCGTCAACACGCTGTTCAACGGCCTGCTGATGCAGCCGGAGTTCAAGGATCTGGACTTCTCTTCCCTGTTCGTATCCCAGGCGGGCGGCATGGCCGCGTCCGAGGGAACAGCCAAGCGCTGGAAGGAGACGACCGGTTGCACCATGATCGAAGGCTGGGGCATGAGCGAAACCTGCGCCATCGGCACGAACAACCCCGTCATCAGCCAGGAGTTCAGCGGGACCATCGGCCTGCCGCTGCCGGGGATCGAGATTGCCATCAAGGATGATGCCGGCCTGACCGTGCCCGATGGTGAGGCCGGCGAACTGTGCATCAGGGGTCCCAACGTGATGGTCGGCTACTACAACCAGCCGGCCGAGACGGCCGCCGCGTTCACTGCGGACGGCTTCATGCGCACCGGCGACATTGCGGTGATGCAGGAAGACGGCCATTGCCGCATCGTGGACCGCAAGAAGGACATGATTCTGGTGAGCGGCTTCAACGTCTTTCCCAACGAGCTGGAGAACGTGATCTCGCTGTGCCCCGGCGTGGTGGAATGCGCCGCGGTGGGGGTGCCGGATGAAAAGCAGGGCGAGGCCATCAAGGTGTATGTGGTGCGGCGGGACAACTCGCTGAGCGAGGAGGAAGTCCTGCGCTTTTGCCATGACCGGCTAACTGGCTACAAGCGCCCCAGGCACATCGAGTTCCGGGATGCGCTGCCGAAGACGAATGTGGGCAAGATCCTGCGGCGGGAGCTGCGCTCCGCTACCGCGCATTGAGCAGTCCTTAACGAGAAGGATGCCCTCCATCCAATGTCCGCCCGGCATCCGTGTGCTCGAACGCGGATGGCTGTCTTCCAACAATGTGGTGCTCATCGGTCGGGGCTCTAGCGCCTTGGTCGACTCCGGCTACGTCACGCACTCGGAGCAGACACTCGCCTTGGTCTACCGTGCGCTGGACGGGCGGCCGCTCGATCTGCTTGTCAATACACACCTGCACAGCGACCACTGCGGCGCAAACGCTGCCTTGCAGGCAAGGTACGCGTCACTGTTGACTCATATTCCGCCGGGCGAAGCCGAGGCGGTTCGTCAATGGGACGAAGACAGGCTCAGCTACCGGCCTACCGGGCAGGAATGCCCTCGCTTTGGCTTCGATTCGACGCTCGCCCCCGGGAGCGTGCTGGAGTTGGGCGGCGCGAGCTGGCAGATCCACGCGGCGCCTGGACACGATCCGCACGCCGTCGTACTTTTCGAGCCGGCCTCACGAACACTCATCTCCGGCGATGCACTGTGGGAGCGAGGATTCGGCGTCGTTTTCCCCGAGATGTGGGGAGAACCGTCGTTCGATGAGGTCGGTTCGACGCTCGACCTGATCGAGTCGCTCGGCCCGGTTCGCGTCATTCCGGGCCATGGGCCCGTTTTCGACCAGGTCGACGCCGCGCTGGCCTCTGCGCGCGAGCGCCTCGACGCGTTTGTTCGCTCGCCCGAAAAGCATGCGCGGCACGCCATCAAAGTCCTGATCAAGTTCAAGCTGCTCGATGCCAAACGGATGTCTCGCGAGGACTTCGACACATGGCTTCAGAGCGTCTACTACCTGGAACAGGTCAGCCAGCGCTTTGCGCCAGAACAGAACCGCGAGGCTTGGACGTTCGAGCTGCTGAGCGAATTGATCAAGTCCAACGCAATCCGCGAAGAAGGCGGCTTCATTCTAGATTCGCCCTGACTAGACGCACTGATCTCACAACCGGCGCCAT
>NZ_BCUU01000118.1 GCF_001591385.1 Variovorax soli NBRC 106424
GTGGCCAGCAGCAGCGCGCCGTGGCGCACGTCCTGCGCCAGCCAGGCGGCGGCCAACTGCTCGGCGCGGCGCGACTTGCCGCTTTTCTGCCCGCCCAGGACCAGCTCGCGCCGGGCCACGGACAGGGCATGCGGTTCTTCAACAGAGTTCGTCAGAGCTTGGGTGCCCACTTCAATCCCACGTAGAGGGTCCGGCCGGCGGTGGCGTAGTTGCGCACCAGCTGGTAATCCTTGTCGGTGGCATTGTCGACGCGCGCGAGCAAAGTCAAACCATCGGACAGCGGCGTGCTGGCCGTGAAGTTGAGCAGGCCATAGCCGCCCAGCACCTGCGTGTTGGCCGCGTCGGCATAGCGCTTGCCCGAGGCCACCACTTCGGCGCCCAGCACCCAGGTGCCCACGCGCACGTCGGCACCCAGCGTGCCGTAGACGCGGGCGCGCTGCACCAGCAGCTTGTCGGTGTCCAGGTCGCGCGGGTCCTGCCAGTCGAGCGAGCCGCGCAGCGACACGTCGCCGATGCGGTGCGTGCCGGCCAGCGTCACGCCTTCGTACTGGGCGCGGCCCACGTTGGTGTAGCAGCCGAAGAAGGACTGGCAGCCGGTGGCGCTGTAGTCGAAGTCGATGAGGTTCTTCACCTTGTTGTGGTAGGCCGTCAGGCTCAGGCTGCTCGACGGCTGTGGCGTCCAGCGCAGGCCGGCCTCGTAGTTGGTGCCCTCCTCCGGCTGCAGGCCGGCCACGCCGTATTCGCTGAAGCGCTGGTAGAGCGTGGGCGCGCGGAACGACGTGCCCGCGGACACCGTCGCGCGCCAGGCCGGCGTGAAGGCGTAGCCGTACGCCGCGCTGCCGGTGGTCTTGCCGCCGAACTCGCTGTCGTCGTCGCGGCGCGCGTTCAGCTGCAGCGTGTGCGCGCCCTGCATGAAGCGGTAGCCCAGGGCCAGCGCGTTCTGCGAGCGTTCGCGGTCGAGCTCGGGGCTGAACTGCGTCGCCGCGTTGTTCAGGCTGTCTTCCCGGCGCTCCAGGTCCGCGGTGATGAGGTGCGAGCCGAAGCGGAACTCGTTCTGGAACAGGTAGTCGCGGATCGTCGTCTCGGTCCGATAGAAGTCGGGGTCGGTCTGGTAGCGGTTGCTGGAGTCGGACACCGACAGCTTGGTGCGCCACACATCGGTCCATTGCGAACTCCAGTTCACGCCCGCGGTGCGCAGCCAGTACTTGTTGCGGTCGTCCACCGGTGCGCTGGGGTCGTAGACGAAGCCGTCGTAGCCCGAGTTCAGGTAGCTTTGCAGCAGCGTGCCTTCGATGCGCTGCTGGGGGTTGATCTGCAGGCCCAGGCGCACATTGCCCGAGGTCTGCTCGTAGCCGTCCTTGTCGGGGTTGTGCGCGACGTTGGGCGTGCGCACGTCGAAGCCGTCGCTCTGGTCGCGCGAGGCGCCCAGCGAATAGTCGAAGCCGCCGCTGCTGCCGCTCACGCCGGCCTCGGCCTTGTAGGTGCTGCGGTTGCCCACGCCCACGCCCACGTAGGGCGCCGGTGCGCCCTCGCCCTTGCGCGTGAACAGCTGGATCACGCCGCCCATGGCGTCGGAGCCGTACACCGCGGCGGCCGGGCCGCGCACGATCTCGATGCGG
The DNA here is from genome assembly GCF_001591385.1 of Variovorax soli NBRC 106424. Taxonomy (GTDB): domain Bacteria; phylum Pseudomonadota; class Gammaproteobacteria; order Burkholderiales; family Burkholderiaceae_C; genus Variovorax; species Variovorax soli. Next base: position 1,620 of record NZ_BCUU01000118.1, read on the forward strand.
TCGATCTGCGACAGCGGAATCGCTTCCCAGGGCGCGCCGCCGGTGGCTTGCGAATCCACCCGCACGCCGTCGATGAAGACGGCGGTGAAGCGCGTGTCCGCACCGCGCAGGTAGACGGAGGTGGTGTTGCCCAGGCCGCCGTTGCGCGCGATCTGGATGCCCTGCACCTTGGACAGCACGTCGGCCACGCCTTCGGCGCCGCTGCGCTCGATGGTGGCACGGTCGATCACCGAGATGTCGGCCACGGCATCGGACAGGCGCTGTTCGGTGCGGGTGGCGGTCACCACGGTCTCGGGCAGTTGCGGGGCGGTGCCCAGGTTGGGCTGGGCCTGCACGATGGCTGCGGCGCCGAGTCCACCGATGGCCAGCGGAAGTGCGGCGAGCGCACGGGCACGGCGGCGCTGTCCGGCGCCGTGGGAACGAGGAGCGAGATTCATGAGAGAAAACTCTGGAAGCAAAACCCTGTCCGGCTTCCCCGCCGGACGTGTGGGCGTCAATGAGTGCGCCAGCCCCAAACCAGACGGGACGTGGCGGCACTCGCCTTGTTGGCCGGTATCCGGGCTGGCAGCACGCTCTCATCGCCTTCCCAGGCGCCTGTTTCAGGGCGCCCAGTGGCTGGAGTGATGAAAGTGGATCCGCGTCATGAAGTGAATCGATTCGCGGGCTCCGGCTGTTGACCGTTGCGGGGGCAGCGCAGGCTGGCCTTGGCCGTGTGGACGGCGCGGGCTCCTGCTTCCCGTTGAACTGCGCCGCGTGAACCGCGGCGCGAGCACCAACAGCAGCGATTCTACCGACCGCCTCGCATGGCCACTGCGGCCGCCGCCGGGCCGCCCCAAGGCGGCCGCGCCTCCCCCTCGGGGGGCCCATACAATCCGGAGCATGTCCGCCGCCAGCCCCATCGACCAGATCGCCGAGCGAGTCGAGCGCCTCCTGGTTCGTCACGAAGAGGTGCAACGCACCAATGCGCTGTTGCAGGAACAGGTCGAAGTGCTCACGCGCGAGCGCGACGCGCTCAGGTCGCGGCTGGCCGCGGCGCGAGCGCGGCTCGACGCGGTGCTGGAGAAGCTGCCGCTGGACGACACCTCCTCCCCGAATGACGGGCAAGCATGAAGCATATTGACGTACAGATCATGGGCCAGAGCTACCTGCTCGGTTGCCCCGAAGGCGGTGAGCCGCAGTTGCGCGACGCCGTCGAGCGGGTCGACGCCGCCATGACCAAGATCCGCGAATCCGGCAAGGTCAAGGCACGCGACCGCATTGCCGTGCTGGCCGCACTCAACCTCGCCTTCGACCTGGCGCAACTGCAGAAGGCCAAGGCCGAGCCGGCGTCAGCACAGGCCGGCGACGCCGCTGCCGCTGCCGCTGCCGCTGCCGCTTCGGCGCAGCCGCAGGAAGCCGCCGATCCGCGCCTCGCGCAACTGGTGCAGCGCCTCGATCAGGTATTGGCCGGCGACGGCCTGCTCATTTGAATTTTTGATCGGCCCGCCGCATCGCGCGGGCGTAAAATTGCACCTGTCTGCGGTGCGCGTTGGGCTTTATATTTCCTTGAACCAATGCTCTATGGAGCCCGGGCTTGGTAAATTGCTTGGCGGGCGTGATCATCTCGCGTCAGATGAACCCGAAGCCCTGCTGCCCTCGCCCACCTGAACCCTGCGTTCAGGATGACGGCCTGGCGGCATTCGCAGACACCTTTCTTTTCTTCTTGAGTTCGCCCTTCGCCTCACGGCGGCAGCAGCGCGAGCTTGGCAGCCGCCACCAGTTGCTGCGTCAATCCATCCAGTACCGCTGAAGCCGCACGCGCCTGCTGCCAATGCAGCGGCACGTCCAGCGGCTCGCCGGGCACCAGCTCGACGAGCGAACCGTTCTTCAGGAGCGACTCGATCAAGGCCTGCGGATGCAAGCCCCAGCCCATGCCGGCCAGGGTCGCCGTCACGAAGGCCTGCGGCGACGGCAGCGTGTGCCGCGGCAGTTCCACATGGCGATGGCAGATGCGCCGCGCCCATTGCGCCTGCAACTCGTCCTTGGTGTTGAACACCAGGCTCGGTGCGCGGGCCAGCGTGCCTCCGCCCACGCCCTCGGTGAAATGGCGGGCCGCGAAGGCCGGCGTTGCCGCCGCGATGTAGCGCATGGAACCCAGCGGCCGGCTGTTGCAGCCGGCGGGTGGCCGTGCGGCGCCGGTCACCGCGGCCATCACGGCGCCGCTGCGCAGCCATTGCGCGGTGTGGTCCTGGTCGTCCACGGCAATTTCCATGAGCACCGGCGCCTGCGCCGCGAACGCCGCCATCGCCGGCGCGAACCAAGTGGCCAGGCTGTCGGCGTTGACCGCCACGGGCAGCGGCACCCGCGCCACGCCTTCGGGCGGCGCGAGCGTCGGCACGGCGCCTTCGAGTTCCTGTTCGAGCAGCCGCACGCGGTCGACGTGCTGGCACAGGCGCCGGCCGGCCTCGGTCGCCCGGCAGGGTTGGCCGCGCACCACCAGCGCGCAGCCCACGCGTTCTTCCAGCAGGCGGATGCGCTGCGAGATGGCCGACGGCGTGACATGCAGGGCGCGCGCCGCGCGCTCGAAGCTGCCTTCCCGCACCACGGCAGCCAGGGCGGCGAGCGCCGAATAGTCGAGCATTAGATTTTCTGAATCGCCTTTAGGAAAGATAGTTTGTCTTCATTGCTTGCGGCGGGCAAGCTCGAGGCATGCCGATTTCTTTTCAGACGCCATGACAGCGGGCAGCGCGCTCTTCATTCCAGTCTTCATGCAGGGGCTCGCCCTGAGCTTCGGGCTTATCGTGGCCATCGGGGCACAGAACGCATTCGTGCTGCGCCAGGGGCTGCGGCGCGAGCATGTCGGGGCCATCGTGCTGTTCTGCGCCGTGGCCGACGCGGTGCTGGTGGCGGCGGGCGTGATGGGCATGGCGCAGGCGCTGGGCGAGCGCCCCGGACTGGCACGCGCACTGGCGCTGGCCGGCGCCGCTTTCCTGGCGTACTACGCCGCGCTGGCCCTGCGCCGCGCGCGCCAGCCGCAGCAGTTGCGGGCGACACAAGGCGACGCGAGGCTGGGCCAGGGCACCGCCATTGCGCAAGCTGCCGCCTTCACGCTGCTCAATCCGCACGTCTACCTCGACACGGTTCTGCTGGTGGGCAGCATCGGCGCGCAGCAACCGGCCGGGCTGCGGGCCTGGTTCATCGCCGGCGCCAGCACGGCCAGCCTGGGCTGGTTCGCCCTGCTGGGCTACGGCGCGCGCTGGCTGGCGCCGGTGTTCGCCAGGCCCAGGGCATGGCAGGTGCTGGACAGCCTCATCGGCCTGACCATGGCGGTGCTGGCGGCACTGCTGCTGCGCCAGGCGATCGCCGGCTATTGATCGAAGTCCCAGAAGGTCGTGGCAAGACGCTGCTCGTCGCGCCTCTGTCCCACCGGGCTCAGGGCAAACCCTGTGTCCAGCTGTAAAATACCCGGGTGCTGCCGGCCATTCGGCAGCGTTTCGTGCAAGGCACTCCCTTACCCGGCACACCCCCTTTACTTTCCGAACGACGGCCCCGCCATTCGGGGCCGTTTCGTTTTTTGTCTTTCTCGAAAGCGTTGCTGATGTCGATCGAACCCCTCCTCGTCCTCGAACTTGCCGGTCTGGGTATCGGCACGGGATTCCTGGCGGGGTTGCTGGGCATCGGCGGCGGCATGGTGATGGTGCCCTTTCTCACCATCATTCTGAGCGAGCGCGGCGTGGCCCCGGGCCTGGCGGTGAAGATGGCGATCGCGACCTCGATGGCCACCATCATCTTCACCTCCATCTCCAGCGTGCGCGCGCACCACAAGCGCGGCGCAGTGCGCTGGGACATCGCCCGGCGCCTGGCGCCCGGCATCGTGCTGGGCAGCCTGGTGGCCAGCATGGGCGTGTTCTCGCTGCTCAAGGGCTCTTGGCTGGCGATTTTCTTCGCCGTGTTCGTAGCCTTTTCGGCCACGCAGATGTTCATGGACAAGAAGCCGGCCCCCACGCGCCAGATGCCCGGCACGGGCGGGCAGATCGCGGCCGGCGGCTTCATCGGCTTTCTCTCGGGCCTGGTGGGCGCCGGCGGCGGCTTCGTCAGCGTGCCCTTCATGACCTGGTGCAACGTGGCCATCCACAACGCGGTGGCCACGAGCGCGGCGCTGGGCTTTCCGATTGCGGTGGCCAACGTGGCCGGCTACATCGTCGGCGGCCGTGGCGTGACGGGCCTGCCCGAAGGCGCCTTCGGCTACATCTGGCTGCCGGCGCTGGTGGTGATTGCGCTGTGCAGCGTGTTCACCGCGCCGCTGGGCGCCAAGGCGGCGCACAGCCTGCCGGTCAAGCGCCTGAAGCGGATCTTCGCCAGCATCCTCTATGTCCTTGGCGCTTATATGCTTTGGCGAGGATTGACGGGCCACTGAGTACCATCGGGCTTACGGGGCAACGACGCCTCGCAACGACCCGAAAAATGAGGTACTCATGAAGATCCTTCTTGCCGTCGACGGCAGCGCCTACACGACCAAGGCACTCGACTATGTGGCGGCCAACCGCCCCATGTTCGTGGAGGGCCACGAACTGATCCTGGTGCATGTGTGCCCGGGCATTCCCGGTCATGTCTCGCGCCACGTCAGCAAGGAAGTCGTGCAGGACTACTACGCCGAAGAGCAGGCCAAGGTGCTCGACCCGATCAAGTCGCAGCTGGCCGAGCGCAACATCGCCAACTTCAAGGTCGATGCCCGCCACGGCCACGCACCCGAGGAGATCATCAAGGCGGCCGCCGACCACGGTGCCGGCCTGATCGTCATGGGCACGCACGGCCACGGCCTGTTCGGCCGCGCCATCATGGGTTCGGTGGCCACCAAGGTCATCGGCGAAAGCAAGACCGCGGTCCTGCTGGTGAAGTAAGGCGCGCCCGGCGCCGGCCGGGCCTTCGGGCTCAGCTGGTGAAGAGGCCCTTGTACTGCTCGCGCAGCAGGGCCTTCTGCACCTTGCCCATGGTGTTGCGCGGCAGCTCGTCGAGCACGAAGCAGCGCTTGGGAATCTTGAAGTTGGCCAGCCGCGCCTTGAGTTCGGCCACGATCTTCTCGGGGTCGAGCCGGGCGCCCGCCTTGGGCGTGACCACCGCCACGCCGACCTCGCCGAAGTCCGGATGCGGCGCGCCCACCAGGGCGCTCTCCGCCACGCCGGCCATCTCGTTGATGTAGCCCTCGATCTCGGCCGGATAGACGTTGTAGCCGCCGCTGATGATCAGGTCCTTGCTGCGGCCTACGATGCTGATGTAGCCGCGCGCATCCACCTGGCCCACGTCGCCGGTCTTGAAGAAACCGTCGGCCGTAAATTCTTCGCGGGTCTTCTCGGGCATGCGCCAGTAGCCGGCGAACACGTTCGGCCCCTTGACCTGGATGTCGCCGATCTCGCCGGCGCCGCACGGCGCCCCGTCCTGGCCCTGCACCCGCACCTGCACGCCCGGCAAGGCAAAGCCCACGGTGCTGCCGCGCCGCTCGCCCTGCTTGGCGTCGTAGGGGTTGGAAGTGAGCATGATGGTCTCGCTCATGCCGTAGCGCTCCAGGATGGTGTGGCCGGTGCGCGCCTTCCATTCGTTGAAGGTTTCGATGAGCAGCGGCGCCGACCCCGAGATGAAGAGGCGCATGTTGCGCACCGCCTTCTTGTCCAGCGAAGGCTCGGCCAGCATGCGCACGTAGAGCGTGGGCACGCCCATGAAGACGGTGGCGTCGGGCAGCCGGGCCACGGTGCGCTTGGGGTCGAACTTCGCAAACCAGATCATCTTGCTGCCGTTCAGCAGCGCGCCGTGGATGGCGACGAACAGCCCGTGCACGTGGAAGATCGGCAGCGCGTGGATGAGCACGTCGCCCTTGCGCCAGCCCCAGTAGCTCTTGAGCACCTGCGCATTCGACAGCAGGTTGCCGTGCGTGAGCATCGCGCCCTTGCTGCGGCCGGTGGTGCCGCTGGTGTAGAGGATGGCCGCGAGGTCGTCGGCCTTCTTCGCCGCCGCCTGCTGCTTGTCGCTGCACCTGGCGGCCGCCTCCAGCAAGGTGCCGGTGCGGTCGTCGTCCAGCGTGTAGACATGCTGCGTGCCCGCCGCCGAGGCAATGGGCCGCACCCAGCCTTCGTTCCTGCTGCTGCACACCACCACCGCCGGCTCGGCGTTGCCGATGAAGTATTCGATCTCGGCGCTCTGGTAGGCGGTGTTCAGCGGCAGGAAGACAAAGCCGGCGCGCAGGGTCGCCAGGTACAGCATCATGGCCTCGACCGACTTTTCCACCTGCACCGCAATGCGCGCGCCGGGCTTGAGGCCCAGGCCCTGCAGCAGGTTGGCGATCATGGCGCTGCCGCGGTCCAGGTCGCGCCACGAATAGAACAGGTCGTTGTCGGTCTCGACCGCCACGCAGTCCAGGTCGGCGGGAAATGCGGCGCGCAGGGCCGCGAACAGGTTGGCGTTGGGTTGCTTCTTGCTTCGGGTGGTCATGATGAATGCGGGTCGCCTCTTGCGGCGCCCGGTCAGAAGTCCGGCTTTCGCTTGCCCAGGAAGGCTGCAATGCCTTCCCGGTGCTCGGCCACATCGGCATAGGCGTAGGCATCTGCCAGCAGCTGGGGCGGGACTTGCACGCCCTGCAGCGCGGCAAAGCTGCGCTTGTTGGCGCGCGCGGCGAGCGGCGCCAGTTCGAGAATGCGCTGCGCGCTGGCCAAGGCCTCGCCGGCCACGTCGCCGTCGGGCAGCACGCGCAGCAGGAAGCCCGCGTCGTACAGGCGCTGGGCCGAATGCACGCCGGCGCAAAACAGCATGTCGCGCGCCAGCACGTCGCCGACGGCGGCGCGCACCAGCGCGGCTTCGCGCGGCGCCATCGGAAAGCCCAGCTTGGCGATCGGCGCACCGAAGCGGCAGGCGCTGCCGGCCAGGCGGATGTCGCAGCAGCTGCTGATTTCCAGGCCCGCGCCCATGCAGGCGCCTTCGATCTGGGCCACCACGGGCACGGGGCAGTCGAGCAGCGCCTGCAACGCGCCCCAGACCTCGTTCTCGTGGAAATGGGCGAGCTGCGCCTCATCGAAGCGAAAGCCCGGGTACTCGGAAATGTCGCCGCCCGCACAGAAGGCGCCGCCCTCCCCCCGCACCAGCACACAGCGCAATTGCGCATCGGCGTTGAGCGCCTCGAAGGCGGCACGCAGCTGCAGCCACATGCCGCGCGTCATCGCGTTCAGGCGCGCGGGGTTGGACAAGGTGACGATGGCGAGCGCGCCCTCGCGCTCCACGCGCTCCACGCGAACCTCGGGCGCCTCTCGCTTCACGGACGTGGCAGGCTTCACTCGAGCGTGACCCCCGCAGCCTTGACCACCACTGCCCACCGCTTGACTTCCGCGCTCACGAAGGCGGCGTATTGCGCCTGGGTGAGCGTGGGAATCTCGGCGCCGTTGCTGGCCCACACGCTCTTGATCTCGTCGCCCGCGAGCGACTTCTTCACGTCCTCGATGATGCGCGCCTGCACCTCGGCCGAGGTGCCCTTGGGCGTCCACAGGCCGTACCAGGTGGTGACGGTGTAGTCGGGCAGGCCCACTTCCGCCGCGCTGGGCACGTCGGGGAAGGCCGGGTTGCGCGCCTTGCCAGAGACCATCAGCGCCTTGATGCGCCCGGCCTTGATGTGCTGGGCGGAAGAGCCCAGGCCGTCGAACATGCAATCCACATTGCCGGAGATGAGGTCCTGCAGCGCCGGGCCGGCGCCGCGGTACGGGATGTGCGTGATGAAGGTGCCCGTCTGCTGCTTGAACAGCTCGCCCGCCAGGTGATGCGACGTGCCCTGGCCGGCCGACGCGTAGTTCAGCTTGCCCGGGTTGGCCTTGGCGTAGGCCAGGAACTCCTTGAAGTTGTTGACCGGCACCCGCTTGGGGTTGATGACCACCACCTGCGGCACATTGGCCAGCAGCGCCAGCGGAATGAAGTCCTTCTCGATGTCGTAGTCGAGCTTCGGGTAGATGGACGGCGCGATGGCGTGGTGCACCGCACCCATGAACAGCGTGTAGCCGTCCGGCTGCGCCTTCGCGGCGATGCTGGCGCCCAGCGTGCCGCCGGCGCCGCCGCGGTTGTCGATCACCATGGTCTTGCCCGTGACCTTGGCGAACTGCGCCGACAGCGGCCGCGCGAAGGCATCGGTGCCGCCGCCCGCCGGAAAGGGCACGATCGTGGTCACCGGCTTGACCGGCCAGCCGGACTGCTGTGCCAGCGCCGCCAGCGGCCAGGCCGATAGACCGGCCATGCCCGCCATGCCCGATGCGCCCAGCAGAATTTGGCGGCGGCGAAGTGTGTTGCTCATTGCTTGTGTCTCCAGTCGTTCTAGGTTGAGTTGTCGTGATAGTGAATGAAGCGGAAAGACGAAACCGCTGGTTGCCGAAACGGCCAGCTAGCTGCGCAGCGAATCGACCTCGCGCGACACCGGCACGCGCCCTTGCGCCAGCAGCGCGCGGTGCTTGTCCAGCCGCTTGAGATCGTAGAGGTAGTTCACCATGAGGCCGAAAGACTGCTTGAGCCCCTTGGCCGACGGATCGCCGGCCCAGTTGAGCCGTTCCACGCGGGCACCGTTGCCCAGGTGAAAGCGTGCCACCGGATCGGCCGGCTGGCCATCGGGCAATTCGCGCCCCAGGTAGCGCGCGGCAGCCCGCAGCAGCAACTGGCGCACAGGCGACTTGGGCTCCAGCGCCAGGGCCTGATCGGCGGCCTGCAGCAGGTCGGACGCGGCGGGCTTGTCCACGCCGATGGCGCGCGCCACGTCGGCGCGGCGCTTGTCGTCCAGGCCGTCCAGCAGTTCGCCCGCATGCTTGCCCAGCCAGCTGCGGAAGCCCGGAATGGGCGACAGCGTGGCGAACACCTTGAGCTTGGGAAACTCCTCGCTGAGCGTGTCGACCACGTGCTTGATGAGCGAATCGCCGAAGCTCACGCCGCGCAGGCCCGACTGCGTGTTGCTGATCGAGTAGAAGATGGCTGTGGTGGCGCGCGAGATGTCGCCCACCGCCGCGGCCTCGTCCAGCAGCGGGGTGATGCCGTCGCTGATGTGGTCCACCAGCGCCACCTCCACGAAGATGAGCGGCTCGCTAGGCATGCGCGGATGGAAGAAGCCGTAGCAGCGGCGGTCGCTGTCCAGCCGGTTCTTCACGTCGGCCCAGCTGCGGATGTCGTGCACCGCCTCGTAGCGGATGAGCTTCTCGATGAGCGAGGCCGGCGAATCCCAGCTGATGCGCCGCAGGTCCAGGAAGGCCACGTCGAACCAGGTGGCGAAGAGATGCTCCAGCTCGGCCTCCAGCGGCGCCAGGCGCGCATCGCCCTTGAGCTGCGGGAGCAGCTCGGCCCGCAGGTCGACCAAAAAGCGCAGGCCCGGCTCGGCCACGGCAAAGCGCTGCAGGAGGCGCGTGCGCGGCGACACCAGAGCGCGGCGCAGGCGAACCTCGCCCTGGCTGCTGCCGTCGGCGGCGGCGTCGAAGTGCTCGCGCGCAGCCTGGATCTTTTTCACGTCGGGCGCGAAGCGCTCGCTCATCAGGAGCCACACGTCGCGCCGCGAATCAGCATCCAGGCCGGCATACCACTGCATCAGGGCGGCGGCACGGCGGCCCGCCTCCACTTCGCTGATGCGCGAGTCGGCCACGGACTGCAGGTCGGCCAGTGCCCGGCGCAGCGCGCGCGGCGACAGGCCCTCGCCAAAGCGGCGCAGGGTGGCGCCCAGGCGCTCTTCGAGCGAACGCGGCGCCGGCTTGGCGGGCGCGGGCGAAGATGCCGCGGCGCGCAGGCCGGGCGTCATGCGCAGGATGGTGCTGTTCATCGGGTGGCGATCCTCGTGGTCTGCAAGAGCGCCACGGCACGCAGCGCCTCGCGTTGTCGGTGAAGGTGGGTGCGCATGGCAGCCTCGGCGCCTTCGCTGTCGCGCGCCTTCAGCGCGGCGAACACCGCCAGGTGCTCCGACAGGCTCTGCTCCAGCCGGCCCGGCGCGCGCAGCTGCTGCAGCCGCGCCAGCTTGAGAATCTTGCGCAGATCGCCGATGACCTGGGCAAGCCAACGGTTATCGGCCAGCAGGATGATGGCCTCGTGGATGGCGAAGTTGGTGGCGTAGTACTCGTTGATGCGGTTCGCCTTGGCATGCCGCTCCAGCTTGTCGTGCAGCACCGCCAGCGCGGCGATGTCGGCGTCGTTGGCCTTGGCGGCGGCCTCGTAGGCGCAACGGCCCTCGAGCAATGCGATGACGGGAAAGATCTCGTCCAGGTCGCGCTGGGTGACCTCGTTGACGAAGCAGCCGCGGCGCGGCTCGTGGCGCAGCAGGCCTTCGGCCGTGAGCACCTTGAGCGCCTCGCGCAGCGGCGTGCGGGAGATCTCGAGCCGGGCGCACAAAGCGGCCTCGTCCACGAAGCTGCCGGGCGGCAGGCGGCCGGCGAAGATCTCCTCGCGAAGGCTGCTTGCCACTTCGTCGTGCAGGGAGTTGTGGACCACGCGCATGTTGAAATCCGTGCCGATTTGTTCCTTGTGCCGGCACCGCCCGTGGTTCGGTGCCCCAGAGAATTTCCGATAATTACGCGTAATTATGAGAAAGATAGATGCATCCGGCAACCCCCTGCCGCCGAAGCCGCGCCGGCGCGTGCGCGCCGTGTCGCCGCTGCCCATGCGCGATGGGGTGAGCGCCAGCTGGGTGTCGCTGCCGGCCGGCCGCTGGGCGAGCTTCGGGCACTTCTTCGCCGAGCGCTTTCCACTGGTGGCGCGCGAGGACTGGCATGCCCGCATGCGCCTGGGCGAGGTGGTGGACGACAGCGGCGGCCCGGTCGACCCCGAGGCGCCCTACCGCCCCCACCATCGGCTGTGGTACTACCGGGCGCTGGAGCAGGAAGACGACATTCCGTTCGAAGAGAAGGTGCTGTTTCGCGACGACTACCTGGTGGTGGCCGACAAGCCGCACTTCCTTCCCGTGGTACCCACGGGCCGCTACCTGCAGCACAGCCTGCTGGTGCGCCTGAAGCGCAAGCTGGGCATCGAGACGCTCACCCCGGCCCACCGGATCGACCGCGGCACGGCCGGCCTCGTCATCTTCTCGGTGCAGGCCCACACGCGCGACCGCTACCAGACGCTGTTTCGCGAGCGCGCCGTACACAAGGTCTACGAGGCCATCGTGCCGTGGAAGGCCGGCACCCAGTTGCCGCCGGTGCGCCGCAGCCACCTGATGGATGACGCGTCCTTCCTACGCACCCGCGAGGCGCCGGGCTGCGAGCCCAATTCGGAAACCCACATGGAGGTGCTGGAAGTGCAAGGCGGCCACGCGCGCCTGCGCCTCTCCCCCGTGACCGGCCGCAAGCACCAGTTGCGCGTGCACTGCGCCGCCATGGGCATGCCGATCCTCAACGACGACTACTACCCGGTGCTGCGGCCCGAGGGGCCGGATGACTTTGCGCGGCCCCTGCAGCTGCTGGCGCGGTCGGTGGCATTCACCGATCCGGTGACGGGGCAGACGCGGCGATTTGAAAGCGAACGGCGGTTGGAGTTTCCGCCGACGCGCTGAAGCTCAGCGTCCGGGCACCGCCTTGCGCCCCGCGCTCCAATACAGCCACGCGCCAAACGCCAGCATCGGCACGCACAGCCACTGCCCCATGCTCATGTTCAGCGCCAGCAGGCCCAGGAAGTCGTCCGGCTCGCGGAAGTATTCCGCCACGAAGCGGAAGAAGCCGTAGCCCATGAGGAAGACGGCCGACACGCGCCGCTCCAGCCGGGGCTTGCGTGCATAGAGCCACAGCAGCGCGAAGAGCAGCAGGCCTTCCATCAGGAACTGGTAGACCTGCGAAGGATGGCGCGGCAGCATCGACCCGCTTTGCGGAAACACCATGCCCCAGGGCAGGTCGGGGCTTGCGGAGCGCCCCCACAACTCGCCGTTGATGAAGTTGCCCACTCGCCCCGCCGCCAGCCCGGTGGGCACGCAGGGTGCGACGAAGTCCATCACCTGCCAGAAGGGCCGCCGGCGCGAATGCGCATACCAGACCATGGCCCCGATCACGCCCAGCAGGCCGCCATGAAAACTCATGCCGCCCTGCCACACGAAGAAGACCTCCAGCGGATGCGACAGGTAGTAGCCCGGCTTGTAGAAGAGGCAGTAGCCCAGCCGCCCGCCGATCACCACGCCCATCACGCCGAGGAACAGGATGTCTTCCACGTCCCTGCGGGTCCAGGGCGACGGCACGCTGACCGAGCGGAAGGGCTCGTGCTGCAGGCGCCGGGACGCCAGGAAATAGAAAAGACCGAAGGCCGCGAGATAGGTCAGGCCGTACCAGTGAATGGCCACCGGCCCCAGTTGCAGGGCGATGGGGTTGATCTGCGGATACATGAGCATCGGCAGATTGTGCCCGCCTCAGCGCCGCTGGCGCTCCCGCACGAATTCGACAAAGCGAGTCAGGGCCGGATTGGCCGCCTCGGCCGGCCACACCAGGCTGGTCTCGCAGCGCGGCAGCGCCGGCGCGCCGCGGCGGC
>NZ_BCUU01000119.1 GCF_001591385.1 Variovorax soli NBRC 106424
AGCCAGCACGGGCGCGGTGGCCACCGCAGACGCCACCATCGCGCTCGGCACGGCGACATCATCGCCGCTCGGCTGCACTGGCAGGGGCCGCGGCGCAACGGCAAAGACGCTGTCCTGCGATCCGTTGCGCTGCCAGGTGCCGGCGCGGATGTCGTCGTTGGTCAGGCGCTCGATCTCCACCGGCGCCACGCCGCGCAGCAGATCCAGCTTGTAGGCGGCCGCATAGCTCAGGTCGATGATGCGGCCGTCGTGGAAGGGCCCGCGGTCGTTCACCCGAACGATGGCCTCCCGGCCGTTGGCCGGGTTGCGCACGCGCACGTAGCTGGGCAGCGGCAGCGTCTTGTGGGCTGCCGTCATGGCGTACATGTCGTAAGGCTCGCCGCTGGCCGTGGACTGCGCGTGGAACTTGGTGCCGTACCAGGAGGCCAGCCCCGACTCGCGGAACGGCCGGTCGTCGGTGATGGGCACGTAGCTGCGGCCCAGCACCGTGTAGGGCTTGGCCGTGCCCCCGCTGCTGCGGATGGTCTCTACCCGCGGCTGCGCATCCTGCAATTGCGACAGATCGGCGGGCGGTTGGGCGGGGCCGCCATCCCGGCCGCCGCGCGGGCCGCTGGCGCAGCCGGCCAGCAGCAGGCCCAGTGCGATCGTGAGCGCAAACCCTGCGGCAGTGTCGAACCTGGCCGCGCGTGGGTTCGAACTGCAGCCGGGACGCAGCACCGCCTCAGCCAAACACCGCCTTCCACAGGGTCAGCATGGCGTCGCGCTCGCTGGCCAGGGCATCGAGCGGCAGCTGGGTCGATTCTTCGTTCAGCCGCAGGCGGTGCTGCAGGCGCCGCAGTTCGCGGTAGGCCGCGCCCGCCCGCTGGCCCACGCCCGCTGGCAACAGGCCGGCCTGTTCGGCGCGCAGCAGAAGGGCGATGTTGCCCACGTTGGGAATCAGCTCCGGATGCCTGGCCGATTCGGACAGCACCAGGAACTGCACCGCGAACTCGGCATCCACCATGCCGCCGGTGCTGTGCTTCACGTCGAAGCGGTCGGCCTTGACCGGATGGGCCGCGCGCACCTTCTCGCGCATGGCCACGATTTCGGCCTTGAGCGCCGCCACGTCGCGCGGCGCGGTGATGACGGCCTCGCGCACCTTGTCGAAGCGCTGGCCGAGTTCTGGCGCACCGAGGACGAAGCGCGCGCGCGTCATGGCCTGGTGTTCCCAGGTCCAGGCGGTGTTGCTGCCGCGGCCCAGCTGGTATTTCTCGTAGGCCTCGAAGCTGGTGGTGAGCAGGCCCGAGTTGCCGTTGGGGCGCAGCGCCGTGTCGATCTCGAACAGGTCGCCCTCGCGCAGCTTGACCGTCAGCCAGTTGATCAGCTTGCGCACGTAGGCCGCATAGACCTCGGCCGCCCGATCGTCCTCGTCGTCGTAGACGAACACGATGTCCAGGTCGCTGCCGTAGCCCAGTTCCTTGCCGCCCAGCTTGCCGTAGCCGATGATGGCGAACTGCGGCGCCTCGCGATGCCGGTTGCGCACATGCTCCCAGCACCAGCGCGCCGTGGTGCGCAGCGTGGCGTCGGCCAGCGCGCTCAGGTCGTCGGCCACTTCTTCCACCGTGATGCGGCCCTCGACGTCGCGCGCCAGCGTGCGGAACACTTCCGCGTGGTGCGCGCGGCGCAGGATGTTGAGCTGCGCTTCCTCGTCGGCCTCGCCGGTGCTGTGCAGGGCGCTGCGCCGCTGCTCCAGCTCGGCCTCGAACTCCGCGGCGTTGAAGCGGCTGGTCAGCATCTCGTCGCTGGCCAGCTCGTCGATCACGCCCGGGTGCTTCATGAGATAGCGCGCCGGCCACTTGGCCGCGCCCAGGATGCGCAGCAGGCGCTCCTGCACCGCGGGCCGCTCGACCAGCAGCGCCAGGTAGCTCTCGCGGCGGAACAGCGGCTCGATCCAGTCGGCCCAGCGCAGCGCGGCATCCACATGGTTGGGCGTCTGTCCCGCGGCGTTGCCGTCGGGTTCGGAGCCCAGCCATTGGCCGGTGCGGCGCACCAGCTGACGCAGGCGGGCCTGGGCCTCGTCGCGCATGGCCAGCACGCGCGGGTGCTCGCACCACTGGCGCACGCGCTCGGCGAAGTCCGGCGGCAGCTCGTCCAGCAGCTCGGAAAGGTCTTCCGGCGTGGGCGCGCTCGGCTTGCCATTGGTGCTGCAGCGCTTGCCGTTGCACTTGCCATTGCTCTTTTCGTTGCCGCCCAGAAGCTTGTCGAATTCCTGCGCGACGAATTCGCGGTGCGTGTCGAGCTGGCTGAGGAAGTCGCAACAGTCCATGTAGCCCAGCGTGGCGGAGATCCAATGCTGGTCTTCGTCGCTCACCGGCAGCACGTGCGTCTGCTGGTCGTCCAGGTACTGGATGCGGTGCTCCACCCGGCGCAGGAAGACATAGGCCGCGGCCAGCGCATCGGCGGTGGCCTGCGGCATGAGGCCGGCGGCCGCCAGGCGCTGCAGCGCGTCCAGCGTGGGGCGGGTGCGCAGCTCGGGGAACTGGCCGCCGCGCACCACCTGCAGCAGCTGCACGGTGAACTCGATCTCGCGGATGCCGCCGCGCGAGAGCTTCACGTCGTTGGCACGCTCGGGGCGCCCGGCGCTGCGGCGCGCGGCCTGGTCGCGGATTTGCTGGTGCAGCGTGCGCAGCGAATCGAACACGCTGTAGTCGAGGTAGCGCCGGAACACGAAGGGCAGCACCACCGAGCGCAGGCCCTGGGCCGACGGGTCCTTGATGTGGTCCTGCGGCGCCACGATGCGGCTCTTGAGCCAGGCAAAGCGCTCCCACTCGCGCCCCTGCACCTGCAGGTACTCTTCCAGCGCGTCGAGCGAGACCACCGGCGGCCCGGAGTTGCCGTTGGGCCGCAGCGCCAGGTCGACGCGGAACACGAAGCCGTGCTCGGTGACGTCGCCCACCAGCGCGTAGATGCGCTTGACCGCGGCGGCGAAGTACTCCTGGTTGGACACCCGGTTCATGCGGTGCTCGTTGCCGGCGGTCTCGCCGGCCTGATCGAACACGTAGATGAGGTCGATGTCGCTGGACACGTTGAGTTCGCGCGCACCCAGCTTGCCCATGCCGATGACCCACAGGCGCGCGCGTCGGCCATCGGGGCCCATGGGCGCGCCATGCACCGCCTCGAGCTCCTGCTCGGCCTGCCGGCAGGCGACGTCGAGGGCGAACTCGGCCAGCTGCGTCACCGCGGTGGTCACCACCGACAGCTCGGCCTGCTGGTCGCAGTCGAGCGTGATCAGGCGCTCCATGACCAGCTGGCGCGTGATGCGCAGCGCATCGCCCGCCGGATGGCCGCGCTCGCGCAGGGCGGCATAAGCTTGCTCGATCCGGGGGCGTTCGGGGGCGCCGGCGGGCAGCAGCGCCAATTCGTCGGCATAGCGGCGGCGCAGCCGCTGCACGAAGCGCGAATAGGACGACAGCCGCGGTGGCGTCTTTCGGGCCGGCGAATCCGCCGAAGCGGCGGAACCGGCGCCAGCACTGCCAGTCATAATTCCAGGCACAGCGCGGTCCTCAATGAATGTCACAGCGTCTCCCCCTTCGCATTTGCTCAAGATCACCGCTGTGACGGCGCGCTGGGCGCTGGGTCTGCTGGTTGCAGCATGGCTCTTGTTGGCACTTGTGGTCCTGGTCCTACACGGCTGGATTGTGCCGCGAATCGGTGAATACCGTGGGGTGCTGGAAGCCCAGGCCACACGGTCCATCGGGGTAGAGGTTCGCATAGCTTCGGTCAGCGCGCAGGCCGAGGGTTTTAGTGGGCTTTTCTTTCCCAGCTTCGAGCTGCGCGGCGTGGCGCTGCACGACGCCCAGGGGCGCGAGGCGCTCAAGCTGGCCCGCGTGGTGGCCACGGTGTCGCCGCGCTCCATCTGGCGCCTGAGTTTCGAGCGGCTGTACATCGAGCGGCCCGAGCTCGACGTGCGGCTGGACGCGCTGGGCAAGCTGCACGTGGCGGGGCTGTCGATGGGCACCGAAACCAGCGGCGAATCTCGCTCGGCCGACTGGGTCTTTTCGCAGCGCCAGATCGCCGTCGAAGGCGGCACGGTACGCTGGACCGACGAGCGCCGCGGCGCACCGCCGCTGCTGCTCACCAACGTCAACTTCTTCGCACGCAACAGCGCCCGCCGGCATGCGCTGAGTCTGGACGCGACGCCGCCGGAGGGCTGGGGCGAGCGCCTGTCGCTGCGCGGCGAATTCCGCCAGCCGCTGCTTTCCACGCGCAACGGCAACTGGCACGAATGGGACGGCCAGGTCTATGCCGACCTGCCGCGCATCGACATCAGCCGCATCGGCCGCTATGTCTCGCTCGATGCGCGCGTGCGCGAAGGCAGCGGCGCGCTGCGCGCCTGGGGCGACGTGCGCCAGGGGCAACTTGTGGGCGTGGTGCTCGACATGGGCCTGAGCAGCGTCGACGTCACCTTGCAGGCCAAGCTGCAGCCGCTGGTGCTGCGCTCGCTCACCGGGCGCCTGGCGGTGCGGCAAGACTTCGACACCCGGGCGGTGGAAGTCACCACCACCCAGCTGGAGTTCGAAACGCACGACGGCGTGCGCTGGCCCGGCGGCAACCTGTGGCTGTCGCACAAGCCGCCTGTCGGCCGTGGTGCCGAACGCGGCGCCATCAAGGCCGATCGGCTCGACCTGGCCATGCTCGCGCAAATAGCCAACCGCCTGCCCCTGGGCGAGAAGCTGCACGACGCGCTGGCCCGGCACGCGCCGAAGGGCCTGGTGGAGCGGGTCGATGCCGAATGGGAGGGGGCGCTGGAATCGCCTCGCCGCTACCAGGCACGCGGCCGGGTCAGCGGCCTGTCGGTCACGGCCGAGCCGGCCGAACAGGCCGACCATGCGGGGCGGCCCGGACTGTCGGGCGCCACCATCGATTTCGATGCCAACCAGGGCGGCGGCTCGGCCACCATCAGCATCGCACACGGCACCCTGAGCTTTCCGGGCGTGTTCGAGGAGCCGCTGGTACCGGTCGACGAGTTGTCCGCCCGCGCGCAATGGAAGGTGGATGGGCAGCGCATCCAGGTGCAGCTGCCCAGCCTTCGCTTTGCCAATGCCGACGCCCAGGGCGACGCGCGCCTGTCCTGGCGCACCAGCGATCCGGCCACCTCCGGCAGCCACGACCGCTTTCCCGGCGTGCTCGACCTGGAAGGCAAGCTCACGCGGGCCGAGGGCAATCGCGTGTTCCGCTACCTGCCGCTGCACATTCCCAAGGAAACGCGCGACTATGTGCGCGATGCCGTGACCGCCGGTATCGCGAGCAGCGTGGACTTCCGCGTGAAGGGCGACTTGTGGGACATGCCTTTCGCCGATGCGAAGAAGGGCGATTTCCGCATCGTGGCCAAGGTGGCCGGCGTGCACTACGCCTATGTGCCGCCGCACACCGGCCCGGTCCGCAACGGCGCTGCCGCCGAGCCCGTCTGGCCTGCGCTCACCGCGGCCAGCGGCGAACTGGTGTTCGAGCGCGCCGGCATGAAGGTGCGCAATGCCAAGGGCCGCGTCGCCAGTGCATCGGGCGTCGAGGTGACGCGCGGCGAGGCGGAGATTGCCGACTTCATGCATCACGAGACGCTGCTCAAGCTCAACCTGCAGGCCGGCGGCCCGCTGGGCGAGCTGCTGAAGGTGGCGGCGCCGCTGGCCGGTCCGGCGCGCGAGACCGCCATGCAGATGCGCGCCGCCGGCAAGGCCGACTACAAGCTGCAGCTGGAGCTGCCGCTGTCCGCCATGGACAAGGCCAAGGTCCAGGCCAGCGTGGCCCTGCAGGACAACGAGCTGCAGCTGACGCCCGGCACGCCGTCCTTCACCCAGGCCCGGGGCGTGCTCAGCTTCACCGACAGCGGCTTCTCCCTGGCGAATGTGCGCGCGCAGCTGCTGGGCGGCGACGTGCGGGTGGAAGGCAAGGGCCGCTATGCCGGCGCCGGCCACGACATGAGCTTTCGTGCCCACGGTGTGGTCACCGCCGAGGGCTTTCGCAGTCAGCGCGAGTTCGGCTGGCTGGCCCGGCTGGCCCGCAAGATGAGCGGCAGCACCGCCTATCAGCTCGAGTACGGCCTGCGCGACGGCGTGGCCGAGGTGTCGCTCAGCAGCAATCTGCAGGGCCTGGGCATGCAGCTGCCGGCGCCGCTGGCCAAGGCGCCCGAGGACAACCTGGCCTTCTCGGTCGAGAAGAAGGTGGTGGCGCGTGATGGTGGCGCCAGGGGCGCCGCACCGACGCGCATCCAGGACCGGCTCAGCGTGGGGCTGGGGCGCATCGCCTCGGCCACCTGGCTGCGCGACCTGTCCGGCGAGGTGCCCAGGATCATCAACGGCAGCATCGCCATGGGCCAGGGGCCCGGTGAGGACCTGGTCTCGCCCGAGCGGGCCGTGCTGGCCAACCTGAACCTGGCGCGCTTCGACATCAGCGCCTGGCGCACCCTGCTGCGCGACGCCACCGACGCGCCGGCGGCCGCCACGGCCACGGACAGTGCCGACGCCGAGCCCTCGCCCTACCTGCCCAGCGTGATCGCACTGCGCGCGCAGGAGCTGCGCTTCGGCGGCCGGCACATGAGCAACGTGGTGCTCGGCGGCAGCCGCGAGGGCCAGCTGTGGCGAGCCAACGTGGATTCGGATGAGCTCAGCGGCTACGTCGAATACGGCCAGGCGCAGGCCGGCCGGGTGATGGCACGGCTGGCGCGCCTGAAGATCGCGCGCAGCGAAGCCGGCGAGGTCGAATCGCTGCTGGACGAGCAGGCCAGTTCGCTGCCGGCGCTGGACGTGGTGGTGGACGACTTCGAGCTGTACGGCCGCAAGCTGGGCCGCGCCGAGGTCGAGGCCGTGAACCGCGGCAGCGGCAGCACGCGCGAATGGCGCCTGAGCCGCCTCAAGCTCGCCACGCCCGAGGCCACCTTCGCGGCGCAGGGCAGCTGGGCCGCCGCGCGCGGCTCTGAAACGCGGCGCACCACTATGAGCTTCAAGCTCGACATCGAGGACGCCGGCGCGCTGCTCAACCGCTTCGGCATGCAGGACGTGCTGCGGCGCGGCCGCGGCGTGCTCGAGGGCGACATCGCCTGGCGCGGTTCGCCCTTCTCGGTGGACTATCCGAGCATGGACGGCAAGCTGCATGTCGACGTGAACCAGGGGCAGTTCCTCAAGGCCGAGCCGGGCATTGCCAAGCTGCTGGGCGTGCTGAGCCTGCAGGCGCTGCCGCGCCGGCTCACGCTGGACTTCCGCGATGTCTTCAGCCAGGGCTTCGCCTTCGACTTCGTGCGCGGCGACGCCGCCATTGCCAAGGGCGTGGCCAGCACCAACAACCTGCAGATGAAGGGCGTGAACGCCGCGGTGCTGATGGACGGCTCGGCCGACCTCGGGCGCGAAACCACCAGCCTGCGCGTGGTGGTTGTGCCCGAGATCAACGCCGGCACGGCGGCCCTGGTGGCCACGGCCATCAACCCCGCCATCGGGCTGGCCACCTTTTTGGCCCAATATGCGCTGAGCAAGCCGCTGTCCGCCGCCACCACGCAGGAGTTCCAGATCGAAGGCAGCTGGGCCGACCCGCAGATCACCAAGGTGGCGCGCCGGCCCTCGCTGGACCCGCAGCCGGCGGCGCCATCGCAGCAGCAGCAGGCCGCGCCACGGCAGGCGCAGACGGAGAACAAGCCATGAGAGTCGCAGCAATCCAGATGGTCTCGGCCACCCGGCGCGAAGCCAACCTGGCGCGCGCCCATCGCCTGCTGGCGCAAGCGGCGGAGGCGGGCGCCGAACTGGCGGTGCTGCCCGAGTACTTCTGCGTGATGGGCCAGCGCGACACCGACAAGCTGTCGCTGCGCGAAAGCCCCGAGGGCGGCATGGTGCAGGGCTTCCTGGGCGATGCCGCGCGTGAATTCGGCCTGTGGATCGTGGGCGGCACGCTGCCCCTGGACAGCGACGAGGAAGACCACGTGTTCAACAGCTCGATGGCCTTCTCGCCCGAGGGCCGGTGCGTGGCGCGCTACGACAAGATCCACCTCTTCTATTTCGACAACGGCGTGGAGCGCTACGACGAGCGCCGCGTGATCACGCCCGGCGTCCATCCGGTGGTGTTCGACCTGCCCTCGCGCGACGGCCACACCTGGTGCGTGGGCCTGAGCGTGTGCTACGACCTGCGCTTTCCCGAGCTGTACCGCGCGCTGGCCCGCCACGGCGCCGAGCTGCTGCTGGTGCCCAGCGCCTTCACGCAGACCACCGGTTCGGCGCACTGGGAAGTGCTGCTTCGCGCCCGCGCGGTCGAGAACCTTTCGTGGGTGGTGGCGCCGGCGCAGGGCGGCACGCACGAGAACGGCCGCCGCACCTGGGGCCATTCGATGATCGTCGACCCGTGGGGCACCGTCCTCGCTCAGCAGGACTCCGGCGAGGGCGTGGTGCTGTGCGACATCGACGCCGGGCAGACCGAGCGCGTGCGCCAGCAGCTGCCTGCCCTGTCGCACCGGGTCCTGTAGGCGCTGCAGCAACGGGATCGTGAGCACACAGGAGCAGTCCTCCGCCGAGACGATGAGCCCGCCCGCGGCCGGCGGCCCGGGGGCGCTGCTGTCCCTGCCCGCCAGCGTGGCCCGGCCCCTGGCGCGCCTGCGCTCCGCCTGGCAGCGCTGGTTCCTGTGGGTGCTGCTGGCGGCGCTGGTGCTGGTGCTGGTGGGCACGGTGGTCTGGCTGGCGGGCCGTCATGAGGTGCAGCAGGTGCAGGAACAGCTCGACCGCGACACGCTCGACGCCGTGGCCGACCTGCGCGGCGGCCTGCAGCGAAACGCCCAGAGCCTGCGCGCATTGAACGCCGGGGCGCAAAGCCTGTCGCAATGGGAGGAGCGCGCCGGCGAGCTGCTGCGCGCGCACCGCGAGTGGGTGCGCCTGGAGTGGCGCGACGCCGCCATGCGCGTGCTCGCCTCGGCCGACACGCCGTACCGCGCGCCGGTCTTCGACCGCAGCCGCCGGCAGTCGGTGGAGCACCCGGACGTCACCCTGGCCTGCGCCAGCGCGCGCAAGCTCAGCACCGCGGCCTATTCGCCCAGCCATTTCGTTTCCGTGGCCGAAGGCGGCGGCATGGAAGTGATCGAGATGTGCCTGCAGCTCGACCAGGGCGGCTACCTGGTGGCAGCCTACTCGCTGCGCGACACGCTGATCGAGCTGGTCACGCCCAGCCTGCGGCGCGGGCAGGAGGTGGCGCTGGTGGAGGTCGACGGCACGCGCCTGGCCGCCGTGGGCGCCCAGCGGCGCAGCGGCACGCGGGTGTTCAGCTCGCAGCAGCCGGTGGACCTGCCGGGGCTGGCCATGATGATGCGCATCGACGGCTGGCGCGCCGAGCCCGACCTGTTTCCCAACGTGCTCACCGGGCTGGTCACCTTCATCTCCATTGCGCTGGTGTCGGTGCTCATCCTGCTGGCGCGCGACACCAAGCGGCGCATCAAGGCCGAGCGCGGCCTGGCCGATTCGCTGGCCTTCCGCAAGGCGATGGAAGACTCGGTCATCACCGGGCTGCGCGCGCGCGACCTGCAGGGCCGCATCACCTACGTCAATCCCGCTTTCTGCAAGATGGTGGGCTTCTCCGCCGAAGAGCTGGCGGGCAGCGACATCTCCAACGCGCCGTACTGGCCGACCGAGCTGGCCCACGAATACCGCCAGCGCCAGGCCGAGCGGATCGCCAGCGGCGACATGCCGCCGCCGGATGGCTTCGAGTCGATCTTCATGCGCAAGGACGGCCATCGCTTCCCGGTCATGATCTTCGAGGCGCCGCTGATCAACAACGGGGTGCAGACCGGCTGGATGAGCGCCTTCGTCGACATGAGCGAACAGCGGCGCGCGGAAGAGCTGTCGCGCGCCACCCAGGAGCGCCTGCAGGCCAGCGCCCGCCTGGCCACCGTGGGCGAAATGGCCTCGCTGCTCAGCCACGAGCTCACGCAGCCGCTGGCCGCGATTTCCAGCTATGCCAACGGCTCGCTCAACCTGCTGGACGATGGTGATGCGGGCGCCGTCACCCACGACGTCCAGGCCCGCAGCGATCTGCAGATGGCGCTGGCGCGCATTGCCGAGCAGGCCAGCCGCGCCGGCCGCGTGATCCGCAGCGTGCACGACTTCGTGCGTCGGCGCGAACGCACCCGCGAGAGCGCGCCCGCCCACGAGCTGTTCGAGGCCGTGCTGCCACTGGTGCAGCTGCAGGCGCGCAAGCTGGGCGTGCGCATCGACCTGAGCATCGAGCCCGGGCTGCCGCCGGTGCAGTGCGATCGCACGCTGGTCGAGCAGGTGCTGCTGAACCTGGCGCGCAATGGCATGCAGTCGATGGATTCGCCGCAGGTCGCAAAGCGTGTGCTCTACCTGCGTGCCGCGCGCGCGCCGGGCAGCAAGATCGTGAATTCGGAGGCGCGGCGCTGGGTAGAGTTTTCCGTGGCCGACCTGGGCCTGGGCATCGACAGCGAGGTGGCGCAGCGCCTGTTCACGCCCTTCTACACCACGCGCAGCGACGGCATGGGCCTGGGCCTGAGCCTGTGCCGCACGGTGGTCGAGCAGCACGGCGGTGTGCTCACCTACGAGCCGTATCGCCCGCATGGCACCATCTTCCGATTCACCCTTCCCGCCGCGAGCCCGCGGCCCGAGACCGACTGAGCGACTGCACATTGCCGACATGCAACCCCTGATCGATGGCCTGATCTTCATCGTGGACGACGACGCCAGCGTGCGCGAGGCCCTGGCCTGGCTGCTGCGCTCGCGCCGCCTGCAAAGCGAGCATTTCGCCAGTGCCGAGGACTTCGAGGCCCGCCTGGCCGCGGAAGCCGACCCTGCCGCGCCCACGCAGCCGCGCTGCCTGCTGCTGGACGTGCGCATGCCCGGCACCAGCGGCCTGGTGCTTTACGAGCGCCTGGCCGAGGCGGGTTGGCTGGCGGCCATGCCGGTGATCTTCCTCACCGGCCATGCCGACGTGCCCACGGCGGTCGACCTGGTCAAGCGCGGCGCCTTCGACTTCTGCGAGAAGCCCTTTTCCGACAACGCCCTGGTCGACCGCATCGAGCATGCGCTGGGTGCGTCGGCCCGGGCCATCGACGCCCAGCGCGAGCGCGCCGGCATTGCGGCGCGCGTGGCCGAACTGACCGACCGCGAGCGGCTGGTGATGCAGCGCATCGTCGAGGGCCTGCCCAACAAGCTCATTGCCGACCAGCTCTCGATCAGCGTGCGCACGGTGGAAGTGCACCGCGCCCGCGTGTTCGAGAAGATGGAGGTGAAGTCGGCGGTCGAGCTGGCCAACCTGCTGCGCGGCAACTGGTCCGCCTAGGTCGTTGCAGATGAGAGACGATCCGCGCGTCGATGTGATTGGCTGCTCACTGGTTCGCTTCTAGACTCACGCGTTTTCGCCAGCCACGTGCCGGTTCGCCCAGGCGCCGCAGCCAGCGTGTTCAACACACCTTGGAGGCCGCCACGTGCTGCGATCGACTCGTTTTTCCCGTTCCCCTCTTCCTCTTCTGTTCCGGCGCCGCCGCATCGCACTGGCGGCTGCGGGCCTGCTGGCGGGCCTGTCCGGTCCCACGCTGGCGCAGGACTCGGCCGCGGCGCTGCCCGAGATGACCGTGACCGGCGAGAAGTCCGAGCGCTCGCTGATGCAGACCGCACCCAGCGTGCGCGTGTTCGGCGAGCGAGAGCTGGCGGACCAGACCGGCATCATCGGCACCAACGAGCTGTTGAATGGCGTCGCCAACATCACCAGCACCGGCACCGGCAATCTCGCGCCGGCCGTGCGCGGTGTCGATGGCACCGGCCCGGCGCAAGGCGCCGACGCCTTCCTGGCTGGTACCCGGCCGCGCTTGAGCGTGCAGGTCGACGGCCGCTCCTCCAGCTACAACGAAGTGGTGTTCGGCGACCTGGGCCTGTGGGACGTGCAGCGCGTGGAGGTGTTCCGCGGCGCGCAGAGCACGCTGCAGGGCCGCAACGCCATTGCCGGCACCATCATCTACAAGACCAACGACCCGGGCTTCGCGCCTGAAGTGGGCATTCGCGCGGCCGTCGCCGGCCAGGACCAGCGCCAGCTCTCCGCCGTGATCAACGCGCCGCTGGTGGACCAGGAGCTGGCCGTGCGCCTGGCACTCGACGGCTTCAAGTACCAGAGCTATGCCAAGGGCTACGAGCCCTACCCCGGCGTGTCGGACCCCGGCCAGTTCGAATCGGGCAATGTGCGCGGCAAGATCCTGTGGAAGCCGCAGGCCGTGCCGGGCCTGACCAACCTGCTCACCATCGCCCGCACCATCTACACCGGCCCGCAGACCGAAAGCGTGGCGCGGCCCTTCGACGACAAGGTCATCTCGTATCCGGCCATGCCCACCTTCTCGCCGCGCTCCACCAGCGCGGTGCTCGACACCACCTACGAGATCAGCCCCACGCTCACCTTCGAGAACCGCATCGTTTCCGGCGACACGCACGTCACGCGCAAGGCCATGCCGGGCGACGGCAATGCCAACATCCGCGTGAAGGACCTGCAGATCGAGCCGCGGCTGCGCTTTGCCACGCAGGACAAGCAGTGGACCGGTTTCGTGGGCCTGTACACCTTCGGCGCCGACCAGGACGACGACATCGACCTGTTCGGCGGCGGCGCCTGGACCGACAAGACCCGCACCTGGGCGCTGTACGGCGAGGTGACCACGCCGCTGTCCAGCAGCGTGGACCTCACGCTGGGTGGCCGCTACGAAGAAGAGCGGCGCGAGCGCAACGGCGCGCTGAGCATCTTCACCACCGACTTCGACGCCACCTACAAGGTCTTCCTGCCCAAGGCCACGCTGGCCTGGAAGCTGGACCCGGCCACCACGCTGGGCAGTTCGATCTCGCGCGGCTACAACGGCGGCGGTGCGGCCTTCACCTACGACGTGCCCTTCACCAACTACCAGTTCGACCCCGAGTACGCCTGGACGCTCGAAGCCTTCGGACGCAAGCGCCTGCTCGACGGCGCGCTGCTGCTCACCGGCAACCTGTTCTACAGCGACTACAAGAACATGCAGCTGCCCTTCGACCTGAACCCCGACCCGAACGTGTGGGCCTACGTGGTGCGCAATGCGCCGCGCGCCCACACCTACGGCGCGGAGCTGGGCGCGCAGTGGCAGGTCAGCCGCAGCCTGCGCTTCACCGGCGAGGTGGGCCTGCTCGAAACGAAGATCACCGAGTACCCGGGCTCCGGTGTCGAGGGGCATGAGCTGCCTCGCTCGCCCGCCTTCACCATGGCCCTGGGCCTGAGCTGGCGCGGCCAGTCCGGCCTGGAACTGGGCGCGGATGCGCGCTACTCGTCGGCCTACTACTCGGACGTCACCAACTTCTCGCGCGGCAAGGTCGATCCGGGCTGGCTCGCCAACGTGCGCGCCAGCTATCCGGTGGGCAAGGCCAGGCTCTTTGCCTACGTGAACAACGTGTTCGACAGCAAGCGGCCCTTGCTGGTCGACGCCGATCCGAATGCGGTGACCAATGCCTTCGACACGGCCAACCTGCCGCGTCCGCGCACGGTGGGCGTGGGCGTCGAAGCCTGGTTCTGACAACGACGTCGGCGCCAAAAGAAACGGCCGCCTGAGCTGCCAGGCGGCCGTGGAAGTTGGCTGGCCTCGCGGCCTGGCGCGTCAGCCCTGCGGCTGGCGTTCGCCCACGAAGATTTCCACCCGGCGGTTCTGCGCGCGGCCCGCGGCCGAGTTGTTGTCGGCCACTGGCTGGCGCGAGCCCATGCCGTCGATGTTGAAGGCGTTCGAGCGCACGCCGCGGGCGATCAGGTAGTCGCGCGTGGCGGCGGCGCGCTGGATGGACAGCGGGTTGTTGATGGCGTCGGTGCCGGTGTTGTCGGTGTGGCCGATGATGCGCACTTCGGCATTCGGGTTGTTGCGCAGGCCCGAGGCGAACTGGTCGAGGATCGGCTGGAAGTTGGGCTTGATGTCGGCCCGGCCGGTGTCGAACGAAACGTCGCTGGGAATCTGCAGCTTCAGCTCGTTGTTGGGCGTCTGGGTCACCGCCACGCCGGTGCCCTGGGTGGCCTGCTCCATCTGCTTCTTCTGGTTTTCCATGCGCTGCGACCACAGGTAGCCGCCGCCCGCGCCGACGGCCGCGCCGATGGCCGCGCCCGCAGCGATGGCGCCGCGG
>NZ_BCUU01000120.1 GCF_001591385.1 Variovorax soli NBRC 106424
TGGTGGCCCTGGGCCTGGCGCTGCAGAAGGCGCGCACGCTGGCCCCGCTGCTGCCGCCCGGCGCGGCGCTGCTGCAGCACATTGCACAGGACCTGTCGCCGCCCGAGGGCTGCGCCGAGCTGCTGGCCCGTGCGCTGAAGGCCGAGCCCTCGGCCCTGGTGCGCGACGGCGGCGTGATCGCAGAAGGCTTCGACGCCGAGCTCGACGAGCTGCGCGCCATCGGCGAGAACTGCGACGCCTTCCTGCTGGAGCTGGAAGTGCGCGAACGCGAGCGCACCGGCATCGCCAACCTGCGAGTGCAGTTCAACCGCGTGCACGGCTTCTACATCGAGGTGACGCAAAGCGCGCTGTCCAAGGTGCCCGACGACTACCGCCGCCGCCAGACGCTGAAGAACGCCGAGCGCTTCATCACGCCCGAACTCAAGGCCTTCGAGGACAAGGCCCTGTCGGCGCAGGACCGCGCCCTCGCGCGCGAGAAGTGGCTGTACGACCAGCTGCTCGACGCGCTGCAGCCCCATGTGCAGCCGCTCACCGGCGTGGCCTTCGCCATTGCGTCGCTCGACGCGCTGTGCGCGCTGGCCGAGCGGGCGCACACGCTGAACTGGAACGCGCCCGAATTCGTGGCGCACCCGTGCATCGAGATCGTGCAGGGCCGCCACCCGGTGGTGGAGGCGCGCCTGGCGGAGAAATCGGCCGGCAGCTTCATCGCCAACGACACGCGCCTGTCGCCGCAGCAGCGCATGCAGGTCATCACCGGCCCCAACATGGGCGGCAAGTCGACCTACATGCGGCAGATCGCCATCATCGTGCTGCTGGCCTCCATGGGCTCGTACGTGCCGGCGGCCGAATGCCGGCTGGGGCCCATCGACGCGATCCACACCCGCATCGGCGCGGCCGACGACCTGGCCAACGCGCAGTCCACCTTCATGCTGGAGATGACCGAGGCGGCGCAGATCCTGCACAGCGCGACGGCCCAGTCCCTGGTGCTCATGGATGAGATCGGCCGCGGCACCAGCACCTTCGACGGGCTGGCGCTGGCCGCCGGCATCGCAGCCTATCTGCACGACCGCTCGCGCGCCTTCACCCTCTTTGCCACGCACTACTTCGAGCTGACGGAATTTCCGGCCGACCACCGGCAGGCGGTGAACATGCATGTGAGCGCCACCGAGGCCGGGCGCGACATCGTCTTCCTGCACGAAATGGAGGCCGGCCCTGCCAGCCGCAGCTACGGCATCCAGGTGGCGCGCCTGGCCGGCATGCCGGCGGCGGTGGTCAACCACGCCCAGAAGGCGCTGGGCGCGCTGGAGGCGCAGCAGAACGAATCGCGGGCGCAGGTGGACCTGTTCGCACCGCCGCCGCAGGAAGAAGCGGCCGCACCCAGCGCCGTAGAATCGGCACTGGCTGCGCTCGACCCCGATGCGATGAGCCCCAGGGAGGCGCTGGACGCGCTCTACGCCTTGCAGAAGCTGCGCCGACGCGAGCAGCAACAGCCATAGCAGTGAAACCGGCCAACAACCCACTCCAACAACAAAGCACCAGCCCCATGACGTACTGCGTAGGCATCAAACTCAACGCCGGCCTGGTGTTCCTGTCGGATTCGCGCACCAATGCGGGCGTGGACCACATCAGCACCTTCCGCAAGATGATCGTCTACGAGCAGCCGGGCGACCGCTTCATGGTGCTGCTGTCGGCGGGCAACCTGAGCATTTCGCAGTCGGTGCGCGAGATCCTGCAGATCGAAGAGCTGCGCGAGACCGAGGACAGCCCGCCCATCACCATCTGGAACGCGCCCAGCATGTTCGATGCGGCCCGCGTGCTGGGCTCGGCGGTGCGCCACGTCTACGAGCGCGACGCAGCCTCGCTCAAGCAGGCCGGGCTGGACTTCAACGTCTCCTTCATCTTCGGCGGGCAGGTCAAGGGCGAGGGCATGCGCCTCTTCCTGGTCTACTCGGCCGGCAACTTCATCGAGGCCACCACCGAGACGCCCTACTTCCAGGTGGGCGAATCCAAGTACGGCAAGCCGGTGCTCGACCGCGTGCTCACGCCCGACACGCCGCTGGAAGAAGCCGCCAAGTGCGCGCTGGTGTCGATGGACTCGACCATGAAGTCCAACCTCTCGGTCGGCCTGCCGCTGGACCTGGTGGTGTACGAGGCCAACGCCCTGCAGACCGACCGCGTGATCTGCATCGACGCCGAGAACCCGTACTACCGCATGCTCCACAACAGCTGGGGCCAGAAGCTGCGCGAAGTGTTCGACAGCATCGAGGACCCGGTGTGGGACGAGAGCTTCACCCAGCACCCGCTGCGCATGCCGGCCGCGCGCCACGGCGCCCTGCGCAAGATCTCGACGCCCGACGAAAAACTGATCTAGCGGGAACACGGCAGCGCTTGCCGTGTCCTTCTTTCATGCCTCCTATCGTTTTCTCCCACGGGAACAGCTTTCCCGCCAGCACCTATCGCGTGATGCTCGACAGCCTGCGCAACCGCGGCTTCGACGTCCATGCCATCGAGAAGTTCGGGCACGACCCGAAGTACCCCGTCACCGACAACTGGCCGCACCTGGTGCAGCAGCTGGCCGACTTCGCGCGCGAGCGCGCCGACTTTGCCGGCGGCCCGGTGTTCCTGGTGGGCCATTCGCTGGGCGGTTTCCTCAGCCTGATGTGCGCCGCGCGGCATCCCGAGCTGGCGCGCGGCGTGGTGCTGATCGATTCGCCCATCCTGGGCGGCTGGCGCGCCGGCGCCCTGGAGCTGACCAAGCGCACGCCGCTCATGAAGAGCATCACGCCCGGCACCATCAGCCGCAAGCGCAAGAATGTCTGGGAGCACCGCGAGGCGGTGTTCGAGCATTTCCGCAGCAAGAAGGCCTTTGCCAACTGGGACGAGCGCGTGCTGCGCGACTACGTCGAGCACGGCACCTTCGACGCCGAGGATTCGCGCCTCCTGAGCTTCGACCGCGACGTGGAAACCGCCATCTACGAGACGCTGCCGCACAACCTGAGCGGGCTGCTGCGCAAGCATCCGCTCAAGTGCAAGGCCGCCTTCATCGGCGGGCGCCAGTCGGTGGAAATGAAGCGCGTGGGCCTGACCATGACGCAGCAGGTCACCAAGGGACGCATGACGATGCTCGACGGCACGCACCTCTTTCCGATGGAAAAGCCGATCGCCACCGCGGCGGCGGTCGAGGCGGCGCTGCGCAACCTGCTGTAGCCACGCCGGCCTGCGCAGCTCAAAAGCTGTGCGCCATGCCCACGCCGTACATGCTGCCCGTGTCCTGCGGATAGCGCTTGCTGGCGGCGTCCACGTACACGCTGGTGCGCTTGGAGAAGGCATAGGCCACGCCGGCGCCGATGGTGCGCTGCGCGTCCACGCCGTCCAGGTCCATGCGGCCCCAGCCGCCGCGCAGGGTGAAGCGGCCCAGCACGTACTGCACGCTCAGCGTCACCACCTTGGCGACGGAGCCGAAGGCCTCGCTGCGGTCCCACGCGCCGAACGCGGTGAAATCGCCCAGGCTGCCGCGCAGGCCGACGAAGGTGTCGGTGTTGCCCAGGCTGTTCTGCTCCCGCGCCAGCATGGCGCCCAGGTACTCGCCGCCGTAGGTGATCGAGGCGCCCCAGGGCTGCGGGCTGCCGCAGGTCGCCCGGGTCGGTGCCGGGACTGCCGGGCGGCAGGCCGCGCACGTCCTCGTTGGCGGCCGTGCTCAGGTGAATGGAGAAGCCGGCAAGGGTCGGCGAGTCGTAGAACACGCCGTTGTTCAGCCGGCCGTATTCCGGCGTGCCGGCGTTGCCGCGCGGGTCCGACGGATAGTTGTAGTGCCAGATGTCCCAGGCCGGCGACGCGATGCGGTCGTAGTTGCCCCAGGCGTCGAACTGCCAGTCCTGGCTGTACATCGCATCCAGCGCACGGCCCAGCCGGATGCTGCCCAGCGCGCCCTTCAGGCCCACCGTGGACTCGCCATGGAAGAAGGGCTTGTTGGTCTGCTCCAGCTGGCCCGTGTCGGTCTCGAAGCGCATGTTCAGCGCAAAGGTGGCCGCCAGCCCGCCGCCCAGGTCCTCCTGGCCGGTGAATGCGAGGTTGCTGCGCTGGATGGGGCCCAGCTGCCACGTCTTGTTCGTGTCGCGGTACAGGCCGATGTCGATCAGGCCGCCGATTTGCAGGCTGGATTGAGCCATCGCGCCCGCTGCGCCGGTGCAGAAAAGGAGCGCGACCAAGGTGGGGCGCAAGTACATCGGTTTTCTCCCCGTTTTCATTTGAATGTGCAGCAGGAGGTGTCGATCACCGTAACCAGGCCGGCCGTCGGCACGAACTAGCACGCATCTGCCATGCCCTGCTGCCAACGGAGGCCCCCATGCTGATCGCCCTGCTCGCTTTTCTGGCCGGCGTGCTCACCATCCTGTCGCCCTGCATTCTGCCGGTCATTCCGTTCGTCTTCACGCGCTCCGGACGGCCCTTCATGCGCAACGGCCTGCCCCTGCTGGCCGGCATGGCGCTGACCTTCGCGGCGGTGGCCTCGCTGGGGGCCGTGGCCGGCGCCTGGGCGGCACGCATCAACGACTACGGGCGCTGGCTGGCGCTGGGTGTACTGGGGTTTGCCGGACTGATGCTGCTCGTGCCGTCCCTGTCTGACTGGATGGCGCGCCCGCTCGTGGCGCTGGGCACACGGTTGTCTGCCAACACCCACCCATCCGGCTCGCCCCGCAGCGCCCTGGTTCTGGGTGCGGCCACCGGCCTGCTCTGGGCGCCATGCGCGGGGCCCGTGCTGGGCGTCATCCTCAGCGGCGCGATGTTCGAAGGCCCCACGCTGCGTACCTTCTTGCTGCTGCTGAGCTACGGACTGGGCGCCGCGACCTCGCTCGCCGTCGTGCTGTGCGTCGGCGACCGTGTGCTCTCCCGCCTGCGCGCCTTCGCCTCGGCCAATGCGGCCGTGCACCGCGGACTGGGCGCCGCCGTGCTGGCATCGGTGGCCGCCATCGCGCTGGGCCTGGATACCGGCGCACTGGCACGCCTGTCGCAGCAGGCAGGTGCCTCGCGCGTCGAGCAACGACTCGTCTCTCCGGCCCTGCACAAGATGCAGATGCGCGAGCCAACGCGGCTGGACCTTCCGGTCGAAGGCGTTCTGCCCGGCTTCGACGGCGCCGTCGAATGGATCAACTCGCCGCCGCTGTCCGTGCAGCAGTTGCGCGGCAAGGTCGTGCTGGTGGATATCTGGACTTTCGGCTGCTACAACTGCCGCAACGCGCTGCCCTACGTGCGCGACTGGTACCGCAAGTACAAGGACCAGGGGCTCGTCGTGGTGGGGGTGCACTCGCCGGAATTCGCCTACGAGAAGAACATCGGCAACGTGAAGCGCGCCGTCCAGGAACTCGGCATCGAGTTCCCCGTGGCGGTGGACAACAACTTCGCCATCTGGCGGGCCTTCAACAACCGCTACTGGCCCGCCCACTACTTCATCGATGCGCAAGGGCGCATCCGCTTCCATCACTTCGGCGAAGGCGAATACGAAAGATCCGAGCGGGTCATCCAGCAGTTGCTGGAAGAAGCCCGCCAGGGGGGCGCCAAGGGCGGCGCGTAGCGGTTTGCTTCAGTCGGCCCACACCACGGCGCCGCTCCAGGCCGTGGCCAGCACCACGATGCCGAACGCGATGCGATACCAGGCGAAGGGAATGAAGTCGTGCGTTGAGATGTAGCGCAGCAGCCAGCGCACGCATAGCCAGGCGCTGATGAACGAGAACACCAGCCCGACCAGGAACATCGGCAGGTCGGCCATGGACAGCAGCGCCCGCTCCTTGTAGAGGCTGTAGGCGCCGGCGCCGATGAGCGTGGGCATGGCCAAAAAGAAGGAGAACTCGGTGGCCGCCTTGCGTGACAGGCCCAGCAGCATGCCGCCGATGATGGTGGCGCCCGAGCGGCTGGTGCCGGGGATCATGGCAAAGCACTGCACCAGGCCGACCTTGAGCGCGTCCCAGGGCGTCATGTCGTCCACGTTCTCGACGCGCACCGAGCCGGGCGGGCGCTTTTCGGCCCAGAGGATCACGAAGCCGCCGACGATGAAGGTCGCCGCCACCACGGCTGGGGTGAACAGGTGTTCCTGGATGGCCTTGCCGAACAGCAGGCCCAGCACCACGGCAGGGAAGAAGGCGATGAGCACGTTCAGCACAAAGCGCCGTGCCTTGGCCTGGCGCGGCAGCGCCACCACGGTGGCATGGATCTTCTGCCAGTACACCAGGATCACCGCGAAGATCGCGCCGGTCTGGATGGCGATGTCGAAGACCTTGGCCTTGTTGTCGTCGAAACCCAGCAGCGAGCCCGCGAGGATCAGGTGGCCGGTGGATGAAATGGGGAGGAATTCCGTGAGGCCCTCCACGATGCCCATCACCGCGGCCTTGACCAGCAATACCAGATCCAACGTGCGCTCCTTGGCTTGACTTGAAAGAGCCTGGATTATCGCCAGCAGCCGCGCTGCGCCGTGACTGGCGCCAGCGACGATCTGGATGGATGAACGAGCGGAGTGCTACCGGAAGGCGGGCGCAACGAGCGCGCCGGTCGATCAGCGCGCCCTGCTCAGAAGCGTGGGGACGAGGTAGCCGTTGCGGTACACGCCCTCGATCACACCGTCGACCGAATCGCCTGGCCGGGCCGTCACGAACTTGGATTCGGCGGTCTTGTAGACCACGATGGTGCACGCCGAAAACTTGCTGAGGGTTCGGGCAACGCCGGTTGCCTGACGGACGGTGGGATAGGTGTTCATGGTGGCCCTGTCTCTTCTGGGTCGGACTGTAGATGGAAAGCATTCTTTCCTGGCAACGCCCGGTCCGGCATGGCGTGACAAATTCCACGGCACTGTCACTCAAATGTCTCATGCCCTGCCTTGCCACCCAGGCGCCTCATGGTTAGCCCGAATGTGCCGTTTAGTTCACACTTTTTTAGTAAATCCTCTTGCCGACTTCCCCCAAAGCCCCGTCCATTTGCAAAATTATGTGAACACTTTCGGGGTACATCAATGAACCAACAACAATCCGGCCTTGCCTTCGCCACACTCGGCATCGCCTCTCTCGCCGTGGCGGGGTCCTGCCTCGTCTACATCGAAGCCCTCGGCAGCCTGAGCTATCTCGGCGCCACCCTGGCCGTTTTCCTGGCGATGCTGTGCGCCACCCGGTTCTCCGCGCTGCACCGGGCGGCGGTCGCCACCCGCCCCCAACCCGCCGCGAAACCGGTGGCCAAGGCCCGGCGCGACGCCTCCCGCGCACGGGCGCGGGAAGACTCGGAAGACGAAGTGATCGAATCGCGAATGGCCGCCCTGCACGCCGCGGTGGATGTCGAAGATGCGCCTTCCACCCTGCCCCCTCAGCACTTCGAGGCGGCGTCCTTCTTCGCGCCTCCCGAGATCGCGCCCGGGTCGTCCTCGGTGGTGGTGACCGAGGAACCGCTCGACCCGGCCCTGGCCCGGCAGTTCGCCGAGTTCCGGCCGGAGCTGGCCGTGCAGATGGAGGCGCCGAATCCCGTGACGCTGCGCCAGATGGACGACATCCGCGCCCAGATCGCCCGCCTGCGCGAAGAGTCCCGGGTGCGGCATGCCGCCAACGCGGCCCGCGTCCGGCCGTTGGCCGCACGTCCGGCGCTGGCGCACCCCATGGTGCCGGATGGATCGGAGCAGCCGGATTCGGCTTCCGGCGCCGATCCGTTCGCGCGCACCGAGTTCTCGGGCCTTCCCGATGCGCAGGGCGCCAACTTCGCCCGCACGGAATTCCTGGCACCGCTCCAACTGCCCCGCTGACGCCAGGCGCCGGATGCCGGGCCGCGAACTCAGTTCGCGCTGCTTTCTCCGCGACTGCCCTGCGCCATCCACTGCGCCTGCCATCCGCCGCCCAGGGCCTGGATCAGGCCGATGGCCGCCAGTTGCTGCGCCACCTGCAGCTGCAGCACATTGCGGCGCGCATTCAAGGCCGAGGCCTGGGCCACCACCACCTCGGTATAGCCCACCTGGCCCGCCCGGTAGCGGTTGATGATCTGCTGCTCCGTCCTGTCTGCCGCCTGCGAGGCAATCACGTACTGCTGCAGCTGCTGCTCCAGGCTGGCCGCGGCGCTGAGCTGGTCCTCCACCGCCTGGAAAGCGGCGAGCACCGTCTGCCGGTAGCGCGCAATGGCCGCGTCCCGCGAGGCGCTGGCCTGGTCCACGCGCGCGCCGATGGCGCCGGCGTCGAACACCACCTGCGCCACCGACAGGCCCAGCGACCACAGCGTGTTCGAGGCATTGAACAGGTCGGACACACGCGTGCTCGAGCGGCCCAGCGAAGCATCGATGCTGAAACTGGGGAAGTACGCCGAGCGGGCAATGCCGATCTGCGAATTGGCCACCGACACGTCGCGCTCGGCCGCGGCGATGTCGGGACGGCGCTGCAAGAGTTCGGACGGCACGCCGCTGGGAATGCGCGGCACCACCGGCGTCCAGGCCACCGGCGGAACCGAGAAGCCCGAGGGCGGCACGCCGGTCAGCACCGCGATGGCGTGCTCCAGCGCGGCGCGCGTGCGCACCGTGGCCGCATGCTGCGCGCGCGTGTTGGCCAGCAGCGTCTCGGCCTGCAGCACGTCGCTTTGCGCGGCAATGCCCGCCTCGTAGCGGTTGCGCGTGATGGTCAGCGAGCGCTCGTAGCCCTCGATGGTGCTGGCCAGCACGCCCAGTTCGGCATCGGCCTCGCGCAGCGAGAAGTAGTTGATGGCCAGCTCGCCCAGCATCGACAGGCGCGCCGAGGCCAGGTCGGCCTCGCTGGCCTGCGCCGTGGCCTGCGCGCTGCTCACGGATTCGCGCAGGCGCCCCCACAGGTCGGGCTCCCACGAAGCGCCCAATGCCACGTTGGCGCTGCCGCTGGTGCTGCCCGGCGTGCGCTCGCCGCTGCGGCGCGCGCTGCCGGTGAGAGCGACGGTGGGAAAGAGGGCCGCGCGCTGCTCGCGCACCGCGGCTTGCGCCTGTGCGTAGTTGGCCACCGCCGCCGCGATGTTCTGGTTGGACAGCTGCACCCGCGCGGCCAGTTCGTTCAGGCCTTGGTCGTTGAAGAGCTTCCACCATTCGCCCCGCTCCAGCGCATCGGCCGGCACCGCGGGCGACCAGCCCTCGGCCACCGGTGCCTCCTTCCACGTGGCTGGCGCGGGCGTCTCGGGCCGCTCGTAGGCCGGGCCGACGGCACAGCCGGCCAGCAGTGCCAGCGCGGCCACGGCCACCGTGCTGCGGACAAGGGAGGAATGCAAGCGGTTCTTCTTCATGGACAGGCGGTTGAAGGTCATGCCGAAGCGGCCTGTTCGGCGGCGCCGGCGCGGCTGAGCGCACGCTCGTCGCTGCTTTGGCGGCGCAGCTTGTCGAGCAGCACGTAGACCACGGGCGTGGTCAGCAGGGTCAGGAGCTGGCAGGCCAGCAGCCCGCCGATGATGGCCACGCCCAGCGGCTGGCGCAGCTCGGAGCCGAGGCCGAAGCCGATGGCCAGCGGCAGCGCGCCCAGCATGGCGGCCATGGTGGTCATGAGGATCGGGCGCAGGCGCAGCAGGCAGGCCTCGCGCACCGCCTGCGCCGCCGTGAGGCCGCGCGCGCGCTGCGCGTCCAGCGCAAAGTCGATGATCAGGATCGCGTTCTTCTTGACGATGCCGATCAGCAGGAACAGGCCGATCAGCGCGATGACCGACAGCTCCATGCGGAAGATCATCAGCGCCAGCACGGCGCCCACGCCGGCCGAGGGCAGCGTGCTGAGCACCGTCACCGGATGGATGAGGCTTTCGTAAAGAATGCCCAGCACGATGTAGATCACCACCACCGCCGCAAGGATCAGCACGGCCTGCTGCGCGCTGGTGTCGCCGGCGGCGCGCGCGGTGCCTTCGAAGCTGCCGCGCACGTTGATGGGCATGGCGATGTCGGCCTCGGCCTGCCGCACGGCGCGCTTGGCATCTTCCAGCGTCACGCCGGCCGGCAGGTTGAACGACACGGTGCTGGCCAGCTCGGTCCCCTGGTGGCTGATGGAGCTGGGCACCGCCCGCTCGGCCAGCCGCGCGAAGGTGGACAGCGGCACCAGCGCGGTGGTGCTGGTGGCCAGGGCCTGCCCGGCCGACGAGGCGCGCGAGCCCGGGTTGGCCGAGGTGGCCGTGGAGGTGCCGGTGTTCGCATCGGTCTTGTTCTCGACCGAGCTGAGCACCGTCTGGCCGGCCGCATTCGTGGTGCTGTTGAGCGTGGAGGGCACGTACAGGTCGGCCAGCACCACCGGCGAGGGCTGGAAGCGCGGCGCCCATTCCATGATCACCGAGTACTGGTTGCGGTCGTTGTAGATGGTGGCCACCGAGCGCTGTCCGAAGGCGTTGTACAGCGCGCTGTTGAGCGCCGTGGTGTTCACGCCCAGGCGCGCGGCCTGGTCGCGGTCCACCTGCACGTAGGTCTCCACGCCGTTGTCGCTGCTTTCGCCGTCCACGTCGGCCAGTTGCGGGTAGGCCGCCATGCGCTCGGCCAGCCTGGCCGACCAGGTGCGCAGGTCCGCCAGGTTGTCGCTCCTGAGCGTGTACTGGTAGGTGGAGTTGCTCTGCCGCCCGCCCATGCGCAGGTCCTGCACCGGGCCCAGGAAGATGCGCAGGCCCGGGATCTGGTTGAGTTGCGGTCGCAGCCGGTCGATCACCTGCTGCGTTTTTACGTCGCGCTGGCCCACCGGCTTGAGGTTGACGAACATGAAGCCGCCGCCGGCACGCGAGCCGCCCGCAAAGCCCACCACCGTGTCGATGGCCGGGTCGGCATGGATGATCTTCACCGCCTGCTCGAGCTTTTCGGTGAGCTTGGCCGAGGAGATGCTCTGGTCGGCCCGGATGCCGGCAATCATCTGCCCGTTGTCCTGCTGCGGGAAGTAGCCCTTGGGAATGGCGGCGAAGAGTACGAAGTTGAGCACCACCACGACCACCAGCGTGAGCATGACCAGCGCCTTGTGCGCCAGCGCCCAGTCCAGGCTCACCGCGTAGGTGCGCAGCACCTTCTCCCAGCCGCGTTCGGCGGCGCGGCCCAGGCGCCCGGGCGGGTGGTGCCGATAGTGACTCTCGGCGCGCAGCAGCGCGGCGCACATCATCGGCGTGGTGGTGAGCGAGACCACCAGCGAGATCAGCACCGCCGCCGACAGCGTGATAGCGAATTCGGAGAACAGGCGCCCCACCTGCCCGCCCATGAACAAGAGCGGAATGAACACCGCCACCAGCGACAGGCTGATGGACAGCACCGTGAAGCCCACCTCGCGCGCGCCCTTGAGCGCCGCCTCCATGCGGCCCATGCCGGCCTCGATGTGGCGCTGGATGTTCTCCAGCACCACAATCGCATCGTCCACCACGAAGCCGGTCGCCACGGTGAGCGCCATCAGGCTGAGGTTGTTGAGCGAGAAGTGCAGCAGGTGCATCACGCCGAAGGTGGCCATCAGCGACACCACCGTGGCCACCGCCGGAATGACGGTGGCCCGCGCGCGCCGCAGGAACAGGCCCACCACCAGCACCACCAGGCCGACCGAGATGATCAGCGTGGCCTCCACCTCGCGCAGCGAGGCGCGGATGGAGTTGGTGCGGTCGGACGCCACCTGCACCGCGATGTCCGCCGGCAGCTGGGCGCGCAGCTCGGGCAGCAGCGCGCGCACGCTGTCCACCGTCTCGATGATGTTGGCGCCCGGCTGCTGCGTGACCAGCACCACCACCGCCGGCGCGCCGTTGAACAGGCCCACGGTGCGCGTGTTCTCCACGCCGTCTTCCACCCGCGCCACGTCGCGCAGCCGCACTGCGGCATTGTTGCGCCAGGCGATGACCAGGTCGCGGTAGTCGGCCGCGCGCAGGCCCGGCGCGGGCGTGTAGATCTGCAGGCGCCGGTCGCCGCTCTGGATCTCGCCCTTGGGGCGGTTGGCGTTGTTGGCCTGGATGGCGGCGCGCACGTCTTCCGTGCTGATGCCGAATCGGTTGAGCGAATAGGGCTCCAGCTCGATGCGCACCGCCGGCAGCGAGCCGCCGCCGATCTCCACGTCGCCCACGCCTTCCACCTGCGACAGGCGCTGGCTCACGATGTTGGAGACCGCGTCGTAGATCTGCCCCGGCGTGCGCGTCTTGGAGGTGAGCGCCAGGATGATCACCGGCGAGGCCGCCGGGTTCACCTTGCGGTAGGTCGGGTTGCTGCGCAGCGTGGAAGGCAGGTCCACCCGCGCGGCATTGATGGCGGCCTGCACCTCGCGCGCGGCCGAGTCGATGTTGCGGGACAGGTCGAACTGCAGCGTGACGCGGGTCGTGCCGTTGGAGCTGCTCGAGGTGATCTCGTTCACGCCGGGGATCGCGCCCAGGTAGCGCTCCAGCGGCGTGGCCACGCTGGAGGCCATGGTGCTGGGGCTGGCGCCGGCGATGGTGGCGCTGACGGAAATGGTGGGGTAGTCCACCTGCGGCAGCGGCGCCACCGGCAGCACGAAGAAGGCCATCATGCCCGCCAGTGCCAGGCCGATGGTCAGCAGCACCGTGGCGATGGGGCGCTGGACAAACGGCCGCGAGAGATTCACGCCGGCTCCCCTTCGTCCTGCGCAGGGCGCGCGGGACGCAGACGCTGGCCGAGGCGGTCGAAGGCGAGGTAGATCACCGGCGTGGTGTAGAGCGTGAGCGCCTGCGACAGCACCAGCCCGCCGAAGATGGCCAGGCCCAACGGCCGGCGCAGCTCCGCGCCCTCGCCCCAGCCGAACATCAGCGGCAGCGCCGCACCCAGCGCCGCCAGCGTGGTCATCATGATCG
Organism: Variovorax soli NBRC 106424; assembly: GCF_001591385.1. Lineage (GTDB taxonomy): Bacteria > Pseudomonadota > Gammaproteobacteria > Burkholderiales > Burkholderiaceae_C > Variovorax > Variovorax soli. Next base: position 12,757 of record NZ_BCUU01000120.1, read on the forward strand.
GGCGGAAGCGCAGCAGCGCGGCCTGGTGGATGGCCTGCTGCGGACCCATGCCCTGGTTTCTCTCGGCATCGATGGCGAAGTCGATCATCATGATCGCGTTCTTCTTCACGATGCCGATGAGAAGGATGATGCCGATGATGCCGATCACGCCCAGGTCGTTGCCGCTGACCATGAGCGCCAGCAGCGCGCCCACGCCGGCAGACGGCAGCGTGCTGAGGATGGTGAGCGGGTGCACGTAGCTCTCGTACAGCACGCCCAGCACGATGTAGACGCACACCACCGCCGCCAGGATCAGGTAGAGCTGGCTGGTGAGCGATTTCTCATAAGCGCCGGCCGCCCCCAGAAAGCGCAGCGTCATGCTGGGCGGCAGCCCGATCTCCTGCGCCGCCTTGCGGATCTGGCTGACCGAGCGGCCCAGCGCCACGCCGGGCGCGGTGTCGAAGCCCACGGTGGCGGCCGGGTACTGCGCCACGCGGGTGATCTGCAGCGGCGCCGGCTGCTCGCGCACGGTGGCGAAGGACGACAGGGGCGTGGTCGCGCCGCTGCCTGTCTTGAACTGCAGCGAGCTCAGGCCTTCCACGGACGCGAGGCCGCCGCGCTGCGCCTCCAGGATCACGCGGTACTGGTTGGTCTCGGTGAAGATGGTGGAGACGATGCGCTGGCCGAAGGCGCTGTAGATCGCGTCGTCCACCGCGCTGGCGGTGATGGAGAGGCGCGAGGCGGTGTTGCGGTCGATGTCCACGTAGGCGGCCAGGCCCTGCGCGCCCGCGTCGGTGGTGGCGTTGCGCACCCACGGCTGCAAGTCCTGCGCCTGCAGCTTGGCGACCAGCCGGTTGGCCCAGGTGTTCACCTGCTCGGTGTCCGCCCCTTCGATCGACACGCGGTACTCGGTGGGGCCGGTCTCCGCGTCGATGGTCAGGTCCTGCGTGGGCTGCATGTAGAGCGTGACGCCCGCCACCTGCTTCTGGACTTCGTCCTTCAGGCGCTGCATCAGTTCCTGCTGGCTGCCATGGCCGCGCTCGAAGTTGACCAGCATGGTGCCGGTGTTGAGCATGGTGTTGTTGGCCGCGTCCACGCCCACCACCGCGCTCAGGGCGCGCACCGCCGGATCGGCCAGCACCACCTGCGCCACCGACTGCTGCAGTTGCGCCATGCGTGCGTACGACACGTCCTGCGCCGCCTCCACCCGCACCCGCAGCTGGCCGGTGTCCT
>NZ_BCUU01000121.1 GCF_001591385.1 Variovorax soli NBRC 106424
CGCGGGGACCGCCTCCACCGCCCCGAAGCGCCGTTCCACCGCTTCAATGAGCATCTCGCGGACCGGCTCGCCTGGCAGCCCCTTGCCCTCCCAGGCACGCCAGGCCATCACCTCCCGGTCGCAGCAGTCTTTGGCGAACGTGGCCGTCACCGTCTGGCCCGAGTCGCACTTGATTTCCAAGCCGTCGGAGCACCAGCGCAGGTCGCTGCTCGTCACGGACACCGTGCCCTCATGCCTGCGGGCCGATTGGCGTCGTCGTGGCGCCTTGGGCAATAGCAAGCCCGCCTGTGCCATCACGCGATACACGCGCTTGGGATTGACCCGCGCATCGCCCCTGGCGTCGCGCTGGCGGTTCACCAGGGCGCAGGCACGCCGATAACCATAGCTTGGCAACTCGGCAATCTCGTGGCGCAGCTCGACCAGCAAGCTTGCATCGCCCTTGGGTGTGCGATGCGTTCGACCGTCCGTCCAGTCGTCGCTGCGTCCCAACAACTCGCGCACATGCGAGCGCGCCAACCCCATCGTCCAGCAGACCGTCTTCACTGGTCGTCCCCGGGCAACAAGGGCGAGCGCGCAAGCCACTTTTTTTCGGCGGCGTACTCCACGGCTTCCTTGAGGATTTCGTTCTCCAAGGTCTTCTTGCCGAGCACGCGCTGCAGCTTGGCGATCTCCGCACGAGCAGCCGCCAGCTCAGACGCCGGAACCACTGCTTCGCCAGCGGACACGGCTGTCAACGCGCCTTGTCGCTCGAGCTTGCGCCACTGGAACAACAAGCTCGCGGCGACACCTTCTTGCCGCGCAACGAGCGACACGCTCATGCCAGGCTCGTAGGTGCGCCGCACCAGCGCTGCTTTTTCAGGGAGGGACCAGCGCCTGCGGCGCTGGTCTTTCAAAATTACTTCCACCGACTCCGTATGCCTAGTCGTACTTATAGTTCTATTCCTATCTTGAAGATAAGCGATAGAACGGGACCGGTGAATCAGGGGGCTATCTCACGCGATCCTAGCCACTCCGATCCGTCGTCGGGACCGGTGGGCGCTACCTATCCCGCACTACCTATTTCGAATCTCCTATTTCGAATTTCCTATTCATCGTGCCCGCGCTTGACCACCCCAACGATGTCGGATAAACAGCCCTGCGCAAGCGTCACCATCGATGGCGATGCACGTTCCGTTCGGAGCTGTGAACCTCCTGTTGACTAGCGGGAGGTGCCACAACCCGTCAACCACGGCCGCACGGCACCTGCAGTGCGGTCTCCAATTAGAAAAGAAGGATGATCCATGAAGAGATTGGTCGAGTGGATGCGCGGCATGCGCCGCAAGCAGGCCACGGGGGGTGAGAGGTTCAGGGGCATCATTGCCGCTTTGGGTGTTGTGTCGGCCGCTGGACTGGCGCAGGCCCAGGAAAGCCTGCCCTTCCCGCCCAAGAAATCGGGCAGCACGGCGGGTCCGACGATCCAGTCGTCGGTCTACAAGCCGCTGCCTGCGGTGCAGCGCCTTCCCAAGGGCGCGCCCAATGTGCTGGTGATCATGCTCGACGACGTCGGGCCGGCGCTGCCAGAGACCTATGGCGGCGACATTCGCACGCCCACGCTCACGCGTGTGTCCAAGAGCGGCATCTCCTACAACCGCTTCCACAACGCCGCGATGTGCTCGCCCACGCGCGCCGCGCTGCTGACGGGGCGCAACCACCACCGGGTGGGCTTCGGACAGATCGCCGAACTGGCCAACGACTGGGACGGCTACACCGGCCGCCTGCCGCCCACGACCGCCACCGGCGCCAAGGTGCTGGGCTATTACGGCTACAAGACCGCCGCCTTCGGCAAGTGGCACAACACGCCTGCCGAGGAGACCACCCAGCAAGGCCCGTTCGACCTGTGGCCCACCGGGCGGCTGGTGGGCTTCGACTACTTCTACGGATTCTTGGCGGGCGAGTCCTCGCAGTGGGAGCCCGCCGTAGTGGAGAACACCGTTCGCCTGCCCGCACCGCATCGCGAGGGCTACCACTTCACCGTGGACATGACCGACAAGGCCATCACCTGGATGCGCCAGCAGCAGGCCATCGACGCCAACGCGCCCTTCTTCATGTACTGGGCGCCGGGCGCTTCGCACGGGCCGCACCACATCTTCAAGGAGTGGGCCGACAAGTACAAGGGCCGCTTCGACGAGGGATGGGACGCCATGCGCGAACGCATCTTCGCGCGCCAGAAAGCCCTGGGCTGGATCCCCAAGGACACGCAGCTCACGCCGCGTCCGGCCACGCTGGCCGCGTGGAAGGACATCCCCGAAGACGAGAAGCCCTTCCAGCGCCGCCTGATGGAAGTGTTCGCCGGCATGACCGAGCATGCCGACACGCAGGCCGGCCGGCTCATCGATGAGCTGGAGCGCCTGGGCATCCGCGAGAACACGCTGGTGTTCTACATCTGGGGCGACAACGGCTCGTCCGCCGAAGGCCAGAACGGCACCATCAGCGAGCTGCTGGCGCAAAACGGCATTCCGACGCAGATCAAGGACCACATCCGCGCGCTGAACGAACTGGGCGGCCTGGACGTGCTGGGCAGCAACAAGGTAGACAACATGTACCACGCGGGCTGGGCCTGGGCGGGCAGCACCCCGTACCAGGCCACCAAGCTGGTGGCCTCGCACTTCGGCGGCACGCGTACGCCCATGGCCGTGTCCTGGCCCAAGGTCATCAAGCCCGACACGACAACACGCACCCAGTTCCACCACGTCAACGACATCGTGCCCACGATCTACGACGTGGCCGGCATCCAGGCGCCCAAGCTGGTCGACGGCGTGACGCAGGAGCCGCTGGATGGTGTGAGCCTGCGCTACACCTTTGCCGACGCCGGCGCCCCAGGACGCAAGAAGTCGCAGTACTTCGAAGTGATGGGCAGCCGCGGCATCTACCAGGACGACTGGATGGCCTCCGTGTTCGGGCCGCGCATTCCGTGGGTGCCGGGCCTGCCCAAGGGCATCGCCACGTGGTCGCCCGATCAGGACACGTGGGAGCTGTACGACCTGCGCACCGACTTTTCGCAGGCTGCCGACATCGCGGCGAAGAACCCGCAGAAGGTGCAGGAGCTGAAGCAGGCCTTTGGCGTACAGGCCAAGGAAAACCGGGTCGACCCGGTCGGCGGCGGCCTGTGGTCGATCCTGCATCCGCAATATGCGCCCAGCAACCCGGCCACCGAGTTCAGCTACAACCAGGACGTGGTGGGCATCCCCGAGTTCGCCGGGCCGAAGGTGGGTGCGCGCAGCAGCATCGTGACCATGGACGTCGAGCTCAAGCCCGACTCCACGGGGGTGCTCTATGCGCTCGGCGCATTCTCGGGCGGCCTGTCGCTGTGGGTGGACAAGGGCAAGTTGAGCTATGAATACAACCTGTTCGAGATCCAGCGCACCCGCATCGATGCGCAGGGCGCACTGCCCACCGGCAAGGTGAAGATCGAGGTCGAGTCGCGCGTGGCCCAAGGCCAGCGCGCCGGCCCGATGGATGTCGTGATCCGCGCCAATGGCCAGGAGATCGCCAAGGGCCGCGTTCCGGTCACGGCACCATTGGCCTTCACCGCCAACGATGCCTTCGACATCGGCATGGACAGCTACTCGCCTGTCTCGCAGGCTTACTTCGACCGGGCACCGTTCAAGTTCAACGGCCGTATCGGCCAGGTAACGATCCGGTATCTCTGAAGATGACGAATTCTGTCCAAGAGAACGCCGGCACTCCTCCCGGCTTCTTGCGCGCGGCGATGCTCGCCGCGCTGCTGGCCCCTGCCGCAGCTTCGGCACAGCCGGGAATTCAGCAGCAGGCCGACGCCTGGCGCTACGGCTTGTCGGTGTACGGGTACTTTCCAAGTCTCTCGGGCACCGCAAGCGCGCCCACATCGCCCGGCGGGCCGACCATCGACGTCAGCGCGGACAAGCTAATCGACGCCTTGAAGTTCACCTTCATGGCCAGCTTTGACGCCAACAACGGCCGCTACGGACTGTTCACCGACCTGCTCTACCTGGACCTGGGCGAAAGCAAGCAAGGCACCCGGGATTTCACGATCGACCACAAGGCCATCTCCGGCAGCACCTCGGCCAATCTCGACTGGGACCTGAAGGGCACGCTGTGGACGCTGGCCGGCTACTACCGCGTACCCACCGACGACCGCTTCACGCTGGACCTGCTGGGGGGCGCGCGCATGTTCAGGCTGCGGCCCAAGCTGGGCTGGAGCATCCAGGGCGACCTGGACGGCATCGCGGCCACCTCGCGTACCGGCGAGGTGAGCCAGAGCGAAACGCTGTGGGACGCCGTCGTGGGCGCCAAGGGCCGCGTGGCGCTGGACGGCTCGCGGCGCTGGAGCTTGCCCTACTACGTCGACGTGGGGACCGGCCAGTCCCGGCTCACCTGGCAGGCCGCGCTGGGCGTGAGCTACGCCTTCTCGTGGGGCGAGCTCACCGGGATGTGGCGCTACATCTCGTACGACCTGAAGTCGGACTCGATGATCGACGACCTGAGTTTCAACGGCCCCATGGTCGGCGCGACCTTCCGCTGGTGAGCCGGGCAGGCACCGGGAGGTGCCGGGCAGTGCTGCGCACGCGCGGCAAGGAAACGTAGCCGCAACAAGCGGCATCCGAATTTTTCAGTTCACGATGGAGAAACTGCATGAAAACAAAGAAGTTCATCCTTGCGCTTTGCGCCGTGGTGGTGGCCACGGGCTGCGTGACCAAGAAGACCTATGACACCGAAGTTCAGAAGGAAGACGCGTACGCCGCGCTGAGCCAGAAGCTGTCTGGCGAGCTCAGCAGTGCCCAGGCCCAGGTCACGCGGCTGCAGAACGAACTCAAGGTGACCATGGTCAACGAGATTCTTTTCCCAGAAGGCGGATGGACGCTGAGTCGAAAGGGAGAGGAAACGCTCTCCAAGATTGCGCCGACACTCTCGAATCTTCCGGGCCAGCAGGTCGTCGTGCAGGGCTTCACCGACGATGAACCCATTGGTCCGGCCTTGAAGTCGCGGTTTCCGTCCAACCTCGAGCTCTCATCGGCAAGGGCGGATAACGTCGCGCATTTCCTCACCTCCAAGGGCGTGCCGCAGAACTCGATCTCCGCGCAGGGCTTTGGCGAGGCCCGGCCGGTTGCCAGCAACACGACACGAGAAGGCAAGGCGAAGAACCGCCGCGTCGAGATCGTCATCTCGGCCGCCAGCCGGCCGTAGGGGATCGCCATGACGATCACGACCCGGCGCCATCGCCTTTTCTGGATCTGCGCATCATTCCTGGCGCTGTCGCTCGGCATGCAGCAGGTCGGCGCGCAGCCTGCCGGCGTCGATCCGGCGGCGACGGCGCTGCTGCGGCGCTCGATGGACTATCTCGGCGGGCTCCAGCGCTTCAGCGTCGAAAGCGACAACACGCTCGAGGTCGTCCTGATTTCGGGCCAGAAGCTGGAGTTCGACAGCGCCGCCCGGACCACCGTTCGAAGACCCGACCGACTGCGGGCGGAACGAATGGATGAGAGTCAGCGCCAGGTGCTTTACTACGACGGGGCCGCGTTGACCGTGTCGATGCCGGGCACCCGGCACTATGCAACGGTCGCTGCGCCCGCGAGCCTGGATGCAACGCTGGACTTTGCGCGCGAGCAGCTGAACCTCATCGCTCCGGCGTCGGATCTGCTGGCCTCCAATGCGTACGAGCGCCTGACGCAGGACCTGCAGGCCGCATTCATCGTCGGTCCGAGCGTCATCGCCGGCGAGAAGGCAACGCAAGTCGCCTTTCGTGCGCCGGACGTGGACTTTCAACTGTGGGTGAAGGATGGCCCCAGCCCTCTTCCGTTGAAGTACGTCATCACCACGAAGTCGGTGGCGGGCATGCCCGGGTTCGCAGTCACCCTCAGGAAATGGAATCTTGATCCCAAGGTGCCCGACACGTTGTTCCGATACGTCCCTTCGGCAAAGTCGCAGAGGGTCGATGTCCTGGCAACAACGCCGGCCGTGGCCGCACCAACGAAGTAGGAGTCTTCATGAAACCGTCCTTCAGAGCCCTTGTGCTCGCTGCTGTTTCGGTGGGCGCGTGGGTCTTGAACCCGCAAGCAGGTCCCGAAGGTGTCCGGCTGGTCTCGACCGCTGACGCGCTCATTGGCCTGCCAATGACGCCGCTGAGCTTCGCGGGTGTCGCACGCCGGTCCGCCTATCGCGAAGTCGAATTTGCGAGAACAGCCGCAGTTGCAACAACCGCGGCCGCCACGGCAGCCGCCGCCACAACTGCTGCTTCGGTAGCAAGCATGCCCGCGCCTGTTCCCGTGATGCCTGCTCCTGCAAGCCCAATTGCAGCTGGGACCGTTGTAACGGCACTGCCAGCCGGCTGCGCGCTAACAACCCTTAATGGCGTGCAGTACCATCGATGCGGAGGCACGTACTATCGGGCAGCGATTAGCGGTTCAAATCTCGTCTACGTCGTCCAACAGCCGTAGGATTCAATGACCGCCCATGTCATCCGTCGGACTGCATCATGAGTCGATGCGGATCGCTACCGAGGCTGATCTGCGTGACCTTGGCGGTCGTCGGCTGCTCGCAAAGCCTGGCCCAAAGCCTGCAAGTTGCACAGGCTCGCTACGAACGGTCCATTGCGTTGTGCAATTCAGGAACGTTGCCCAGGCCCCAGCGAGATGCTTGCGTTCGAGATGCCGGCTTGGCGCTGGATCGCGCCCGAGCCGTTGGCGACCCGGATGAGAATTCAGATACCAGCGTCTCGACACAACCAATCGACGCTCCTGGCGACGATTCAAACACCATTACATCGCCGGACGGCGATTCGACGATCGTCCTGCCGACGGATGGCTCGAGACCGATCAGCCAATAGAAGCCAGCTCCCAGCGCCCTCTTCTCGAGCGCCTTGCGACTGCAAGGATCTATCTACCAGGCGACCTTGATTCCCAGGGACGCTTGAATTGATGACTTGACCGAAGTGTCGCCGCCCATGCTCCAGAGGTGTCCGACTTCGCCATAGAGGCTCGTGCCCCGAGCCAACGCCAGAGTTACACCTGCGGCAAGCTCCCCGGCGCTATAGCCTCCCGCAGTCACGATGGTGGTCGTCCCAGCTGGACCGATGAAGGTCACAGAATCGTCGTCAAAGTCCGCGTAATACAGGTTGGCTCGCCCATAGGGCTGCAGCCTGCCCGCCGCGGTGGCCAAATCCCCCTTCACCCGCATGCCAAGCCGCCCGATCCAGCCGCTGGCGGCATCGTGGGTCACGCTCGCTCCGGCAAGCGTCAGATCGGCTGCGTTGATGCGCTGATAGATCAGTTGCGCCTGCGGCTCGATGCTCCATCGGGGGTGCACGGCCAGGGGCTGGCCCACCTCCATCGAGGCCATGAAGCTCGTCGCCTTGCCCGAGACCTGGGGATTGATGTCCGGGCGCACCTGGTAGCGTTGGCTGCCGCCTTGCAGGACGCTGTCCAGGTAGCGGCCGCTCGAATCCATCCAGGTCGCGTACCCCCCGAGAAAGCGCGATTGGACGTTGTTGCTGCCGACCTGCACGTTTGCCCCTCGGGCATTGCCTGTCACATCAGCTTTGCCTTCCAGGTAGCCCACGTAGAGACCCGAACGCCAGTTCTCATGGACCCAGAGGTCCGTGCCGGTCTGCAGGCCGCTTACATGTCCGTCGCTGCGGGCATGGGCGATGCCCTGCTGCTGCAGGTCCAGATCGGCGTACACGGCTCGCGCCCAGACCTGGCGCTGCTCACTCAACGCCGGCGCAGCCTGCTCGCCGGAGTGGCCTTCGTCGCCGATGCGCCGGTGCAAATTGCCCAGCATTGCCAAGTCTGCTTGGCGCAGTTGGGCCGGCAACGCCGCCACAAGCGGCACCTCCGCACGGTAAGTCGGCACCTGTGTTGCCGGTAGTTGAGGCGGTCGTTCCGGGGGGGCATTGCCCTCGAGCGGGGGCAAGGGTGGCGGCTCCGCGGTGGTGCGCAAGTACCAATTTTCGCCCGCGCCTTGCAGGTCTGCGGCATACAGACGGTACTCGTACGCACCCACGTCCACGTGGCCGTTGGCAAGAGCAAACGCACCCTTGGTCGTCTGGGCGGTTGTGGTGGCGCCGTTGATCCCGCTGATCACCTCGATGCCGTTGCCGAGCGTCGGCGCCCCCAGCCCGCCCAAAGTCGCGATTTCGATCGTCGTATGGCCGCTCGCGCCGAAGCCGGCACCGTCGATCACGAGCCGGTCGCTCACTGGCATGCCGCCCGCCAGGCCCGTGCCCACTCTGAGCAGACTGCGGGCCGAATAGGGACCGGAGACCACCAGCGTACTGCCCGCCTTGGCGCCCACCAGGCTCACCGTGCCGCCGTTGTCCAGTGACGCCACCCGTTGGTTGAAGCCAGCCGTATCCAGGGTGGCGCCCCGCGCAACCGTGTGCGCCGACGCAGGGCTGAAGGCCCCCGCGGTGCCGGCCCGCAGTGTGCCGGCCGTCACATGGGTGGGGCCGCCGTAGGCGTTCGATCCAGCCAGGACCACCGTGCCGCCACCTGACTTTGTCAGCGCGCCTGCACCGGAGATCACGCCGGCATGTGTGAGCGCAACGCCCGCTGGTGTCTCCAGAGTGCCGCCTCCGACGTCGAGCGTTGTTGCACGCGCGGTCGCGAACGAGGCGGTAGTTCGCAGCGTGCCGCCATCGAAAGCGAGCGGTCCCGTTTCCGCGCCGAGATTGGCGTCGACTGCCACCTGCAGCACGCCACCGTTGACGGCCGTTCCCCCGGAATAGGTGTTGGCGCCACCAAGCACCAGAGTGCCCAGGTCCAGTTTCTCCAGCGAAGAGGTTCCGGACAGAACCGCATTGATCGTCGCGGTGTAACCGGCCCCCAGCGCGGACCCGTCGCCGACCCGAACAGGCGTTCGTTGGGCGCCCACGAGCGCAATGCCATCACCATCGACACGATAGCCGTCGCTCGCGAACTGCATCCCCGATACGTTGACCTGACCAAGGCTGTTGTCGACCCGCACGGCGCCCGGCTGCGCCATGAAGACCGCGTAGGCCCCGTTGGCGAACGGCGCGTTGGCCACGCCACTGACTTCGGTCCAGTGGTCGTTGCCCAGCACGTTCTGCCAGACGCCGTCGCCGCCATTGACGGCGGCATTGTTCTTGGGGCCTGCGGCCCCATCCCAGAAGTTGAGCGGTTCGCCAGTGGTCGCCACCAGGTTGACCTGATTGGCGACCGAGGTCTGCACGAAGACGCTTTTCGACGGCATGGCGCCGAGCGCGAGGCCCTGGTTATCGAGCGTGCCGCCGTAGCTGAAGACCCGATAAACGCCGGCATCGAATGCGCCGCCGGGCGAGACCACCGCGTTCAAGGTACCACCCAACCTGAGATTGCCGCCAACCTGGGTCAGATCGTTGAACGCGCCCCCGACCACATTGGCCTGGCCAAAGCTGTAAGTCAGCGTCGATCCGCTTGCGAGCGAGAGGTCACCGTTGATGGTCAGCGTCCCCGGCGCGGCGCCGGTGCCACCGGGCGACAGCGTCGCGCCGTCGGCCAGCGCCACGTGTCCACCGACGGTGCCGCGTCCGCCCAGCGTGGCGCCCGCCGCGACGCTGGTCGTGCCGGTAGCGGCCGACTGGTTGCCGTCGATGTAGAGCGCCCCGTTCGCCACGGTCGTGGCACCCAGGTAGGTGTTGGCACCGGAAAGCACCGTGGTGCCGCTGCCCGATTGCGTCACGCTGCCGCTGCCGCTGATGGGACCGGCCAGACTCGCCTCGTTCGAGCGATTGACCACCAGCGCCGCGTTGTTCAGGACCGGCCCGACGATCGAGCCCGTCGCGCCGCCATCGCCGAGCTGCAGCGTGCCGGCCGTGATGGTCGTGCCACCGCTGTATGTGCTGGCACCGGTCAGTGTCTGCGTACCCGGCCCAACCTTGACGACCGCGCCGGTGCCGCTGATCGCACCGCCGAAGGTGGCGTGGGCGTCGTTGCCGCCCGTGGTCAGGGTGGCCGAGCCCAACGTTACATTGCCGCCGGCCGCGCCGCCGCCGCTCAGCGAGCCAATGGTCTGGCTGAAGCCGTTCAGGTCCAGGGTAGCGCCCGCCACATCGGCGAGCGTCACCGCCGAGAGCGTGCCGAACGCCCTGCCGCCGGCAGCCGCGCCGGCCTGCAAGGTGCCACCCTGGATGTTCGTTGCGCCGGTGTAGGTGTTCGTGCCGGACAGGATCGCGGTGCCGCTCCCGTCCTTGGTCAAAGTGCCACTGGTGATGCCGACGTCACCCGTGATGGTGCTGCCGCCGGCGCCGCCAAGGGTCAGGTTTTGCGTCGCGCCCGTGATGGTGCCCAGGGTGAGCATGCCCGCGTCGGAGTTGATGCGCACGGCGCTGCCCAGCGTGATCGGGCCGGCATAGGAATTGGTGCCGGACATGTTGCGCAGCGCGCCGTCATTCGCAATCCCGGTGCCGTTCAGGGTCAGTGCTTCCGCGCCGACGGCAATGTCTCCCTCGATCTGCAAGGCGGCACCAGACGCTACTCGCGTACCGCCTGCGGTCGTGCCAAGCGCCGTGTTGTGCCGGATATTGAGGACGCCGACGTTGACGTTGGTCGCGCCGGTATAAGTGTTTGCGCCGCTGAATATCTGCGTGCCGGTACCCACCTTGGTGACGCCCACCGTGTTGGTTCTGCCGCTGCCGCGCATGATCCTGCCGCTGAACAGTCCATCGTCGTTGGTGTGTCCCAGCACGATGGTCGAGCCGAAGTTGCCGGTGGGATTGCGATTGGCAACCATGATGCCGGTTCCGGACAGCGCCCCGATATTGAAGACACTCGTGAACCACAGGTTGGCCCAGCCCATTCCCTGATCGGCCAGTTCGATGGTGCCATTGAGCACGACATTCGCATTGATCAATGCATTGCTGGTGGCGGCACCGCCAAGGGCCAGGCCACTGCCTGCTCCCGCTGCGGAACTGGCGATGCCATTGATGACCAGCGTGCCGGCGAAGGTGCTGTTGTTGTTGCGCAGGCTCACGGCATTGCCTGCATTGACAGCGTTGATGGTGACCGTGCCGCTGCCCTTCAAGCCACCATCCAGAATGAGCCCCCGGCCCCCGCCGGAAGTCTGGTTGACGGTGATCGAGGTATTGCCGCTGGCGGTCACGGCCCCCGTCAGCGTCGTGGCGGCGGACGGATTGATGTTCTCCAGCCTCGCGCCGTCGTTCAGCGTGACAGGCGCCGCGGCCGACACGCTGCTCGTGCCGGTGAAAGTCAGCGTGGCGCCCGAATTGACCGTGGTAGCGGAAACAAAGCCGGATGCATTGTTCAGTACAAGTTGTCCCGCGGCGACCGTGGTGGCACCGGTGTACGTCTTGGCACCGTCGAAGGTGAGCGTGCCGGCGCCATTTTTCATTAGCGAAGTCACGGCTCCCGTGATGGCTGAACTGATGGAGGCATTGGTGGTGGTAGTGATCGTCGCCGCAGGCGCCAGATTCAGGGCAGCACCACTGACGGTATACGGCTGCGCGCCGCTGGTCCCGAATGCAAGTGAAGTGACCGAAGCAGGCGCCAGAGCCTGGATGGTCACCGACCCGCCGGTTCCCTCGAAGACTGCGTCCGTACCGAGACCTGCACCCCATGTTAGGTTGTAGGGCCCGCCAGATACCGCGCTCCAAGCGGCCGTGGTGAGTTGGTCCCAGTTCTGATTGCCACCTGCTGCATCGAAATAGAGCGTCGCGGCCTTTGCGGCGCCAGTCCAAAGTATGGACCCGAGCAACGAAGCAGTAGTAAGGGCGAAGCGGCCGGGTGCGCGCATGAAAGCTCCTCTTTCTTGACTGATTCAGGGGGTTGAAACCCGCTGGGGCGCAGGCGGGCCTGGCACGCAGGCAGATCCCGTTGGGAGAATGCAACGCAACAGCGTGGGCAAGCGGATTGGCTTTACGCACGACAGACGTGATGTCGGCGTTTCGATCAATCGAAGCTGCTTTGCCTTGCACGCGGTGCTATGACAACAGGCATTTCCGATTGGCAAATGCACCCAGGTTGCACACGACGCAACTCAAGGTCGGTCTCGCTTGGAAAGCGCATCAGATCGTCCATCCTCGTAGCTTTTATTGATTCTGCTATATACCGATGCAATTTGAAAATCGACGCGAAGCGAGAGGAACAGGGAAAGGTCGCCGTAAACGCACGGTGATCCCGTCTTGACGCAATCGCGCGAGTCAGCGCAGCTTGCGGATCGTCATGTTCGCGGCGTTGATGCTGAAGGCTCGCGGGTCGAAGGGCCCGCCCCACCACCGCAAGTAGTCGGCGTGCTGGCCGTGCCTGGAGTTGTGCATCGCCTCCAGGAAGTCCATGTAGCCCGGTGGCCCGCCCACGTCTTCCGGTGGGCAGGCGTTCTCGCCTGCCAGGCACATCGGCCAGTTGTTGCGGCCCTCTTGAATCTCAAGGCGCTGTTCGACCGTGATGTTGTGCTGCCAGTCATCCCCGAAGTCGTAGCCATAGCCGAAGGCCTGGACGTGTTCTCCCAGCACGGCGCCGATGGTGACCTTGCGCTCATCAAGCATGTCGCCGCCGCCGATCCACTCCTCGTCAGGGATGCCGTAGCGCTGCTGCTCGATGTGCCAGTCGTGCAGATGGCTGTTGGTCCAGCCCATGGCGGCCTGCACGACACGGTCGAGCTTGGCCAGCCTCAGAGCGTCGGGTACGAAGATGCGCCGCCAGATCAGCGGCTCGATGTGCTGCAGCTCGATGCGCAGCTGGTAGATGCAGCTGGTCTTTGGGCGCTTGCTCGTGGTCTTGGCGCTCATGCGCCGAGCGTAGCAGCGCCAGCCTGCCTGCCATCGATGCGGCAGCAACTCCGCGATGCGGCTGGCCGGCTGCGTAGGCAGGCGTTCGAGGATGGCCGTGTCGATCACGGAAGGTGATGGTGGCTGAGTTCGATCATGCATGCCTTGCTTCTTCACGCGGAATGGGCTCTCCTCGGTGGGTCCAGCAGACCCTTCGCGATCCGAGCTTGACCGTGCAGGTCTCGACTTCTCGCAGGAGATGGCCCGCCTTATCGTTCGGCAGATCCATTGCTGCAGGGCAGCATCAAAGAACTCGGAGCGCCTCGGCCCGCTCTGCGGGTCCAAGCCCAGCCAGAGTCGAAATACGTGGCGATGCCCAAGTAGTGGGTGGGTACACTTGCTCGGCGAGCACGTGAAAGGCAGGTTATCCCCAACCCTCTCCTGCTGTGAACGCTTGCCCGCTTTTGAACTGACCCCAGGAAGCTGGACAGTCGGAAGTTAGTGGGTCAAGGCCTGAGATCGGTATTGCACCGGGCTCAGGCCTTTGAGTTTGAGCTTGATGCGCTCGTGGTTGTAGTAGTGAATGTAGCGGCGTAGGCCGGCGCGCAACTCCTCGATGCTGGCGAACTTGTTGAGGTAAAAGAACTCGGACTTCAAGGTGCCGAAGAAGCTCTCCATCGCCGCGTTGTCCAGGCAGTTTCCTTTACGGGACATGCTCTGGGTCAGACCGTGATCGACGAGCTGCTTGCGATAGGCCGCCATCTGGTACT
>NZ_BCUU01000122.1 GCF_001591385.1 Variovorax soli NBRC 106424
TCCGGTTCGGCCACCGACTCGCTGACGGCCGGCTGGCGCGCCAGCAGCATGCCGATGGCCGCTGCGGTGCGCGCCGCGGCGCCCCGGTGGGCCGACGAGAAGGACAGCGCCGCCTGCACCATCGTGTTCTGGCGGACCGGGTCGGCCATGAGCGTGAGCGCGTTCACCACGGCCTGCTCCATGTCTTCCACGCGCAGCGAGGCGCCGGACGCCACCGACAGCTCCGCCGCCTCGGCAAAGTTGAAGGTGGAAGGGCCCATGATCACCGGGCAGCCGCAGGCGGCCGCCTCGATCAGGTTCTGGCCGCCCAGCGGCTCGAAGCTGCCGCCCAGGAGCGCCACGTCGGCCAGGCCGTAGTACAGCGCCATCTCGCCCAGCGAATCGCCCAGCCAGATCTCGGTGTCGCCACCCTGCGCCCCCGCTTGCGCACTGCGGCGCGAGCACAGGAAGCCCTTGGACTCGATGAGCTGCGCCACCTCGTCGAAACGCTGCGGATGGCGCGGCACGATCATCCACTGCACCGCCTGCACCGGCAGGTGCACCTTCTTGCCGGCCGCCGGCGACCAGCCCACCGGCGGCGCATGCCGCAGGTGCTGCAGCACATCGAGCAGCAGGCGCTCCTCGCCGTCGCGCGAGCTGGCGAACACGACCACCGGCTTGGGCAGCTGCTCGCGCAGGCGGGCGGCCCGGCCCAGCTGGATCGAGTCGGGCGTGGCGTCGAACTTGAGGTTGCCGTACACGCCGTCGACCTTGGCGCCGGCGGAGACCAGGCGATGCGAATCGGCCTCGGTCTGCGCCCACACGGCCGCCAGCGAGGCATAGGTGGGCCTCGCAAGCCAGGCCAGCCGCTTGGCCGAGGCCAGCGACTTCTCGTTCAGGCGCGCGTTGGCCAGCGCCAGCGGAATGCCGCGCTCCGCGCACGCCGCGGTGAGCACCGGCCAGATCTCGGTTTCCATCAGGATGCCGATGCGCGGGCGAAAGCGGTCGAGAAAGCGGCGCACCACCTCGGGCGTGTCCCACGGCTGCCAGACCTGCAGGTCGTCCGGGCCGAGCAGGCGCGCGCCCTCTTCCCGGCCGGTGGCGGTGCCGTTGGTGAGAAGCACGCGCAGCGATGGATCCTGGTGGCGCAGCGCATCGATCAGGATGCCGGCGGCGCGCGTTTCGCCGAGCGACACGGCATGGATCCACACCCAGCCGGTGCCCGACATGGCCTCGTCATAGCGGCCGAAGCGCTCCTCCACCGCAATGGCGTAGCCGGGTTCGGCCACGGCGCGGCGCCGCAGCTTGCGGCGCAGCATCGGCTGCAACAGCCAGGTGGCGGCGCCGTAAAGACGCAACAGAAGGGAATGCAAATTGGAAGTCCGTTGAGCTTCGTGCAGGCCGCGGCGCCTCAGCCCCTGCGGGGACGGGCCCGGCTGCACGAAGTGCGAAGTTCGAAAATGGCGTGCATCAGTGCGCGGCAGCGGCCAGCTGCGCGTCGGGCTTGACCGACTTCAGCAGCGCCAGCATGTCGTGCTCGATGCGTTCGAGCGCCGCCTGGGTCCGGCCTTCGAAGCGCAGCACCAGCACCGGGGTGGTGTTGGACGCACGAATGAGGCCGAAGCCATCGGGCCAGTCCACCCGCACGCCGTCGATGGTGAGCACCTTGGCAGGCGCAGCGAAGCTGGCCTTGCGCATGAGTTCGTCCACCACCTTGTGCGGCTCGCCTTCGGCGCAGGCCACATTGAGCTCGGGCGTGGAGAAGCTGGTGGGCAAGGCGTTGAGCACATCGCTCGCGTTCGGGCTCTTGCTGAGGATCTCCAGCAGGCGGCAGCCCGCATAGGTGCCGTCGTCGAAGCCGAACCAGCGCTCCTTGAAGAAGATGTGGCCGCTCATCTCGCCGCCCAGGGGCGAATTCACCTCCTTCATGCGCGCCTTGATGAGCGAGTGTCCGGTCTTGTAGATCTCGGCCTTGCCGCCGGCCGCCTCGATGGCGGGCGCCAGGCGCTGCGAGCACTTCACGTCGTAGATGATGGTGCGGCCGGGCACGCGCGAGAGCACGTCCTTGGCGAACAGCATCATCTGCCGATCGGGGAAGATGTTCTGCCCGTCCTTGGTGACGATGCCCAGGCGGTCGCCGTCGCCGTCGAAGGCCAGGCCCAGCTCGGCATCGCCCGACTGCAGCGCGGCGATCAGGTCCTTGAGGTTCTCGGGCTTGCTCGGGTCCGGATGGTGGTTGGGAAAGTTGCCGTCCACTTCGCTGAAGAGCTCGGTCACTTCGCAGCCCAGCGCACGGAAGATGGCCGGTGCCGAGGCGCCCGCCACGCCGTTGCCGCAGTCCACCACCACCTTGAGCGGGCGGGCCAGCTTGACGTCGCCCACGATGCGCTTGGTGTAGTCGGCCAGCACGTCGGCCTGGCGCACGCTGCCGCCGTCCAGCAGCGGCGCGCTGTCATCTTCCATGACCTGGCGCAGGCGCTGGATCTCCTCGCCATAGATGGCGCGGCCGGCCAGCACCATCTTGAAGCCGTTGTAGTCCTTGGGGTTGTGGCTGCCCGTGACCTGGATGCCGCTGTTGCACAGCGTGCTGGCCGCGAAATAGAGCATGGGCGTGGTCACCATGCCCACGTCGATCACTTCGATGCCGGTGGCCACCAGGCCGCGGATCAGCGCTTCGCTGAGGGCCGGGCCCGACAGGCGGCCGTCGCGGCCCACGGCCACGGTCTTCTCGCCGGCGGCGCGGGCCGCGGCACCGAATGCCTTGCCCAGTGCTTCGGCTACCGGGGCGTCAAGCGTGGCCGGCACCACACCGCGAATGTCGTAGGCCTTGAAGATGGAGGCGCTGAATTTCATGGTCACCCTGCTACTTGAGTTTTCGAATTGGGGACGGTCATTGTAGGGGCCGGGTTCGGGACTCATATGTCCGAAAATGGCCAATTCGCGGCCCTCGCGGGCCTACCATCCACTCCATGAACACGCCCGAACTCGAAAGCGACGCCTGCTACCTGGCCCTCAAGGCGCACGATGCGCGCTTCGACGGCAGTTTCTTCACGGCTGTTACCTCCACTGGCATTTATTGCCGGCCGGTGTGCCGGGTGAAGACGCCGCGGCGCGAGAACTGCCGCTTCTTCCGCCACGCGGCCCAGGCGGAAGCGGCGGGCTTTCGCCCTTGCCTGCGCTGCCGGCCCGAACTGGCGCCGCGCGCAGCCAGCTGGACGACGCAGGACGCCTCGCGCATCCTGGCGCTGCAGGCCGCCCGCCTGATCGACGAGCCCGACGCCTGGCCCGATGCGGCCGAAGGCGAAGCCCCGGGCGCCGCCCGCATCGCGCAGCGGCTGGGCGTGAGCGACCGGCACCTGCGCCGCATTTTCGAGGCGAACTTCGGCGTCTCGCCGCTGCAGTACCTGCAGACGCGCCGCCTGCTCGCCGCCAAGCAGCTGATCGCCGACACGCGCCTGCCCATGGCCCAGGTGGCGCTGGCCAGCGGCTTCGCGAGCGTGCGGCGCTTCAACGCCGCCTTCATGGACCATTACGGCCTCAACCCCAGCGCCCTGCGCCGGGCGGGCGAGGGCCAGGCGGCGGCCGGCAAGGGGCAGGCGGTGGAAGTGCGCATCGGCTTCAGGCCGCCCTACGACCACGCGGCCATGATCGGCTTCTTCGGCCGGCGCGCACTGCGCGGCGTCGAGCTGCCGATGGCGGACGCCAGCGCCTATGCCCGCACCTTGCGCGTCCTGCATGGCGGCGCCGCGCACACCGGCTGGCTGCGCGTCCAGATCGACGAGCCGCGCCAGCAGGCGCTGCTCGAAGTGAGTGAATCGCTGGCCGGCGTGCTGCCCATCGTGATCAGCCGGGTGCGCGCCATGCTCGACCTCGATGCCGAGCCCATGGCCATCAACGCGGCCTTGCATGCGAGCTTTCCGCAGGGCGACGGCATCCGCGTGCCGGGCACTGTGGACGGCTTCGAGCTGGCGGTGCGTGCCGTGCTGGGCCAGCAGATCACGGTGGCGGCGGCGCGCACGCTCGGCTCGCGCCTCGTCGAGGCGCTGGGCGAGCCCGTCGACACGCCGGTGCCAGGGCTGGACCGGCTCTTCCCCTCGCCCGAGGCGCTGGCCAAGGCCGACCCGGACCTGCTCGGGCGCCTGGGCATCGTGCGCCAGCGGCAGGCCGCGCTGCAGGCCCTGGCGCGGGAAGCCTGCGAAGGCCGCCTGCGCCTGCATCCGGGCGCGGACGTGCCCGCCACGCTGGCCGCCTTGCAGGCCCTGCCCGGCATCGGCGACTGGACGGCGCAGTACATCGCCATGCGTGCGCTGCGCTGGCCCGACGCCTTCCCGTCCGGCGACGTGGCGCTGCAGAAAGCCCTGGGCGTGAGCGGCGCACGCGCCGCGGCCCAGGCCTCGCAAGCCTGGCAGCCATGGCGCAGCTATGCCGTGCTTCGTGCCTGGCATACGCCGCCGGCGGCCCCTACCCAACCCGATGACGCGCCGGTGCCAGCCGCCGTCATCTCATGAGCGGAGAATCGAGATCATGAAGTTCAGCAAGAACGTTCCCATCTACACGCTGCACATGGACACGGCGCTCGGCGGCGTGACCCTCGCCGCCACCGACCAGGGCCTGGCGGGCGTCTGGTTCGACGAGCAGCGCCATGCCCCCGACACCACCGGCTGGATCGCCGCGCCCGAGCATCCCGTGCTGCGCCAGGCCGCCGTGCAGCTGGCCGCTTACTTCGAGGGCACGAGCCAGCATTTCGACATGCCGCTGGACCTGTCGCACGGCACGCAGTTCCAGCAGGCCGTGTGGCAGGCCCTGCTGCGCATTCCGCGCGGCGGCACCACCAGCTACGGCCGGCTGGGCGCCGACATCGGCAAGCCGGCGGCGGTGCGCGCCGTGGGCGCGGCGGTGGGCCGCAACCCGATCAGCGTGGTGGTGCCCTGCCACCGCGTGCTGGGCACGGACGGCTCGCTCACCGGCTATGCCGGCGGGCTGGACCGCAAGATCCGCCTGCTGCAACTCGAGGGGGCATCGCATTCATGAGCGAAGGCGAATGTACGGCCCGCGCTGAAGTCCAGGCCCTGACCGCCCCCGCGC
Organism: Variovorax soli NBRC 106424; assembly: GCF_001591385.1. GTDB lineage: Bacteria > Pseudomonadota > Gammaproteobacteria > Burkholderiales > Burkholderiaceae_C > Variovorax > Variovorax soli. The sequence continues at coordinate 5,065 of NZ_BCUU01000122.1, forward strand.
CGGCACCGCAGAAGAGCAGCCGCAGCTGGGTCATCGACCTGGTGCTGCTGGCCGCGCTGTGGGGCGCCTCCTTCCTGTTCATGCGCATCGGCGCCGCGGAGTTCGGCGCCATTCCCACCGCCGGCGTGCGCGTGACCATTGCCATGCTGGTGCTGCTGCCGCTCATGTGGATGCGCGGCCAGACCGGCGACTTCGTGCGCAACTGGAAGGCCGCGCTGCTGGTGGGCGTTTCCAATTCGGGGCTGCCGTTCGCGCTGTTCGCCTTCGCGCTGCTGTCCATCAACAGCGGGCTGGCGGCGGTTCTGAACGCCACCGTGCCGATGTTCGGCGCACTGGTGGCATGGGCCTGGTTCCGCGAGCGGCCGGACAACTCGCGCCTGGCGGGCCTGGCGATCGGCTTCGTCGGCGTGGCGCTGCTGGCCGGGCACAGCGCCGGCTTCAAGAGCGAAGGCGGCGTCTCGCCGGTGTGGGCGGTGCTGGCCTGCCTGGGTGCCTGCCTGAGCTACGGCATCTCGGCCAACGCCACGCGCCGCTACCTGACGGGCGTGCCGGCCTTTGCCACCGCGGCCGGCAGCCAGGTGGGCGCCAGCCTGGCGCTGGCCGTGCCCACCTGGTACTTCTGGCCCGCGCAGATGCCCAGCACCCAGGCCTGGCTGGCGCTGCTGGCCGTGGGCGTGGCCTGTACCGGGCTGGCCTATGTGCTGTTCTTCCGCCTGATCGCCCACGCCGGGCCGCAGCGCGCGCTCACGGTGACCTTCCTGGTGCCGGTGTTCGCCGTGTTCTATGGCGTCATCTTCCTGGATGAAGAGATCACCTCCTGGATGCTGATGTGCGCGGCGGTCATCGTCTGCGGCGTGGCGCTGTCCACCGGCCTGGTGCGGCTGGGCCGCAGGAAGAAGACGGAAGCGGCCGCGGCCCCCTGAGGCAAATTGCCCAATCTCCGCGCGGCGGACAAATGTGGTCGAATCGCGCTCAATGACCGCATCGTCCGTCCGCCGCCAACTGCTCGCCGGCCTTTTGTCCGCACTGGCGTGCGCGTCGGCATGGACAGCCACCGTGCCCGACACCATCGAGCAGCGGGTCGCCGCCTGCATTGCGTGCCACGGCCGCGAGGGTTCCAGCAGCAATTCCGGCTACTTCCCCCGCCTGTCGGGCAAGCCGGCCGGCTACCTGTTCAACCAGCTGCAGAGCTTTCGCGACGGGCGGCGCTTTCACAGCGACATGGTCTACATGACGCGCCACCTGTCGGACGCGTACATGCGCGAGATGGCCGAGTACTTCGCCAGCCTCGACCTGCCTTACCCGCGCGTGAGCACCGCCACCGATGCGAGCGCACAGGTGCTGGCGCACGGACAGGCGCTGGCGCTCAAGGGCGATGCGGCGCGCGGCATTCCGGCCTGCGTGGCCTGCCACGGCTCGGCGCTGATGGGCGTGCAGCCGGGCGTGCCGCCGCTGCTGGGGCTGCCGCGCCTGTACATCGCATCGCAGCTGGGCGCCTGGCTCACCGACGACCGCCACGCGCTGCCGCCGGACTGCATGACCGATGTGGGCCGCAAGCTGAGCAGCGCCGACATCAACGCGGTCGCGAGCTGGCTGGCCACGCAGCCGGTGCCGGCCAACACCCATCCTGCCAAGTCGCCGCCAGCGCCGCTGCCGATGAAGTGCAGCGCGATGCCGGAGTAAGCGACATGCTCAAGCGCATCGTCTACACCTTGACCGGCCTGGCCCTGCTGCTGGCCCTGGCCTTCCTGGCGCTGGTGGCGCTCAACCTGCGCGGCGAAGACAAGCTGCCGCCCACACCCACGCCCTTCGAAAGCACGCAGGCATTGGTCGAGCGCGGCCGCTACCTGGCCCTGGCGGGCAACTGCGCCGGCTGCCACACGGTGCGCGGCGGCGCACCCTACGCTGGCGGCCTGGGCATCGGCACGCCCTTCGGCACCATCTACTCGAGCAACCTCACGCCCGATGCAACGAACGGCATCGGCAGCTGGAGCGTGGACCACTTCTGGCGCGCCATGCACAACGGCCGCTCGAAGCGCGGGCGGCTGCTGTATCCGGCCTTTCCGTACCCGAGCTTCACCAAGCTGACGCGCGAGGATTCGGACGCGCTCTATGCCTACCTGCGCAGCGTGCCGGCCGCAAGCCAGGCCAATACGCGGCATGCCCTGCGCTTTCCGTACAACACGCAGCTGGCGCTGGCGGTATGGCGTGCCCTCTCGTTCACGCCCGGCGTCTTCGAAAAGGACCCGGCCAAGCCCGCCGAATGGAACCGCGGCGCCTACCTGGTGGAAGGCGCCGGGCACTGCATCGCCTGCCACGGCGCGCGCAACTCGCTGGGCGCCACGCAAGACCAGCGCGGCCTGTCCGGCGGATTGATCCCCGGCGAGAACTGGTACGCGCCGGCCCTCAATGCCGCCGACGAAGCAGGCGTGGCTAACTGGACGCTCGACGAGGTCGTGGCGCTGCTGCACAGCGGCACCTCGGCGCGCGGATCGGTCATGGGGCCCATGGCCGATGTGGTCTGGGGCAGCACCCAGCACCTGAGCCAAGAGGACGTCAAGGCCATTGCGGTGTACCTGCGCCAGTTGCCGCAGACGCCTGCGCCGGCCCGTCCGCCCGGGCCGCTGGCCCGCGATCCGGCCGTGATGGCGCGCGGCAGCGCCATCTACGACCAGCGCTGCGCCTACTGCCACGGCGACAAGGGTGAAGGCGCCCCTGGCGCCTATCCGCCGCTGGCCGGCAATCGCGCGGTGAACATGGAAACCCCCGCCAATCTCGTGCAGATCCTGCGGCACGGCGGTTTCCTGCCCACCACGGCGGGCAATCCGCGCCCGTACGGCATGCCGCCATTCGGCTCGGTCCTGGACGACCAGGAGATCGCCGCGGTGCTCACCTACGTGCGCGGTTCGTGGGGCAACGATGCGCCACCCGTGGGCATGGCAGACGCGATGCGGCGCTAGAGAAGCCCCCCGGCTCAATAGGCGCCGGGCGGCGCCTTGGCGCCAAGACGCCGGTAGCGAGCGGCAGCAATCCAATGGCCCAGGGGCGCCTTCAATGAATCCATTGCCGCAGACTGCCCCGGATACGAGGGCGACATGCCCATGCGCCGCAGGATGCGGTTGAACTGGTGCACCTGCGCGGTCCGCCGCGTGACCGAGGTGTAGAAATTGACGCCGAGCGAGATCGAGATGCCGTCGCCTGGCTTGACCCAGCTCGTGTCGGTCCTGGTCATGTGCGGCGAGGTGGATGGAAAGTACACGCCATCGCCCGGGCCGGTATTGAACTCGCTGCTGCGCGCACGAAAGGACTCCTGGTAAGGCGTCTGGACGCCGCCGGCAATGAAGCCCTCGACGCCGGGCGCCGGGATGACCTCACGGTCGGCGCAGTCCCAGACGTTCATGGTCTTGCGTCCGCGCAGCTGCAGCCAGAAGTTGTTCTCTCGGTCGATGTGAAAGGGCGTGACCGAAGGCGGCGCCGAAATGAAGATGAAGCCGGTGACCAGGAAGATGCCGGGCTGCTCCGGCTCGATGACCGGCCGCAGGTCGTCGATGATGCGATCGAGCGCGGCCTGGTAGCGGGGGATCGTCTCGACGTTGTAGAGCGCCAGCCACGAGCCGGGCTCTTCCATGCGCGCGAAGACCTCGTCGATCGACAAGCCCTGCGGATGCTTCGGTTCGTGCACGAACGCGGAACCCTGGGTGGCCCCGGGCCGCTGGAAGCGGCACTGGCCGGCGGGCATCAGTTCATGGGCCAGCGCCTGCAGCGCAGACAGCTGGAACAAGGGATGCTCGTTGATGTTGTGCCGCAGCGGACTCATCCGCCGCGTACTGAAACTTGCAGGCTCGGCGGGCCACACCCGGTAAGGCGAAGCACCCTGCTCCGCGTCCATGCTCTTCATCACGCCACCTCCTCGGTGGGCTGCCTGCGAGCGCCGGCCTGGCCCATCTCCATGTAGGACAAACGTATCACAACCGTCACTAAATGAAAATCGCCCAAGCGGGTTAGATACCGGCTCGGGCCTTCGCCCGCCGTGCCGGCGATGAAAGGCAAAAGCTCAGGCGAGCTGCGCGGCCAGCAGCCGCGCCACGTGGATCGCCTCGCGCTGCGCGCCGTCGGCGATCTGGTGGCGGCAGCTGGTGCCGTCGGCCACCACGACGGCGTCGGGCTTGTTGCGCACCGCGGGCAGCAGGCTGGCTTCGGCCATCTGCATCGAGACCTCGTAGTGCGATGCCTCGTAGCCGAAGCTGCCCGCCATGCCGCAGCACGAACTCTCGATGAGTTCCGGCTTCGCGCCCGGAATCAGCTTCAGCACTTCGAGGATCGGGCTGACGGCGCCGAAGGCTTTCTGGTGGCAGTGGCCGTGCAGCAGGATCGGCTTGTCGGCCGCCTTGAGCGCCAGCCGGAAGCGGCCCGCCTTCATCTCGCGCGCAATGAATTCCTCGAACAGCAGCGCCTGCGCGCCCACCGTTTCGGCCTTGGCACCCAGGCCCATGACCAGCGCCTCGTCGCGCAGCGTCAGCAGGCACGAGGGCTCGAGCCCGACGATGGCGATGCCCGCTTCGGCCAGCGGCAGCAGCGCGTCGATCAGCGCGCCGGCGCGGGCCTTGGCCTCTTCCACCATGCCGCCGGCCAGGTAGGTGCGGCCGCAGCAGTGATGGCCGCCGTCCTTTTGCACCGTGTGCAGCGCATAGCCGGCCGCGGCCAGCACGCGCGCGGCGGCCAGCGCGTTCTCGCTCTCGAAATTTCCATTGAAGGTGTCGACGAACAGCACCGCGACCGGGCGCCCTTCCCGCGCCAATGCGACGGCCTGTTCGCGGCTCACGAACATCGTCGAGGCATCGGCGCTGCGCCAGAAGGTGTCGCTGCGCCACGCGGGCAGCGAGCGCTTGGCCGACAGCCCCAGCATCTTCTCGCCGAGCCAGCGCGCGCCCGGCACGCTGTTGCGCAGGTTGAAGAGCCACGGCACGCGGCTGGCTGCCTGCGCGTAGTCCGGCAGGCGGGCAATGAGCCGGTCCTTGAGCGTGTGCCCGTGCCGCTTCTTGTAGTGCGACAGGAACTCGATCTTCATCTTCGCCATGTCGACGCCGGTCGGGCAGTCGCGCTTGCAGCCCTTGCAGCCCACGCACAGGTCCATGGTCTCGTGCATGGCTTCGCTGGTGAAGGCGTCGGGGCCGAGCTGCCCCGAGATCGCCAGGCGCAGCGTGTTGGCGCGCCCGCGCGTGAGGTGCTGCTCGTCGCGCGTCACCCGGTAGCTCGGGCACATGGTGCCGGCGTCGAACTTGCGGCAATGGCCGTTGTTGTTGCACATCTCCACGGCCTTCGCGAAGCCGCCGGTGACGTCGCCGCCCGTGCCCGGCGCCGTGGTCACCTCGGTGACCGGGTCGGCCTGCACATTCCAGGCGGACCAGTCGAGCACGGGTGTGATCGCAATGCGCTTGTACGGCCTGGGCGCGGTGGGCGGCGCAAAGCGGAACAGCGAACCGTCGTCCATCTTCGGCGGATCGATGATCTTGCCGGGGTTGAACAGGTTGGCCGGATCGAGCTTGTTCTTGATCGAACGGAAGGCCTCGTTGATGGCCGGGCCGAACTGCCATTCGATCCACTCGCCGCGGCACAGGCCGTCGCCGTGCTCGCCGCTGAAGGCGCCCTTGTACTTGCGCACCAGCGCGCTGGCCTCTTCGGCAATGGCGCGCATCTTGGCAGCGCCGTCGGTGCGCATGTCCAGGATCGGCCGCACATGCAGCGTGCCCACCGACGCATGCGCGTACCAGGTGCCGCGGCTGCCATAGCGGGCAAACACCTCGCTCAGGCCGTCGGTGTATTCGGCCAGGTGCTCCAGCGGCACGGCGCAGTCCTCGATGAAGCTCACCGGCTTGCCGTCGCCCTTGAGGCTCATCATGATGTTGAGCCCCGCCTTGCGCACTTCCCACAGGTTCTTCTGCGGCGCATCGTCCTGCATCTGGACCACGCTGCCCGGCAGGCCGAGCTCGCCCATCAGGTCGACCAGGTCCTTGAGCCTGGGCAGCAGCGCGGCCTTGTCGCTGCCCGAGAACTCCACCAGCAAAATCGCGGCGGGCCGGCCGATCAGCGCGGTCTCGATGGTCGGCTTGAACGCGGGGTTGGCCAGGCTCAGCTCGATCATCGTGCGGTCGACCAGCTCGACCGCGGTGGGGCCGAGCTTGACGATGTGCTGCGCCGAATCCATGGCCGCATGGAAGCTCGGGAAGTTGACCACGCCCAGCACCTTGGCGCGCGGCAGCTCGGCCAGCTTGAGCGTCAGGCTGCGGGTGTAGGCCAGCGTGCCTTCGGCGCCGACGAGCAGGTGTGCGAGGTTGACGCTGCCGTCCGCCGTGTAGGGCTTCTCGCTCTGGTTGTCGAAGATGTCGAGGTTGTAGCCGGCCACCCGCCGCATCACCTTGGGCCAGCGCGCGTGGATCTGCTCGCGGTGCTGCACCGCCAGCTGCTGCACGTGCCGGGCGATGTCGCCCGCGCGGGCGCCCAGGCCGGACACCGGGCCGAAGTCGACCAGTTCGCCATCGGACAGCCATGCGCTCGCGCCGACGACGTTGTGCACCATGTTGCCGTAGGCGATGGAGCGCGAACCGCAGGAGTTGTTGCCCGCCATGCCGCCCAGCGTGGCCTGGGCGCTGGTGGACACATCCACCGGATACCAGAGCCCGTGCGGCTTGAGCTGCGCATTGAGATGGTCGAGCACCATGCCCGGCTCCACCGTGACGGTGCGGCGTTCCAGGTCCAGGTCCAGCACGCGGCGGAAGTGCTTGCTGTTGTCGATCACCAGCGCCGCGCCGGTGGTCTGGCCGCACTGGCTGGTGCCGCCGCCGCGCGCCAGCACCGGCACCTTCAGGTCGCGCGCGATGTCGATGGCGGTGGCAATGTCGCGCTCGGTGCGTGGCACCAGCACGCCCGCCGGCATGATCTGGTAGATGGACGCGTCGGTCGCATAGCGGCCGCGCGAGGCATCGTCGAAAAGGACCTCGCCCTGCGTCTCGGCAGACAGGCGCCTGGCGAGCGCCTCGCAGGTTTCGTTGGGGGGCAGGACGGTGCCGGCTGGCTGCAGCTGGCTCGCGGGCTCGATGCGCATGGGTGGTGTCAGTTCTTGGCCGCGCTCTTGCCGCTGGGCCGTGGATAGATCTCGCCGGCGCGCAGCAGCTCCAGCACGGTGTCGCGCTTGCGGTTCAGGTGTTCGATCAGCACCTGGCGCATGGCGGCCGGGTCGCGCGCCGCGAGCGCGTCGATCATGCGGCCGTGCTCGGCCACCGCCGCGCCCCATTTGCCTTCGTCCTGGTTGGTGCGAAAGCGCAGCGACTGCACGCGCGCGTTGATGGAGCGGTAGGTGCTGGTGAGCACCGGGTTCTTGGCCGCGTCGTTGATGGCCGAATGGATGCGTGCATTGATGCGGTAGTAGCCCGACAGGTCGCGCCGCGCAAAGCAGGCCATCATTTCGTAGTTCAGTGCGCGCAGCTCGGCCAGCTCCTCGTCGGTGATGCGCTGCGCCGCCAGTTCGCCCGACATGGCTTCGAGCATCGAGAGCAGCTCGAAGGTGTTGACGACGTCAGCCTCGGTCAGCTTCACGGCCACCGCGCCCCGGTTGGGCAGCAGGTCGACCAGCCCCTCGGCCGCCAGCAGCTTGATCGCCTCGCGCAGCGGCGTGCGCGACACGCGCAGCTGTTCGCACAGTTCGCGCTCGTTGAGCTTGGCGCCGGGCGCGATGTGGCCTTCGATGAGCATGGTGCGCAGCCGCGCTGCCACCTGGTCGTGCAGCGCCAGGCGCGAGATTTCGATGACTTCAGCCATTCCGTCCTTCCTTGGGCTGCATTTTGCATGCAAAACCAACCCACCTCAATCGTGGTGACTAGGTGATAACCATCATTCCACTTTGCATTTTGAATGCAAAACTGAAAAAGAAAGGACGGATCACCCATGCTTCAACTCGACTCCCACCCCACCGGCAGGCACTTCCTGCAGATTCCCGGCCCGAGCCCGGTGCCGACCGCA
>NZ_BCUU01000123.1 GCF_001591385.1 Variovorax soli NBRC 106424
CCGTGCGCGACCTGCCGGCGCAGGCCCTGCTGGCCGCCGATGCCTCGCACCCGGCGCTGCAGCGCGCCGCCGACCAGCTGGCGGCCGCCCGTGCGGTGGTGGTGGCTACGCCGGTCTACAAGGCTGCCTACAGCGGTGCGCTGAAGGTCTTTCTCGACCTGCTGCCGCAATCGGCGCTCCAGGGCAAGGCCGTGCTGCCCCTGGCCAGCGGCGGCAGCCCGCACCACATGCTGGCGCTGGACTACGCGCTGCGGCCGGTGCTGCAGTCGCTGGCGGCGCGGCACATCCTGGCCGGCGTCTATGCCACCGATTCGCAGGTGACCCTCACGCCCGAGGGCGCCTACCACCTGCAGGCGGAGCTGGCGCAACGCCTGGACGACAGCGTGGCCGCGCTGGCCACCGAGGGCCTGCGCCTGCCGCCATCCGCCGCTTTCGAGCCCGTGCATTTTTCCCAGGTGCGATGTAGCGCCTGAGGCCTGTCGCGCCGTGGCCGGTACTGGCCGCGGCAGCCTTCTCTTTCACCCATTTCGCGCTTTGCCTTCGACGCGGCCCACCGGGCCGCGCGGGAGAACTCGCGCCTCGAACAACACGCATTGCAAGGATCGATATGACGAATCACACCGTTTCGACACAACGCCGCCGACTCATCCAGGCCGCCGCGGCCGCGGGCCTGGGCCTGCCCGCCATCGTGGGCCTGTCGCAGGCGCAGGCACAGGCCGGCCGCCAGCTTCGCGTCGGCAACCAGAAGGGCACCCTCTCGCTGCTCAAGGGCCGCGGCACGCTGGAAAAGCGCCTGGCACCGCTGGGCGTGTCGGTGAAGTGGACCGAGTTCACGGCCGGGCCGGTGCAGCTGGAAGCCCTCAACGTGGGCTCCATCGACTTCGGCGATGTGGGCGAGGCGCCGCCCATCTTCGCGCAGGCCGCCGGTGCGCCGCTGGCCTATGTGGCCGCCACGCAGCCGCGCCCGCAGTCCGAGGCGGTGCTGGTGCCCAAGGATTCGCCGCTGAAGTCGGCGGCCGACCTCAAGGGCAAGAAGGTCGCGCTCAACAAGGGCAGCAATGTCCACTACTTCCTGGTGAAGCTGCTGGAGAAGAACGGCCTGGCCTACAGCGACGTGAACGTCGTCTTCCTGCCGCCGGCCGATGCGCGCGCCGCCTTCGAGAAGAAGTCGGTCGACGCCTGGGTGATCTGGGACCCGTTCAGCGCCGCTGCCGAAGAGGCGCTGGAGGCGCGCCGGCTGGTGGATGCCACCGGCGTGGTCAACAACCGCGCCTACTACTTCTCGTCGCTGGATTACGCGCAGAAGAACCAGGACGTGATCAAGGTGCTGATCGACGAGATCAACCAGGTCGACGTGTGGGGCGCGGCGAACAAGGCCGCGCTGGGGGCCGAGCTGGCGCAGCTGTGGGGCCTGTCGCGCTCGGTGGGCGAGGCCACCACGAGCCGCACCGTGTTCGGCGTGGGGCCCATCACCAAGGCCATCCTGGCCGAGCAGCAGGCGATTGCCGACACCTTCTACGGGCTCAAGCTCATTCCGAAAAAGATCAACGTGCTCGAGGCTGCGGCCGCGGGCCTGGCCTGAAGGAGCGTTTGCCATGCAAGACCTCAACAGCAGCAGGAGAAGCAATAACGACGTGCGCTGGCGCATCGTCCAGGTGATGCGCACCACCGCCCAGGCGTGGGGCCTGCCGCGGCGGCACCCCCGCACGCGGGTCCTTCCGCGCTTTGCCATCTGAGCCGCCGGGAGCCCACCGCATGAGCGAACAACTCTCGACGCTTCCGGCATCCGCAGCCATTGGCTCGCCCGCGGTGGTGGAAGCAGCCCCGGCCCTGGCCGCGCTGCGTGCGCTGGCCCGTGCCGTGGGGCGAAGGCTGGTGCCCTGGCTGGTGCCGCTGGCGCTGGTCGTGGCCTGGCAGGTCGCGTCGTCCGCCGGCTGGCTCTCGGCGCGCGTGCTGCCGGCGCCGCTGGACGTGCTGCGCTGCGCCTGGGAACTCACGCTCTCGGGCGAGCTGTGGGCGCACCTGAAGATCAGCGCCGGCCGGGCCTTGCTGGGCCTGGCCATCGGCGGCGGTGCCGGGTTGCTGCTGGGCCTGCTCACCGGCTCGGTGCGCTTCTTCGAGACGCTGCTCGACTCCACCGTGCAGATGGTGCGCAACGTGCCGGCGCTGGCGCTCATTCCGCTGGTGATCCTGTGGTTCGGGATCGAGGAGACGGCCAAGATCTTCCTGATCTCGATTTCGGTGTTCTTCCCGATCTACCTCAACACCTTCCACGGCATCCGCAACGTGGATCCGCAGCTCATCGAGATGGGGCGCAGCTACGGCCTCACGCGCTGGCAGCTCTACAAGGAAGTGATCCTGCCCGGCGCGACCTCGTCGATTTTGGTGGGGCTGCGCTTCTCGCTGGGCCTCATGTGGGTGATCCTGATCGTGGCCGAGACCATCTCGGCGCAGGCGGGCATCGGCTACCTGACGATGAACGCGCGCGAGTTCCTGCGCACCGATGTCGTGCTGGTGGGCATCCTGCTGTACGCGCTGCTGGGCAAGGTGGCGGACGTCTTTGCACGGGCCTTGGAGCGCGGCTGGCTGCGCTGGCATCCGGGTTACCAGGGGAAGGGCGCATGAGCGAAGCAGTTGCCATCGAACGGGAAGAGGGCGTGCGCCTGCAGGCGCAGGGCCTGACCAAGCGCTACGGCCAGCGTGAGGTGCTGCGGCATCTTCAGCTGTCCATCGAGCCGGGGCAGTTCATCGCCATCGTCGGGCGCAGCGGCTGCGGCAAGAGCACCTTGCTGCGCCTGGTGGCCGGGCTGGAGCAGGCCAGCGAGGGCCAGTTGCTGGCCGATGGCAAGCCCATCGACGGCCTGCGCGAAGAGGTCCGCATCATGTTCCAGGAGGCGCGCCTGCTGCCCTGGCGCCGCGTGCTGGACAACGTGACGCTGGGCCTGCCGAACGAGGCGCGTGCACGCGGCGCCGAAGTGCTGGCGCAGGTGGGTCTGGCCGAGCGCGAAGGCGAATGGCCGGCGCGCCTGTCGGGCGGGCAGCGCCAGCGCGTGGCCCTGGCCCGCGCCCTGGTGCACCAGCCGCGCCTGCTGCTGCTGGACGAACCGCTGGGCGCACTGGATGCGCTCACCCGCATCGAGATGCACCGGCTGATCGAGTCGCTGTGGCAGCGCCATCGCTTCACGGCCTTGCTGGTCACGCACGACGTGCAGGAGGCGGTGGCGCTGGCCGACCGCGTGATCCTCATCGAGGACGGGCGCATCGCGCTGGACGAAGCCATCAACCTGGCGCGGCCCCGCTCGCAGGGCGACCCGGCATTCGCGGCGCTGGAAAAACGCATCCTGGACCGGGTGCTGCAAAAGGAGCCCGAAGCGGCACCGGCCAACGACACCGCATGGCTCGGCCCGGCGGCGCATGCGCTGCGCTGGGCGGTCTGAGCGCCTTATTTCTTCATCGATCCACTCACTCACTCACGCAAAAAGGAACCCTCGACATGTCCATCCAAGCCATCAACGTGCGCAACCAGTTCAAGGGCCGCGTGCGCGAAATCATCCGCGGCGACGTGCTCTCCGAGGTCGATGTGGAAACGCCCTTCGGCATCGTCACCTCCGTCATCACCACCCGCTCCATCGACGAGCTGCAGCTGCGCATCGGCTCCGAGGTGGTGGCGCTGGTGAAGGCCACCGAGGTGTCCATCGCCAAGCTCTGAAAGGCCTCGCAAGGTTCGCGGCAACGCCCGATTTCAAACCGGCCTACCATCCACTCATGGGCGCTCCGGATGCGCCCGATGAGAGGATGGAATGTCTCAATTCGATGTGGGCGATATCGTGACGGCGCTGCGCGCGGTGCGCGGCGAATGGCGCGATTCGCAGAACCGGCCCCGCGAGCCGGTGAGCCGCGAACTGCCGTCGCGCGACCAGCTGGCGCAGACGATCGAGCAGCTCAAGGGCGCGCTCTTTCCCATGCGCCTGGGCCCGCCCGACCTGCGCCACGAGAGCGAGGATTTCTATGTGGGCCACACGCTCAACTCGGCGCTGCATTGCCTGGAGACGCAGGCGCGCCTGGAACTGGCGTACCAGGTGCGCCACGGCGGCCCGCAGGCGGCCGAGGTCGACGCACAGGCCACGGCCGCCATCCGCGCCTTTGCCGCGGAGCTGCCGGCCATCCGCCGCCTGCTGGACAGCGACGTGCTCGCCGCCTACCAGGGCGACCCGGCGGCGCAGAGCGTGGACGAGGTGCTGCTGTGCTATCCGGGCGTGCTCGCGCTCATCCACCACCGCCTGGCGCACAAGCTGTACGGGCTGGGCCTGCCGCTCTTGGCGCGCATCGTGGCCGAACTGGCGCACAGCCAGACCGGCATCGACATCCACCCCGGCGCCAGCATCGACGCGGGCTTCTTCATGGACCACGGCACCGGCGTGGTGATCGGCGAGACCGCCATCATCGGCAAGCGGGTGCGGCTGTACCAGGCCGTGACGCTGGGCGCCAAGCGCTTTCCCACGGACGCGGACGGCAACCCGCAAAAGGGCCTGCCGCGCCACCCCGTGGTGGAAGACGACGTGGTCATCTACGCCGGCGCCACCATCCTCGGGCGCGTGACCATCGGGCGCGGCGCCACCATCGGCGGCAACGTGTGGATCACGGCCGACGTGCCGCCGGGTGCGAGCGTGACGCAGGCGAGCCTGCAGAACGCGCGGCCCGTGCCTTGAATATCAATTCGAATCCCCTCAACCCTCTCTCTTTTTTTTGGAGATTTACCGCATGAGCCAACTCAAGATCGCCGTGGTCATCGGCAGCCTTCGCAAGGACTCGCTCAACCGCAAGCTGGCCCTCGCGCTGGCCAACCTCGCCCCGGCCGGCGTGACCTTCGAGCATGTGCGCATCGACGACCTGCCCCTGTACAACCAGGACCAGGACGGCAACCAGGCCGAATCGGTACGGCGCCTCAAGAGCGAAATCGCCGCGGCAGACGGCGTGCTGTTCGTCACGCCCGAATACAACCGATCCATTCCCGGCGTGCTCAAGAACGCCATCGACAACGCATCGCGCCCCTACGGCCAGAGCGCCTGGGCCGGCAAGCCGGCGGGCGTCATCGGCATCTCGGTCGGCGCCTTGGGCACGGCGCTGGCACAGCAGCACCTGCGCAACATCCTGGCCTACCTCGACGTGCCCACGCTGGGCCAGCCCGAGGCCTTCGTGCAGAACAAGGAAGGCCTGATCGACGACAAGGGCCACGTCACGGTCGAATCCACGCGCGAGTTCCTCAAGGGCTGGGTGGAGAAGTACGTGGCGTGGGTGAAGGCGCACACGGCCTGACGCTGGCCTGGGCGAGACCGGCCTGCGGGCCGTTTGGCAAGCCACCTTCTTGTAAACAAAAATGCTTGTATAAACAAGCAAAATTGTTTATTCTTCCGGCGTCAGAACAACGCAGGGAGGGAAGTGAAGATCAGCGAATTCAAGCGGTGGCTTGAATCGCAAGGGGTGGAGGTGACGAACGGAACGAACCATTGGAAGCTGCGCTACCAGGGCAAGTTTTCGACGCTGCCGCGGCACCCCTCCCAGGAACTGAAGGAAGGCACGCGACGGGCCATCTTGAAGCAACTGGGCTTGAACTGAGTCACCGGGCAGGCCCTGCGGGGCCTTGCCGTCTGACCTGATCTTTGCTGTAGCCCCATGCGCTTTTCTTGGCGCGATGAAAGGTGGAAAAGCTATGTTGAAATTTCCGGCTCGCTTCGAGCCCGATCCGGCAGGGGGCTACGTCGTCACGTTCCGGGACATCCCCGAAGCCATCACGCAGGCCGACACCCTCGAAGAGGCCCGGGAAATGGCGCGCGACGCGCTGGTCACCGCCATGGATTTCTATTTCGAGGATGGCCGTGCGGTTCCTGCGCCAACCAAGTCCAGGCGCGGCGAGGAGGTCGTGGCGCTTCCTCCTTCGATCGCCACCAAGGTGGAACTGCTCAATCGAATCGTTCAAAGCAAGACGCGGCCGATCGACCTGGCTCGCCGCATGGGGATCAAGGCACAGGAAGTCACACGCATCCTGGATCTGCACCACACGACCAAGATCGACACCCTGGCCGACGCCTTTGCCGCCCTGGGCTACGAACTGGACTTGTCCGTGAATCAGCGGCCTGCTGCGGTGGCTTGACCTCCAACTGGCCCGGGTCCAAAGAAAAAAGGCTCCGAGCCCGTTGTCGAACGGGCTCGGAGCCTTGTCTATTTACAGGCGAAAGCAGGATCAGGCAGCAGCCTTGGCGCTTTCCTGGTTGGCAGCCTCGGTGCTCGCACGGCGGATGTCGCCGGCAGCGGCTTCCAGCGCCTGGGCCTTTTGCTGTTCGCCCATGGCCAGGCCTTCGGCGCGCACGAAGCGCACGTCGGTGATGCCGAAGAAGCCGAACACCACCTTCAGGTAGCTCTCCTGGTGCTCGGCCGCCTGGCCGGCTTCGCTGGTGGAGTAGATGCCGCCGCGGGTCGAGACCACGATCACCGTCTTGCCGCCGGCCAGGCCTTGCGGGCCCTTTTCGGTGTACTTGAAGGTGCGGCCGGGCTGCGCCAGGCGGTCGATCCAGGCCTTGAGCTGGCTGGGGATCGAGAAGTTGTACAGCGGCGCGCCCACCACGACCACGTCAGCGGCCAGGAACTGGCTCACCAGTTGCTCGGACACCGCGTTCTCGCGCTTTTGCGCCTCGCTCAGTGGCGTGCCCTCGGGCAGGCGAAAGCCCAGCGAATCGGCGTCGAAGTGGCTGGGGGCCGAGACGGACAGGTCCAGGTACTGGACTTCGGTGCCGGGACGGGTGGCAACCCAGTCGGCCACCGTGTTGGCGGTGAGACGGCGCGAAACGGAATTGGCGCCCAGGACGCTCGAATCAACGTGCAGCAGCTTCATGACTTGCTCTCTTCCTTTGGTTGGGGCCGACGCGGTGATGTGTCGGCATGGAGAGAAGTCTATTTATGTGGCGATTGATTGATAAGACGGCGAAATTGACTTAGATTGTTCCAAAAATAGGACGACGATCAATTTCCAAAGGAAAAGGAGGGCGCCATGCAGGATCTGAACGACATGGTCTATTTCGCCGAGGTGGCCGAGCGCGGCGGCTTTGCGGCGGCTGGGCGGGCGCTGGGCATTCCCAAGTCGCGCCTGTCGCGCCGCGTGGCCGACCTGGAGGCGCAGCTGGGCGTGCAGCTGTTGCAGCGCAGCACGCGCAGCCTGTCGCTCACGCCGGCGGGCGAGCTCTACCTGCGCCACTGTGTCGCCATGCGGGATGCCGCCCAGGCGGCGGCCGAGGCGGTGGCCCAGGTGCAGACAGAGCCGCGCGGCACGGTGCGCATCAGCTGCCCCGTCACGCTGGCGCAGGCGGCCGTGGGGCCGCTGTTGCCGCGCTTCATGCAGCGCTACCCGGCCGTGCGGGTGGAAATGCTGATCCTCAACCGGCCGGTGGACCCGGTGGAAGAGGGCGTGGACATCGCGCTGCGCGTGCGCCCGCAGATCGAGGACAGCGCCACCCTGGTGGCCAAAAGCTTCGGCGAAAGCCGCGGCCTGCTGGTGGCCAACGCCGAACTGCTGCGCCGGCAAGGCCCCATCCGCACACCCCATGACCTGGAGCGGCTGGACACCGTGGCCATGTCCGCGGCCGGCGACGGCCGCGCGTCCATCCGGCTGGAAGGGCCGGGCGGTGCGACGCACGTGCTGCACCACGCGCCGCGCTACCTGGCCGACGACCTGGCCACCCTGCAGTTCGCGGTACTGGCGGGCACGGGCGCCGGGGTGCTGCCCGACTACATGTGCCGCACCGACCTGCGCAACGGCCGCCTCAAGGAGGTGCTGCCCGGCTGGGGTCCGCACCCGGGCATCTGCCATGCGGTGTTTCCGCAGCGGCGCGCGCTCGTGCCGGCGGTGCGCAAGCTGATCGACTTCCTGGCGGAGAACATGAGTGGCGCCGACCCGCTGGACTACTCGATCTGATCCGCCGTCTGCATGCAGCTACCAGGCGGCGGGCGGCTTGCGCAGCAGCACGATGCGGCCTTCTCGCCGGGCGATGTAGCCGCCGGCGGCCAGCTCCTTCATCACGCGGTTCACCATCTCGCGCGACGATCCGACGCGGTCGGCAATGTCCTGCTGCGTGAGCCGGTGGCGCACCACCCGCTCGGTGCCGCCTGCGGGGTCCGAGAGTTCGCTCAGCAGGTGCACGACGCGGCTGTACACATCCTGCAGCGCCAGGCTGCGAACCTGCCGCGTGAGCCGCCGCACCATGTGCATCAGCTTGCGCGTGAGGTGCGCGCCGAACGCCGGGTACTCGGCAAGAAAGGCCTGCAGCTCCTGCGCCTGCACCACGCGGCAGCTGCACGGCTCGATGGCCTGGATCGACGCCGAGCGCTGCGATCCGTCGAGGGCGAGTTCGCCGAAGTACTCGCCGGGGCCGTATTCGGCCAGCACCACTTCGCGCCCGTCTTCCGAGCTGGCGTAGGCCTTCACCCGGCCGGCGAGAACGATGTAGAGCGAGTCGGTGCTGTCGCCTTCGTTGATCAGGATGGCATGCGCCGGAAAGCTGCGCACCTGGCCGCGTGAGCCCACGGCCTGGAGCAAGGCCTGCGGCAGGCGGTTGCCCGCGTCATCGTCGGCGGCGGCATCGGCAGTCATGGCTCTGGCAGACCCGGAGGCCGGGCTCTGGCTGGAAGACGCAGTGTGAACTATTTCACTCAGGTTGGGCGCACTGCTGACTCGTGGAATGTGGGCCGCCTGTCTAGATTCCACCCATGCTTTCGCACCGCCTTCGCCGCTGGTTCCTGTTCCTGCTGGTCGCGTTCCTGGCCGCTTGCTCCAGCCTGCCGCAGGAGGTCATGCGCACGCCCTCGCAGCGCATCGACGATGTGGCCGCCACCGCACTGGGCGCCATGGCCGAGGCATCGCTCGGCGAGCAGGAAGAGGGCGCGGCAGGGCGCTCCGGCCTGCGCCTGCTGCCGGCGGGCGTCCAGGCCTTCGAAGCCCGCATCGCGCTGGTGCAAATGGCCCAGCGCAGCGTGGACGCGCAGTACTACCACATTGCCGATGACGCCTCGGGCCGCCAGTTCCTGCGCGAGCTGCGCGACGCCGGTGCGCGCGGCGTGCGGGTGCGCCTGCTGGTGGACGACCTGTATGCCGGCGAGGAAGAGGCCCTGCTGGCGGGACTGGCTGCCCAGCCCGGCGTGGAGGTGCGTCTTTTCAACCCGCTGCCGGCGCGCGACGGCAGCGTTGCGCGGCGCACGCTGCTGTCGCTGCGCGAGTTCTCGCGCATCAACCGCCGCATGCACAACAAGTTGCTGGTGGCGGACAACGCATTCGCCATCAGCGGCGGCCGCAACATCGCCGATGCCTATTTCGAGCGCAGCGAGCCGGCGCACTTCATCGATCTGGACGTGCTGACCGCCGGCCCGGCGGTGGCGCGCATGTCGGCGGTGTTCGACGACTACTGGAACAGCGAGCAGGCCTATCCGGTCCAGAGCCTGGCCGCGCCGGACGAACAGGGCGAAGCGGCGCGCCTGGCCTTCGATGGGCGGGTTCAGGTCGCCGGCATCGGCGCCGAGCCGAGGGCGGCAGAGCGCGACGAGCTGGGCCAGGCCTGCGTCGCCGCCCAACTGCGCAGCGGCAAGGTCGAGCTGACGCTGGCACCCGTGCGGGTGGTCGCCGATCCGCCCGGCAAGGCAGCCACCGGGCGCCGGGAAGACGGCGCGGTGATGCGCGCCAAGCTGGAGCTGATGCAAGGCGCATCGTCGGAGGTGTTTCTGGCGTCGCCCTACGTCGTGCCGGGTGAAGATGGTCTGCGGGCCTTGCGCGCGGTGGCGCAGCGCGTGCGCGTGTCGCTGGTGACGAACTCGCTGGCCACCACCGACGAGCCACTGGTGCACTTCGGCTACGCCCGCTACCGCACGGCCTTGCTGGACATGGGCGTGGCGCTCTACGAGCTGATGCCGGGGCAGGCGCAGCCGCCGGCCGATGCGCCCCGCCGCGCATCGCTCGGGCGCCTGCATGCCAAGCTGGCGGTGGTGGACGGGCGGTGGCTGTCGATCGGCTCGATGAACATGGACAGGCGCTCCGCCCAGTTGAACACCGAGATGGTGCTGATCGTGGACAGCCCCGTGCTGGCCGCGCAGGCTGCCTCGCTGATGCGGGGAGAGCGTCTGCCGCAGGCCTACCAACTGCGCGCCCAGGGTGGCAGCAGCGAACTGCGCAGCCTCCAATGGGTGTCGCAGCAGGGCGAAGGCGAGGTGGTGCTGGCCCGCGAGCCGGCCCTGAACTGGGGACGCAGGCTGCGCCTGTCCGTGCTCGCGGCGATGGTGGACGAAGAGCTTCTCTAGGCGCAATGGCCTTTTTACAACCTGGCGGCGGGACTCTTCGTCGGGCGCGCCATGGTCAAGGAGCGGAGGAAAACGGGTTGAACAAGCGCACGCCCGTGTCGGCGAAATCGCGGGTATTGCGCGTTACCACCGTCAGGTCGTGCAGCAGCGCGGTGGCGGCAATCTGCTTGTCCAGGCCGTTCTCGGGATGCGGCACGCGCAGGCGGCCCCAGATCTGCGCGGCATCGAAGTCGAAAGGGAGGATGAACTCGCGGTATTCCTCGATCATGTCGGTCAGCCATGACTCCAGCCGCCGGGCCTGCACGTGATCGCCGCGATGTCGAATCAGGTCGACGCCGCGGCGCAGTTCACCCACCGTCACGGCGGACAGCCACAGCCGCGTGCCCTGTACGGCGCTTTCACGCAAGAACGCCTGCACGCCCTCATCGGCCGCGCGGCCCTTCCGCGCTTCGCTGATGACGTTGATGTCAATCAAATACACGTGCAGCCTTGCCGTCCTGGACGCGCTCGAAATCGGAATCCAGTCCCACAGGGGGCATGGAGGCCAGCACATCGGCCAACGGGCGACGGCGAGGCTTGAGCAGAACCTCGGCCAGCAAGGCGCGATGCTCGGCCTCCATGCTGCGGCCATGACGGGCTGCGCGTTCCTTCAGCGACAGCACGATGGCGTCGTCCACGCTGCGAACGATCAGGCTGGGCATGGGAATCTCCCGACAAATGAGTTGATATCAATGCTATCACCGAAAGCAACGCAAGTCACTCGCGTCAGATCAGTTGGAAATTTTCTTTATGCGAATTTACCCATAAACAAACAAACAGATATTCGTTTGTTATCCGAGGCATGCTTCGGACAATCCCAGGCTCGAACCTCTTTCCACAGCCTGTGAGCCACTTCCAGACCCTCTTCGTGCCCGACTGGCAAGACGCCAACGCCGGCCACTGGCAGCGCCTGTGGGCTGGCGAACTGGCCGGCGCGCACTGGTTCACCCCGCCCGACGAGACCACGCCCCACCGCGAAGCGTGGCTTCAGTCCCTGGAGGCGCTGGTGCTGTCGGCGCAGGCGCCGGTGCTGCTGGTGGCACACGGCCTGGGCTGCATCGCCGCCGCCCACCTGGGCGAGGCGGCGGCGGCGCGGGTGCACGGCGCGCTGCTCGTGGCACCGGTCGATCCGGAGCGGCGGGCCCAGACGTCCAGCTTTGCGCCGGTGCCCCATGCGCCGCTGCCGTACCGCAGCGTGATGGTGGCCAGCAGCAACGACCCGGGCTGCCCGGTGCGCCTGGCCGGCGCCTTTGCCCGCGCCTGGGGCAGCGAATTCGTCCGTATGCAGAATGCGGGGCATATCGACCACGACTCGGGACACGGCCCCTGGCCCCTCGGCCAGGCGCTGTTCCAGTCCTTGACCCACGGGGGCGCACAGGTTGCGGCGCCCGTGCAGGCACCTTCCTCTTTCAACGCAGAACGATTGGCTCATCCATGACCACCAGAACCAGAAAAATTCTTGCCGCCTTCGCCCTGGCCGCCGCCGCCGTCATGCCCGCCTTTGCGCAGCAGGGCAACAGCCTGCTGAACGTGTCCTACGACGTGGCCCGCGAGTTCTACAAGGACTACAACGCCGCCTTCGTGGCGCACTACAAGAAGACCACCGGCAAGGACGTCAAGATCGACCAGTCGCACGCCGGCTCCAGCGCCCAGGCGCGCGCCGTGGCCGACGGCCTGGAAGCGGACGTGGTGACCATGAACACCACCACCGACATCGAGTTCCTGGCCGACAAGGGCGTGGTGGCCAAGGACTGGGCCAAGAAGTTTCCCGACAACGCGGCGCCCACCACCTCGACCATGCTGTTCCTGGTGCGCAACGGCAACCCCAAGGGCATCAAGGACTGGGACGACCTGATCAAGCCCGGCGTGCAGGTCGTGGTGGTCAACCCCAAGACCGGCGGCAACGGCCGCTATGCCTACCTGGCCGCCTGGGGCTACGTGAAGAAGAAGGGCGGCAGCGATGCGCAGGCCGCCGAGTTCGTGGGCAAGCTGTTCAAGAACGTGCCGATCCTGGCGCGCGGCGGCCGCGATGCCACCGCTGCCTTCCTGCAGCGCAACATCGGCGACGTGCTGATCACCTTCGAATCGGAAGTGGTGTCCATCGACCGTGAATTCGGCGCCGGCAAGGTGGATTCGGTGTACCCGTCCATCAGCATCCTGGCCGAAAACCCGGTGGCGGTGGTCGAGCGCACCACGGCCAAGAAGGGCACGGGCGAACTGGCCAAGGCCTACCTCGACTACCTGTACTCGGAAGAAGGCCAGGAAATCGCCGCCAAGCATGCCCTGCGCCCGCGTTCGCAAGCCGTGTTGAAGAAGCACGCCGCCACCTTCAAGCCGGTGCAGCTGTTCACCGTGCAGGAACTGTTCGGCAGCCTGAGCGAAGCGCAGAAGGTGCACTTCAACGATGGCGGCCAGTTCGACAAGATCTATACCCCCGGTACACGCTGAATCCGAATTTCTCCCTCTCCCCCTGGGAGAGGGCCGGGGTGAGGGCATGCGCGCCATTGGGGGCGGCGCGCCATGATGAAGGTGGCGCG
>NZ_BCUU01000124.1 GCF_001591385.1 Variovorax soli NBRC 106424
AAGCTGAAGCGTGGTAACTCCAGTTTCCCAGACCCTTCCGGATGAACACCGATCTATTGAAACACTACATCTAGCGCCCGTTCGATCCATGGGAGAGCGTCGCCTCGTTAAGGCGCCGTGGCCAGACGCAATCGATCACTCCAACAGAACGGTCCGAATGCATGAGTAAACAAAGTAGCACTTGGCCCTTTCGAAATGGATGTCGTGGCTCAGTACTGATCGCCTGGTGGCACCCTGGGGCTGCATACCTCGGCCAGGTGCGCGTTGACCTGCTTGAGGATGTCCTCGGCCAGATCGTACTCATCCAGCGTGTGCCGGAAGTACAGGATCGTCGTCTCGTCGGGGATCGGCTCGCTCGAATTGCGCAGCGAAGCGATCTCATACAGTGCTTCCTTCATTGCCGGGTCGCTCAATGCGAATCAGTTCTGCATCAGGTGCACGCGCAGCATCGAGTCCAGCAGGGAGGGCCTGCGGCGACGCCCCGCCTAGAACGGCTCGAGACCTTCAGCATCGCCTTCCATGGCACCACCAGTTCCATTCTCTTCGAGGAAGACCGCTCGCCGCGTCTTCTTCCTCTTGCCGGCGTACTCCGCGTCCGAGAAGCTCAGTTGCCTCATCGTGGCGTCTCGTCTACCGGTTCAACGTCCGACGGCATAATTGGTGGACTTGTTCCGACCTTCCCTAGGCGGCAACAGGCATACATCCCATCCGAGCGTGACCTCAATGCTGGAAGCGCTTGAACTGGTCTCGGCGTCAAGCGAGGAGGCGCGGGAAAAAACTTGGACTACCAGGAGAAGTCGGGCCACTCGGCGCAGCTGCGACGCGTTCCTGCGCCGACCTGCTGACACTGGTTAAAACCTCGTGCAGAGCTCGGAGCGACAGTGGCTTGGTCAGAACCCGTTGCATTCCTGCGGCCTCACAGCGTATTCGCTCCTCCATCGTGGCATGAGCAGTTACCGCCATGATAGGAAGCTGAGGCCATCTCTTATGTGCGACCGCCGCCAACTCGTAGCCGTCCATGCCAGGCATGCACAGGTCAGTCAAAAGCAAGTCCCACTCACCGGCGGCAAGGGCATCCAATCCTTCCTGGCCACACCCGACGACTTTGGCGATGCAGCCCAGCGTCTCTAGCTGCTCGACGAACAATT
This sequence comes from Variovorax soli NBRC 106424, assembly GCF_001591385.1. Taxonomy (GTDB): domain Bacteria; phylum Pseudomonadota; class Gammaproteobacteria; order Burkholderiales; family Burkholderiaceae_C; genus Variovorax; species Variovorax soli. The sequence goes on from NZ_BCUU01000124.1 coordinate 1,149, forward strand.
GCTGATTGACCAGATTGTCTTCCACGACGAGGACGCGCAGCGGATGCGATACCATCGGCGCACGGTCGGAAGCTTCTTGCCTCGTGACCGTCTTGGCACCCCCCGCTCCATCACTCAAAGCAAGGTGCAGGGCCTTCTTCAAACCTTTGAGTGAGTAGCAGGAAACACTGATGACGTGTTCTATCGGCTCCGGACGCACAGGACCGTGGCTACTGCAGTCGATCACATTTGCTGCATCACCGATAAGTCGCCCCAAATCGGAGTGTGACCAATTAGCCTGCTCAGCAAAAAGAATGACTACTCGCGCGCGCTTCAATTGCTCCTCGGCGAGCTGAGCCGGGCTGCTGCAAGTCTGAACATCCAGCCCCCATGCGCGCAGATGCGGCACCGCAAAGTCATTCCATTCGGCGGCTGGAGATAGGACGACTACCGACTCGCCAGAAAACGCACGTCGGGATTGCTGAGCACCATGTCCGCCAGCAAGAGGCAGCCGCACAGTAAAGACGCTGCCCACGTTCGGCGTGCTGGAAGCTGTGATCCTGCCGCGCATCTTGCCAACCAACTGCTGCGCCAAGAACAAACCCAACCCAGAGCCGCCAAAGCGCCGGCTTATTGACGGATCAGCTTGCGTGAACGCGCAGAAAAGCTTGCAAAGCTGTTCAGACGTCATGCCGATCCCTGAGTCCTCAATACTCAATACGATGAACGTATCCCGTGGCGCAGTCCTCTCAATCCCTAGGCGCAATGTGACCTTTCCGTTCAAGGTGAACTTCATCGCGTTGCTCAGCAGATTGTTGATGACCTGGGCCAGTCTTGCTGGGTCACCTCGCATCCACTGCGAGCTCGCTGTGTCGAATACACCGTAAAGACGCAGATTTTTGGCCCGTGCGACCGGAGCAAAGATCATCAAGGATCTTTCAGCAACTTCAACTACGTCGAAGTCAATCTGTTCCAGTGACATCTGTCCAGCTTCGATCTTGGAAACATCGAGGATGTCATTGACGATGGTCAGCAACCCGTCGGATGCTTTTCTGACCGTTCTGAGTCTGTCTTTCTGCGCTGCGTTGAGCGGCGAAAGTGCGAAGAGCTCCAGGTTGCCGAGTATCGCGTTGAGTGGCGTACGAATCTCATGACTCATCCCCGCGAGGAACCGGGACATTGCCAGTTCACTCGCTCGAGCAGTACTCTCGGCGGCTTTCGCCCGGCGAACAAGCCATGTCAGCACCCCGAAACACGCAATGACTGCCAGAATTAGAGGCAATCTGTAGCGAACCAAGGAACCGAATGACGGCCGTCCAAAGTCGGCTTGCTGAAGCCACGTATCGTTGATTGCATCGGTTTCCTCGGCAGTTAGATTGGCCAATGACTTCCTAATGATCGAATCCAACATGGGAAGACTCGCCCGGACCGCCATCCGAGTGCTGAACTGAAGGTCACTGAAAGCGCCGGAGACACTGAGTCGACCCGCAAAAGATCGCCGCACCATTGGAAGCAGAACTGCATCAGGACCAATCGCTGCGTATGCCCGCCCGTCCGCCACGGCTTCCAGAATGTCAATCGGCTCGTCAACCAACAAAGGTTCGATGTCGATACCGGCCTGCGCGAGAAAATTCGAATAGAACCCGCTCTTGCGCATGGCGACAACCCGTCCGGTCAACTCTTTGAGTTCAAGGACGACCGGCTCGTTTGCACGTGTAACGATGATGGATGACGTCACGAAGTATGGGGCGCTAAACACGAGCTCACGTGAAACCTCCGGCGCGACGTTGTGTGGGGAGGCATTTGGAAAGAGGTCGGCCTCGCCATCGAGAAAAGCGCGCTGAGAACCCGACCAATCCCTTGCTTTCACCAGTTCGAACTTCAGGCCTGACTGCCGGGCGACGGCCCGCAAGTATCCGGCCCCTAGCCCTTGGTATCTATCGTTCTCCACATACTCGATTGGAGCAACATTCGGGTCAACGACGAAACGGACCACTGGATGCTGCTCTATCCAGCGCAACTCTTCTGGTGAATACGCCGGCTTTGGACGAGCCGACACAACGCTAACCAGACAAGTCAGGATAAAGACAGCAAGATAGGAGCGAGCGGATACCATGGCAAAGCGCAGTCTTGGTCGTCGTATGGAGCGTCACCCAATCGATTGACGGGTCCGCTTCCTCGGCCAGGAAAGCGAGCCCACCACTTGTCACCTTTCTGCCCTGAGCGCCTTCGTTGACACGGCGCCTGCCCACGGCATCGAGAGCGTTCCGCATGGCAGACGCGTCTCGCGTGGTCTAGTGCGTTCGAGTTCTACGAATCAGGACTCAGGCAATAGAAGCCATCGTGATTGCATACCGCTACGCAGTGCGTCTGCTGTAGGTACTCAGGTCTGTTGAGCCCTGTTGAGCGGCAAATCTCGCACCTCGCGGCAACTTCAAATGGCAAGCCACCCCCTTGGGGTCGACTGAAAGTATTGGGCCATCCTGCGCGGCCAGTCGCCATGGGACGAGTCTCAAAATTTGGTCGCATCTCGCCAGCAGAAATCCCCTCGCTTGATGCGCCTAAGTGCCTTTGATCTCCTAGGAATCCTTCGACGAAGTCGCGTTGCGATCGCCAGGAACCAAGGCTCCGCACCCAATCCAAGGCTCTCAGAAGACTGGTCCAAATCTAGACCTGAAATATGCACCCCACAGGGCCGCGACTGCTGCAGATGGTCGGTCATGAATCGCCTGCATGGTCCGCCCGAGAAGAGCAACATTCGCGTGGTGAAGTCTTGGAAGGCTGCCGACGGCAAGTGGTCGCGAACGCTCACGCGTTTGCCCGGGCGCTGGCGTAGAGCGTGGCCTGCCACCAGTTGGTGATCCTGGTACAGGAACACCGTCTTGGGCTCTGGGCGTCGTGCAAGCGCCCTGACTTGCCAGTGACAATCTTCCGATTTCCAAAGTCCGTCCGTATTCGAAGCCCGGCATTTCCAGACGTGTCTCATATCCATTTTGTTCACGGCCAGGCCCAATACGTAAGCCCCGAACGACGGGCCATCTCGGATCTAAAGCGAACGAGAAAGAGCAGCGAGCGTCCCGAGATACGGCGACTCAGCTGACCTGTCCCACAAGGCAACGTGTGCGATCACGGCGTTGGTCATGGACTTCCTAAGCCATCGCTCAGGCGTGTTTCGATCCGAGCTATGACTTGTCGCCCCCGATTGCGAGTGTGCACTGGACCAGCGGTCCATCGTGCGCTCCTTACCTACACCGTGCACCTCAAGTTCACCATGACCGAAATCAACACAACTAGCGATGGCCGTCCGGCGTTCGGCAAAGTAGCGAAGCAACCTGGCTCTGAATGGCGAAATGGCGATAGGCCGACGATCGCTTTGTTGCCCGCATTTAGGGCTATCGCCCGGCGCGCCGCCGCGTTCTTCAGTTTGAATGCTGCCAGCAACGTGGCAATGGGTCGCGTCCAGAAGGAATACGTGTCATCTGCCCCCAGTCCGCTTACCGAACTCCAAGCTCGATTGGTGCTCTCACTGGCCAAGCTTCAGACACGAGACAAGCGTAGCGCGGCGAGATTGGTGGGCGTGTTCACGCCATCGCGGTTCACCACCGCCCAAGCCGCCTCCGTCATGCGAATGTTGGAGCTCGCGCCAGCGGACTTTTGCGTGGCCCTGGCAGATTTCATGCACCCGTGTGCGCTGCGCGACCGCCTTCGCGCCGGCGATAGTTCAATCTACAGCTGTGAGACTGACCCGCCGCCCCAAGCGTCGAACGCTGCTTGAGGCTGTGCCGCTGGACGACCCCGCGGCGTGAAGCTGCTCGCCTGCGACGCTCAGCTCAGGCAGCTTGTCGCTAAGCTGCCTTCGGGGCTTCGCAATGATCGTCGTCTTGCTGCATGGACACGCTATCGCGGTCCATGACAGGTCTTCTGCCGGCGTCGTCGATAGCATCCAACATTCCAAGCAGAACAGATCGGGTCCGACGACGGAAACGAGTCGCCAAGAATCAGCATGCCGCCGCCATTGACTTCGCGGGAAGTCCCTGTAGCGCCTTCATCCCGAAGTGCCACTCATTGCCCTTCTTGATCTGATGCATCTCGGGATCGCGATGATCGTGGCATCCACGACGCTGCCCCGCTTGAGCAACAAGCCTTTGCGTGCACGGTGCGCGTTGACCTGCTTGAGGATGTCCTCGGCCAGGTCGTACGCCTCCAGCGTGTGCCGGAAGTTCAGGATCGTCGTCTCGTCGGGGATCGGCTCGTGCACCACCAGTTCCATCTCTTCGAGGAAGACCTCTCGCCGCGTCTTCTTCCTCTTGCCGGCGTACTCCGCGTCCGAGAAGCTCAGTTGCCCCATCGTGGCGTCTCGTTTACTGGGTTCAACGTCCGTCGGCATAATTGGTAGACTTGTTCCGACCTTCCCTCTAGGCTCCACTTTAGCCAACTACCCTTGGGAGGTCGGGGCAGTCTGCTTGTTGTTCGACAAGGCAGCTAAGCCGGCTTCGAGTTCGTCGAGCAATCCTGCAGTTTCAGCAGACTCGCTGCGCCGCAGCTGCTCTCCAATCGAGACACACGACTGAGCCAGCGTCTTGTGTCCAAATATATTGAGCGCGCCGCAAAGTGAGTGCAGCTCCGCACGAAGCCCGACCGAATCTCCGGCTTGTCGGGTGCGCTGAATCGTGGCCAGCGACGTGACGCAGGACTCCGCAAAGATGGCGCGCAGCTCGGGGGATACAGGCTTACCGCCCAGAAGATCCAACCCTTCGCCATGTTCCGGCTCCGATTGGCTCGGCGCCTTGCGTGCGTATGGCGTCAATGCAGCTGAAAGCGCCTCCAGTGAAAGTGGTTTGGTTAGCACTCGACGGATGCCGGCAGCCTCGCATTTGCGGTGCTCCTCTACAGTCGCGTGCGCCGTGATCGCCAGAATTGGCAAAGTCGGCCATCTCGGCTGCACGGCTGCCACCAAGTCAAATCCACTCATGCCGGGCATGTTGAGATCCGTAAGCAGAATGTCCCACTCCTCGTCGGTCAAGGCATCAAGCGCAGCTACGCCACCGTCGACGACGTGAGCGTCACAACCTAGCAAGCGCAGCTGGTCTCTCAAGAGCTGTTGATTCACTACATTGTCTTCAACCGCGAGAACACGAAGTGTGTCCAGTTGAGGCCGCGGAGTACTGGACGCGGACACCCTTTCACCATCAGATCGTTGCCGTGTAGGCGTGGAATGTGCTACTTGGGAATACACGGCCTCAGAAACCGCAATTAGTATTCCGCTTAAAGAATAGCAAGACACAGCCAGAACATGTCCGTCGCGCACGGGGTGGGCTGGACCACCAAATTGGCAGTCGATTACGCATCGTGCCGCTTCGGGCAGCCCCTTGTTGCCTCCTACGTCCCACAACTCGTGGTCAGGAAAGACCATGAGTGCGCTGGCACGTCCAAGGTTGGCGTCTTCAAGCTGCTCTCGCGAATGGTAGTTCTCGATGCGCAATCCCAAACCGGTCAGATGCGGCGTGACAAATCGGTGCCATTCCTCCTTGGGCGCCACAACGACGACCAGCTCGCCGTCAAACCGCGTGCGCCCGCTGGAGGTATTGAGAGGCCCGTCGTCGATAGGCAGGGTGACAGAGAAGCGGCTACCGACGCCCAGTTCGCTGGTTGCCGCAATCGACCCTCCCATGGCCTCGGCAATGAGCTTGGAGAGCATCAGGCCCAAACCTGTTCCTCCAAAACGCCGATTGATTGAACTGTCCGCCTGTGAGAATGCCTCGAACAGCGAGCGCTGTTGTGCTGGTGACATGCCGATGCCGGTATCTTCGACAGCGACGTCTATGTGCGGACTGGGTGTCACTTGAACCGCAAGCCTTAGTGTCACCTTCCCGGCCGTGGTGAACTTGATAGCGTTGCTCAGGAGGTTATTGACGATCTGCGCGAAGCGCACGGGATCGCCATGAAGTTGCACAGAGGCCGCTCCAAAGTCGCCATAGAGCTCAATATTCTTCCCATGTGCGTTGGGCGCATGGATGATCAGGCAGCGTTCAAGGACATCAACGGAATCAAATGCAATGTGTTCGAGGCTCAACTGTCCGGCTTCGATCTTCGACAAATCTAGGACGTCACCGATGATTGCAAGCAAGCCATCGGATGACGCACGCACTGTCTTCAGGCGGCTGGTCTGCAGCGGGTCAAGTGCAGAATGAGCAAGCAGCTCGAGGTTGCCCAAGATCGCATTCAGCGGCGTGCGGATCTCGTGGCTCATTGCAGCCAGAAATCGAGTTTTGGCCAGTTCGCTCGCCTGTGCTGCCCGTTCACTAGCCTGCGCCTCTCGCCTGGCAACATGGGCGCGATAGGCAAACCAACCCAGCAAGAGAATGCCGCTCGTCAAAAGCGCCAGATCGCTCAGGCGATACCTGGCAATCGAGGTCCATGTCGGCTCTCCAAAGTCTGCCTGCTCAAACCACGAGTCATTTATCACGTCGGTCTCGCGTGCCGACATCGCGTTTAGCGACTTTGTGATGATTGAGTTTAGTAGAGGCAGATCGGAGCGCGAGCCCATGTGGATCTCGAACGGCAGCTCGCTGTACACGCCCGAGATGCTCAGCTGTCCCGGATATCGTCGCCGAATCATTGGAAGAACGGCGACGTCTGGACCGATTCCTAGATCGGCGCTTCCATCCGCGAGCGCCTCCAACGCCTCGCCGGGTGTTTTGAAGAGCAGAAGCTTTATGTCGGGGTGGCGCGCCGCCATCTGATGCGCGTAGATGCTGTCCCTACGCATCGCGACAGTCTTTCCATCGAGTTTCTTCGCGGCCAAGACGACGGGTTCATTTGCGCGCGCAACGATGATCGTGGTTGCGCCAAAGTAGGACTCCGTAATGAACAACTTACTTTCGACTTGCGGAGATATCCTTAGTCTTGAAACGTTGGGAAAGAGCTCGGCCTTACCGTCTAGAAAGGCCTGTTGAGCTTCGCTCCAGTCTGCGGTTGGAACTAGCCGAAACTCAAGTTTGGATATTCGTGCGACATGTTTCAGGTACTCGGCCGGCAAGCCCTTGTACTCGCCATTTTCGATGTATTCGAACGGATGCGCGTGGGCGTCGACCACATAGGTGACGACAGGGTGGCTTCTAATCCAGTCGAGCTCCTCGGCCGTAAAGCCGGGATCTACGCGAGCGTTCGAGAACTCCGCGCAAAGAGATAGTGCAATCGCGAACGAGAAGGAGCGAGTCAAAAAGCACAAGCGAACCCACCTCATGGTTGCCGCCTTTCCTTGAAACGAGCTTAGATGCAATTGACTCTACCTGGGCTGCTGCCGGTTTCAAAGTGGGCTGCTGAATCGCCTACATGGTCCGCCCGAGAAGAGCAACATTCGCGTGGTGAAGTCTTGGAAGGTTTGCGACCTTACATTCGGGCTGGTGTTGCAGTGGTCCTGCTGCCCATGATGGCTGTACGCGGTCAGGGTTCCTATCTCCGGGTTGTACTCACGGGAGATCGCTGTGAATGGCTTCACCTCAGGTTCAAGAATCGAAAACGGGACTACACGATGACGTTCAGTGCATGTGAGACGAATCGGGCGGGGCAAATGCCACCTTGCGGGAAGTGCCTCAAGTCCCTTGATTGCCTCTCATACTCGTTGCTGCAGATTCGCAACCGGGTTGCCAAACTCGGCGTTGATGCTGTTCTGCATAGCGCACTCCCACTGATCAACGCTCCCTGAATGCCTCCTTGGCCTTGAAGATGGGCTTGAGCAGGTAGTCCAGGATGGTCTTCTCGCCGGTGCGGATGTCCACTGTGGCGACCATGCCCGGGATGATGGGCAGGGACTTGCCTGCGGCGTTCAAGGCGCTGGACTCGGTCAACACCAGCACGCGGTAGTAGGTGGTCTCGGCGCGACCGGCGGCCTCCTTGGGATCGTCCTTGAGGGTGTCGGGGCTGATGTGCTGCACGGTGCCTTTGAGGCCGCCGTAGATGCCGTAGTCGTAGGCGCTCAGTTTGACCGTGGCCGGCAAGTTGGGGTGCAAGAAGGCCACGTCCGAGGGCCGGATCTTGGCCTCGACCAGCAGCTGGTCTTCCAGCGGAACGATCTCCATGATGTGCTCGCCCGGCTGGATCACCCCGCCGATGGTGTTCACGCGAACGTTCTTGACGGTGCCGCGCACGGGCGCGGTGAGGGTGGTGCGCTGCAGAACGTCTGCGCGGCCGACGACGGTTTCATTGGTTTGCGCCAGCTCCAGCTCCAGCTTGGTGATCTCGGAGTTTGCGTCCGCCTGGTATTTATTGCGCCGCTCCACGATCTGGGACCTGAGCTCGTTGGCCTGGCGGCGCATCTTCAACAGCTCCACCTCGGAGATCAGGCCCTTGGCCGACAGAGGCTGCGCCATCGCAATCTCCTTGGCCGAGAGCTGGTAGCTGCGCTCCAGGGCAGCCACGGCATCGTTGAGTGCCTGACGACGCGCGTTGTAGGCCAGCGTCTCTTGCTTGACCTGCTCCGGATAGGCCTTCACATCGTCTGGGAACTCCAAGCGCTGGCCGTAGGCCTCAGCGCGCAGGCGCGCCAAGGTGGCCTTCAAGCCAATGGCCTTGGAGTTGGCCTCGCGGTAGCTGGTCTGCGCGCGGGTGGGGTCGATCTTGGCAAGCACCTGGCCCTTCTCGACGATGTCTCCCTCGCGCACACTCAGCTCCTCCAAAATGCCGCCCTCCAGGCTCTGGATGATTTGCTCGCGGCTCTTGGAGATGATGGTTGCCTCGCCATGCGTGATCTCCTCCACGCGCGCGAAGCTGGCCCAGCTCAGCCCGCAGATGATGACCAAGGCGATGAGATACAGAACGAGCTTGGAGCCCGGGGTGCGCTGGATCAAGAGCGCCTCGCGCACATCGTTCATGAAGGCCGCATCGGCCGGCATGAGCTTGGGCTCGATGCCTCGCAATTTGTGGATGAGTTTGGTGAACATGCTGGCCTCAAATGGATAGAAGATGGGGTGGGCGTGTGGGAGGAGGGAAGCGGCCGGCCTTATGTGGCCTTATGCGGCCAGCGGCATCGCATCGGCGGTGGGCGCCGCGGGCTTGGCAGGCACCGCGCTCAGGGGCGCGGGCGACTTGGCGGCCAATTTGGCCATGACCTGATCCTTGGGGCCATCGGCGACGACTTTGCCCTCCTCGATCACGACAATGCGCTGCACCAGCGCGAGCAAGGACGGCCGATGGGTGACCACCACGATCGACTGGTCTTGCGTGGCGCGTGCCAGGTGCTCCAGAAATGTCTTTTCGGTTTGGGAGTCCATGGCGCTGGTGGGCTCGTCCAGCAGCAGCAGCTGAGGCCTGGCCAGCAAGCTGCGTGCGAGTGACACGAGTTGACGCTGCCCGCCCGACAGACCCTCGCCGGCCTCGCCAATGGGCAGGTTGATGCCCTGGGGATGGCGGCGAGCCACTTCGTCCAGCCCCGTCAGCTGCAAGACGCGCAGGAACTCTTCGGCGCTGGCCTCGGGGCGCGCAATCATCACGTTCTGGCGCAGCGTGCCGTAGAACAGCCTGGCATCCTGGCCGACATAGGCCACACTGGAGCGCCAGTCGGCCGGATCCACCTGCTCGACATCCAGCCCGTCGCAGAACATCTGGCCCCCGGTGGGCTGGTACAGCCTGGCCATGATGCGCAGCAAGGTCGATTTGCCACTGCCGATGCGCCCCAGGATCGCCACGCGCTCGCCGGGGGCAATGCGCAGGTTCACGCCCTTGAGAATCTCCGGGCTGGGCTGCATGGGCAGCGCTGGGTAGGAGAACTTGATGTCCTTGAGCGTGAGCTGGCCATTGAGCGGCGGCTTGGGCAGGTACTCGCGCTTGGGGTCGCGATCAACGGGCTTGTCCATGAGCTCGTTGAGCGACACCAAAGCCGCCTTGGCCTGCTGAAAGCGCAGCGCCAGGCCCATCACCTGGGACAGGGGCGCCGTCACGCGGCCTGCGAGCATGACAGAGGCGATGAGCGCACCCAGCGTAATAGCACCCGAGTCGATGAGATAGACGCCCAGCACCACGATCATCACCGTCTGCATTTGTTGTAAGAAGGCCACCAGGTTGGTTGCCTTGCTGGAGAGCTGGCGAGACTTCAGCGAGGTGGCCGCGGCCAGCGCGCTGTAGGTGTCCCAGCGCCGCTGCATGTGGCCTTCGCCGCCCAGCGCCTTGATGGTCTCCAGCCCTTCGACCGACTCGATCAGCACGCCCTGCTTCAACGACGCCTCGCGTAAGTTCTCCTTCATCACCCGCGCCAGAGGCCACTGCACGATCACGCTGATGGCGATGATCAGAGGAATCATCAAAAGAGGAATCCAGCCGAGCGCGCCGCCCACCATGAAGATGACGGCCACAAACAGCACCACAAAGGGAAGATCGGAGATTGCCGAAAGGGTGGCCGAAGTGGCGAAGTCGCGCACTGATTCGAACTCGCGCAGCTGGTTGGCAAAGGAGCCCGAGGAAGCGGGCTTGCGCTCCATCCGGATGGCCAGCGCTTGTCGAAACAAGAGGGTGCCCATCACCAAGTCTGCCTTCTTGCCCGCCACGTCCAGCAGATGACCGCGAACGTATCGTGAGATGGCCTCAAACAGCATCGCCACACCCACGCCAATGGCCAGCGACCACAGCGTCACGTAGGCCTGATTGGGCACCACGCGGTCATAGACGTTCATCGTAAAGAAGATGCTCGCCAGGGTCAGCACGTTGACCAACAGGGCTGCAAGCGCTGCGCTGTAGTAGTAGCTGCGGTAGCGCCACAACGTCTTGAACAGCCAGTGGCCCGCCGGCTGGGGCGACACTTCGCCGGCGCGAGCGTCCACCTTGGCGCGCGGCTTGACCAAGATGGCGTAGCCCGAATAGATCGCTTGCAGCTCCGGCTGGGTGTACTCCACCGCCTCGCTGCCCACCTCGGGCGCAATGAGCTGGTAGATCACCTGCTCGTGGCCCTTGTCGTCCACGCCCTGGCGTCGCGCCAGCACGATGGAGCTGCCAAAGCCCTTGTGCAAAAGGATCATGGGCATGACGTGCTCGGGCAAGGCCTCCAGCTTGCGCTGCACCAGCCCGACGCTCAGGCCTGCCTGGGTGAGCGCCTCCAAGGCCAGCGAGGGCGCCAACTTGCCGCCCTTGGGCAGCCCCGCAGTGAGCGCCTGGGCGGTGCGCGCGAATCCATAGCGCTCGCACATCCACAGCGCGCACTCCACCAGGCTGTCGTGACTCGTGAGGCGCCAATCGGCGTGCGTGTGTGACTGAAGTTCTGGCAGGGGGCTGTGGGTTGTCATGGCGTTCCTGGGGGCTGCAAAGAGGAGCAAATTCCCCGTTGCAGAAACCTTTGATTGCTGCGCTGCAACGAGTGCAGAAAGTATCTTGGAAGGAGTCCCCAGTGAATACCTGGGCCAGTCTCAATGCGGGTCAAACTGTCATAGGACGCGTCCCATTGGACGGATGCAAGGAGGGCGGGGAAGAGGGAGAAGAGGAGGGGCTCAGGCGAAGGCTAGTCCGGGTGGGTAGCCACCACGTGTCTCGGTATGGATGGCCTTGATGTGCACCAGCAGCGCATCGTCGCTCAGGG
>NZ_BCUU01000125.1 GCF_001591385.1 Variovorax soli NBRC 106424
CGACCGGCACCGGGCAGCCCGCCCAGCCGGGCAAGTAGGCGAGCAAGCGGGGGCGGCCGCCGGCGGCCTCAGGCCGCGAAGACCGCCATGTCTGCGCGCACGCCCAGCCGCTTCATGAACTCGGTCGGGTCGAAGCCTTCCTGCGCATAGTGGCGCTGGATGTGCGCGCGCGCCGCGGCCATGGCGTCGTGGCTGGACCACTCCACCAGCGTGGCCACGTTGAACTCGCTGCCGCTGCACTCGGTCATCACGCGGTTCTGCCGGCAGCCGGGCAGGTTCGCCAGGGCCTGGTCGATCCAGTGCAGGCGCTGCATGAACGCGGGCAGCGCCTCCTGCGGAACGGCGAACTTGTCGATGCGGAACACGGAAGAGGGAATGCGGACCATGAGGGCTCCTTGGTGGGTGGAAAAGCCCGCAGTCTCAAACCTCAACTAAACTTGAGGTCAACAACTTTTTTCGCGAAGGGTTTCTCGCATGGGCGCAACACCACGGCTGCCGGAGGGCATGGCCCCCACGCTGAGCGTCGGCGAAGTCGCGCAGCGCAGCGGCGTGGCGGTGTCGGCACTGCACTTCTACGAATCCAAGGGGCTCATCGCGAGCGAACGCACCGAGAGCAACCACCGCCGCTATGCGCGCGCGGTGCTGCGGCGCGTGGCCTTCATCCGCGTCGCACAGCGCGTGGGCATTCCGCTGGCGGACATTGCGCAGGCGCTGCAGACCTTGCCGGCAGACCAAGCGCCCAGCCGCGCCGACTGGGCGCGTTTGTCGGCCAGCTGGCGCGCCGAGCTGGACGAGCGCATGGCGCAGCTCAAGAAGCTGCGCGACCAGCTGGACGACTGCATCGGCTGCGGCTGCCTGTCGATCGACCGGTGCCGGCTGCGCAATCCGCACGACGAACTGGGGAGCGAAGGCGCGGGGCCGCGCCGCCTGCTGTCCCGCTAGTCAGCCTTTTCCTCAGCCGGCATGCGGCTGACGGTGGCGAAGCGGATGCGCTGCGCATCGACGTCGTCCACCCGGAACTGCAGGCCGTCGTGCTGCCAGGTCTCGCCCACGCGCGGCAGGCGGCCGAAGTTCTCCAGCAGCAGCCCGGCCAGCGACACGTAGCGCTCGTCCTCGCTCACCAGGCCGCTGGTTTCCAGCGCCTGCTCCAGCTGGCGCAGGTCGGCGCTGCCGGCCACGCGCCAGTGGCGGCCGTCGATCTTCTGGATCTCCAGGCCTTCGTCCTCGTCGGGAAACTCGCCGGCGATGGCTTCGAGCACGTCGATGGGCGTGACCAGTCCCTTGAGCGTGCCGTGCTCGTCATTGACCAGTGCGAGCTGGCCGCGCGCCTGGCGCAGCACGTCGATCGCGCGGATGACGGAGGTGCCCTCGGGCAGGTAGATGGGCGTGCGCAGGTGCGGGCCTTCGGCCGCCAGCCGGCCATGCGTGGTGAGCGCGGCCAGCAGCTCGACGGCGCGGCCCACGCCCACCACGTTGTCGAGCGACGCGCGGCACACGGGCAGCATGCCGTGCGGCGAGTCCAGCAGCTGGATGCGCACCGCCTCGGGCGGGTCCTCCAGGTCGACCCACGAGACGTCGGCGCGCGGCGTCATGATGGTGCGCACATCGCGCTCGGCGAGCGTGAGCACGCCGCTCACCATCTGGCGCTCCTCGGCGGCGAAGGCGGGTGCCTCGGCGGGTGGTGCATCGGCGGCAATTCCCGCATCGAGCGGCGCACCGGCCCGCTGGCGACCGCCCAGCAGCCGCAGCACCGTTTCGGCCGTGCGTTCGCGCAGCGGCCGCTGCGCCAGGCGCCGGGCCTGGTTGCGCCGGGCCCACTGGTTGAAGAACTCGATCAGGATCGAGAAGCCGATGGCCGCGTACAGATAGCTCTTGGGCAGGTGGAAGCCCAGGCCGTCGGCCACCAGGCTCAGCCCGATCATCAAGAGGAAGCTCAGGCACAGCACCACCACCGTCGGGTGCTGGCTGACGAAGCGGGCCAGCGGGCCCGAGGCCACCAGCATCACGCCCACGGCGATGATCACCGCGGCCATCATCACCGGCAGGTCGTTGACCATGCCCACGGCGGTGATCACCGAGTCGAGCGAGAACACGGCGTCCAGCACCACGATCTGCGCCACCACCAGCCAGAAGCCGGCGTGGTGTCGCGGGCGCTCGCTGGTTTGCGGCAGGCCCTCCAGGCGCTCGTGCAGCTCGGACGTGGCCTTGTACAAAAGGAACAGGCCGCCCGCCAGCAGGATGAGGTCGCGCCCCGAGATGGGCAGCTCGCCCACGCTGAACAGCGGCCGGGTGAGCGTGGCCAGCCAGGAGATGGCCGCCAGCAGCGCCAGCCGCATGAAGAGGGCCAGGCCGAGGCCGATGAGGCGCGCCCGTTCGCGCTCGGCCGGCGGCAGCTTGTCGACCAGGATGGCGATGAACAGCAGGTTGTCGATGCCCAGGACGATTTCCAGCACCACCAGGGTGAGCAGGCCCGCCCAGGCGGTGGGGTCGGTCAGCAGATCCATCGTCGGCGGGCGGTCAGCGGGCGCCCCGCACCGCGAACACCTCCACCGGCGCGGCCTTGCCGCGCAGCTGCACGGCGCCCAGCGCCTCGGTCTCGCAGCGTTCGCCCACGGCGTTGCAGGTGTCGTGGTCGATGAGGATCATGCGGCCCACTTCCTTGGTGTGCGACTCCAGCCGGGCCGCCAGGTTGACGGTGTTGCCGATGCAGGTGTAGGTGGCGCGCGACTGCGTGCCGGTGTAGCCGGCCACCATCTCGCCGGTGGCGATGCCCACGCCGATGCGCAGGAGCGACTTGCCCGCGCCGGCACGCTCGTGGTTGAGCACCTGCAGCATGGCCACCATGTCCAGCGCCGCATGCACGGCGCGCGCCGCGTGGTCGTCCACCGGCAGCGGCGCGCCGAAGATGCACATGAGCCCGTCGCCGATCATCTGGTTGACCACGCCGCCGTGCTTGTTGATGGCCTCGAACATCAGCGCATACCAGGTGTTGAGCAGCTCGATGGTTTCCTCGGCCGGCGTGGATTCCACCAGCGAGGTGAAGCCGCGGATGTCGGCGAACATCACCGAGCCCTGCACGCGCCGCCCGCCCAGCGCGAAGCCCGACTGCTGCAGGTCCTGCGCCACCTCGGAGGTGGCGAATCGCCGCACCATCTCCTTTTGCATGTCGCGCAGGCGCTTCTTCTCCAGGCTTGCATCGACGCGGGCCTTGAGCAGCACTGCGTTCACCGGCTTGTGCAGGTAGTCTTCCGCGCCCAGCTCGATGCAGCGCACCACGTCGGCCATGTCCTCCAGCGACGAGGTGACCACCACCGGAAGATCGCGCAGGCGCGGGTCGGCGGCCAGGCGCTCCAGCACCTGGAAGCCGTTCATCTCCGGCATCTCGATGTCCAGCAGCATCAGGTCGAAGTCCTCGGTCTGCAGCCTGTCCAGCGCGATGCGGCCGTTCTCGGCGCAGGCCACCTGGTGGCCCTGCTGTTCGAGCCCGCGGGTGAGCAGCAGGCGGTTGACCTTGTTGTCGTCCACCACCAGCAGGCGGGCCGGCGGGGTGTCGCCGGCCTCAGCCATTGGAGATGCGCTCCTGCAGGGCCATGACGACCGCCTGCCAGTCGTCGTGCAGCGCGTTCAGCGCCGCGGGCGTGGCGGCGGCCAGGCCGCCCTGTTCGAGCGCACGCGCCTTGGCGGCGAAGCCGAGCGCGCCGAAGGTCAGGCCGTTGGACTTGAGCGAATGCGCGCTGCGCCGGAAGTCGTCGGCCTGGCCGGCGGCATGCGCATCGCGCAGCGCCTGCAGCATGACCGGGCCTTCCTCCAGGAAGGTCTGCACCAGCTCGCCCACGAAATCGGCGCCGGCGGTCTGTTCCAGCTCGGTCCATGCGGCGGAGTCGATCACCGCGTCTTTCTTGCTGTTGCTGCTGCTCATGCCGTCAATCCTTTCGTGTAGGCGGGCACTCGGGCCAGCGCCTCGACCAGCCGATCCACACGGATCGGCTTGGTGATGTAGTCGTCCATGCCCGCCTCGATGCACATCTCGCGGTCGCCCTGCATGGCGTTGGCCGTCATGGCCACGATGCAGGGGCGCTCGCCGGGCGGCAGCATCTTGCAGATGTGGCGCGTGGCATCCAGGCCGTCGAGCTCGGGCATCTGCACGTCCATCAGCACCACGTCGTAGGCCTGGCGTGCCACGGCCTGCACGGCCTCCACGCCGTTGGCCGCCAGGTCGGCGCGGTAGCCCATCTGCTGCAAGAGGCGCAGGGCCAGCTTCTGGTTCACCGCGTTGTCCTCGGCCAGCAGGATGCGCAGCGGATGGCGCTGGCCCATGCCGGGGTCGATCTGCGGTTTGCGGTCTTCGTCGCCGCCAGCCCTGGCACGCGGCGCCGGCGCTTTGGCGGCCGCCTGGTCGGCCAGCAGGTTCATCAGCGTGTCGAAGAGCTGCGACTGCCGCACCGGCTTGGCGAGGAAGGCATCGAAGAGCTTTTCCGCATCGCCCGACTCGCGGCGCCCGAGCGAGCTGAACAGCACCAGCGGCAGCGCGGGCCTCAGCTGGCGCACGCGGCGGGCCAGCTCCACGCCGTCCATCTCGGGCATGTGCATGTCGATGATGGCCAGGTCGAAGGCTTCGTCGCCGGCTTCCAGCAGGCGCAGGGCCTGCGCGGGCGATTCGACCGGCAGCGATTCCATGCCCCACTTGCCCGCCTGCAGCGCCAGCACGCGGCGGTTGGTGGCGTTGTCGTCCACCACCAGCAGGCGCCGCCCCTGCAGCTGCGCCTGCACGCCCAGCACCTCGTGCCGCCGGCTGGGCGGCACCTGGGCGGCCGGCGCCTCGATGGTGAAGAAGAAGGTGGCGCCGCGGCCCGGTCCCTCGCTTTCGGCCCACATGGTGCCGCCCATCAGCTCGGCCAGGCGCCGGCTGATGGCCAGGCCCAGGCCCGTGCCGCCGTATTTGCGCGTGGTGCTGGAATCGGCCTGCGAGAAGGACTGGAACAGGCGCGCCATGCCCTGCGGCGAAAGGCCGATGCCGGTGTCGCGCACCGAGAAGGTCAGCCGCTGCTGGCCCGAGGGCAGGGGCTGCGCGCGCAGGCTCACCACCACCTCGCCGCTTTCGGTGAACTTCACCGCGTTGCTCAGCAGGTTCAAGAGGATCTGGCGCAGCCGCGCCAGATCGCCGCGGATGGCCAGCGGCACGTCGCCCTCGAACACGTAGGCCAGGTCCAGGTGCTTCTCGGTGGCGCGCGTGCTCACCAGGTCCATGGCCGCTTCCACGCAGTCGCGCAGCTCGAAGGGGCGAGACTCGATCTCCATGCGGCCGGCCTCGATCTTCGAGTAGTCGAGGATGTCGTTGATGATGGTCAAGAGCGCATCGCCCGACTCGCGGATGGTGGCGGCGTAGTCCTGCTGCTCGGCGTCGAGCTTCGTGTCCAGCAAGAGGCCGCTCATGCCGATGACCGCATTCATGGGCGTGCGGATCTCGTGGCTCATGGTGGCCAGGAAGGCGCTCTTGGCCTCGTTGGCTGCCTCGGCGGCAGCGCGCGCCTCCTGCGTCTGCTTGAACAGCGCGGCGTTCTGGATGGCCACCACCGCCTGGTCGGCGAAGGTCTTGAGCAGCTGGATTTCCTTGTGGCTGAACGGGCCCACCGGCTGGCGCGTGACGTGGATGGAGCCGATGTCCTGGCCCTGCCACATCAGCGGAGCGACCAGGATGGCGTAGTTGCCGGTGGTCTTGGCGATCTCGCGCATGAACTGCGGCAGGTGCTCCTGGGCCAGCGCATCGGGCACGTGCAGCACGCCCGGGCCCCATTCCCACGCGCCGGGGTGCGACGGCTCCAGCGGCCGCGGATAGTACTTCTCGAGCACCTCGCGCGCCGAGCCGCGGTGCGCGCCCAGCACCATCTGGCCGTTCTCGACGAGCGAGATGCCCATCTGCGCGCCGGAGAACAGGCGCTGGCAGCTTTCCAGGATCTTGTCGAACACCGGCTGCGCATCGGCCATGGAGCCGCTGATGACCTGCAGCACGTCGGCCGTGGCGGTGAGCTGCTCCAGCGCCTCCTTCGATTCGGCGAACAGGCGGGCGTTCTGGATGGCGATGACGGCCTGGTCGGCAAAGGTTTTGAGCAGCGTCCGTTCGGCCGGACGGAACGGGCCCAGTTCGAGCCGCTGCAGGCTCAGGATGCCGATGCCTTTTCCTTCCCAGACCAGCGGCGCGGCCAGGTTGGCAAAGCTGCGGCCCAGCCGGCGCGCACTCTCGCGGATCACTGCCGGCGCGCCCGGGTCGCCGAGCACGTCGGGGATCTCGTAGAGGTCGTTGGTGCGGAACGCGACTTCTGCCGCGGTGCCGTCCACCGGCGTGGGGTAGGCGGCCGACAGTGCGCGGTCCAGCGCATCGACGCGCTCGGCGCCCAGGGCGGCGCGGCCTTCGCGCGTGGTCAGGCGCCGCACCAGCACCAGCCGGTCCTGCTCGTCCTTCATCAGCAGGGAAAAGGATGCGGCCTCGAACAGCCGCTCGCAGCACTCCAGGATCTTGTCGAACACCGGCCCGGTGTCGGCCACCGAGCTGCCGATGACCTGCAGCACCTCGGCCGCGGCGGTCTGGTGCGCCAGCGCCTCGCGCGTTTCCCTGGCGCGCTTTTGCGTCTCGTCGAACAGCAGCGCGTTCTCCAGCGCCAGGCCCATGCCGGTGGCCACGGTCTCCAGCAGGCTGATCTGGTGCGGGCCGAAGGCGTACTCGCGCTCATGGTCCTGCAGGCCGATCAGGCCGAGCACCCGCTCGCTGCCGACGATGGGCACGGCGGCGATCGAATGCGCCCAGTCGGTGCCGGGGTGGGGCTTCAGGCCGATCCGGGTCTGCTCCTCGCGCGTGTTGGCCACGCGCACCTGCGGGTGGTCGCGCAGCAGCATGGCCATCGGCTCGTCGGCCCGCAGCGGCCGCGCCGGCAGCAGGGGCAGCGGCCGGTTGTGCTCGTAGCGGTAGACCGATCGCACCTGGTTGGCCTGCGGCTCCCACCACACGATGCTGACGTCGCCGCTGTGGAACAGCTCGCGCAGCTTGTCGCCCACCAGCTGGATGATGGCGTCGAAGCCCAGGCGACGCGCCATGCCCTGCTGGATGCTGTTGACCACGGTGAGTTCGCCGGCCCGGCGCACCAGCGCCGCGGCGTTTTCCTCCAGCGCGCTCTTGTGGAACCGCCGTTCGTCCATCGCGTCCAGGGCCAGTGCGGCGTTTTCGGCCAGCAGGCCGAGAAGGGCCAGCTGCGGCGCCTCGAAGCGGCCGTGCCGGCCTTCGAGGTCGGCATACAGAAAGCCGCGAACCGCCGTGCGGCCGACGATCGGCGCCACCAGGCAGGAGCGTTGCATCGTCGCCGGCGCGCCCTCGGGCCCGTGGCGCAGGCGGGCTTGCCGTGTCTTGCCTGCTTCTTCCAGCCAAGGGGCGATGGCGCCCAGCAGGTCCGCGCCGCGCTCGCCGCGCGGCAGCTGCCGGCCTTCGATTTCCAGGCCTGTCTTTCCCCGGCGCACCAGCAAGACGCGCTGCGCACCCAGGAGCCGAGCCGCCTCGCGGACCACGCATTCGTGCAGCTGCGCCTCGCTGCGCGCGTTGGCCATGCGCATGGCGGGCGTGGAAGCAAGCGGCTCGCGGCGTCGTGCGCGTGGTGACGGTTTGCTCGGGGAGCGGGACAGGGCCATGGGGCGACAGACCTCCTGCGTTCAGCGGTGGTGGCTTGCGCCGGCGAAAGGGCCATGGCGCACTGGGCGGCAGTCTAATGCTGGCGCCCCTGGCCGGGCCACGCTTTCAAGCCGCGGCCACGAAGATCGGGAAGCTCGCGCGCCAGCCGTCGGCGCCGCGCTCGAAGGGGCGGGTGAGGGCGGCCCGGTCGTCGCGGCCCAGGTTGCGCCAGAGAAAGTCGCGCTCGTTGCCCGCGGCCCCTTCCACGTAGAGCTGCGTGGTGAGCAGCTCGCGCGCGCCTTGCCTGACCTTGAAATGGATGTGCGGCGTGCGCCCGGAATAGGGCACCGGCCGCAGGGTATGAAAGCGCCAGCGGCCTTCGGCGTCGGCCTGCACGCGGCCGAAGCCTTGGAAGGCCGGGTCGGCGCGGCCGCCGTCGCCAGGATGGTGGTAGTGGCCGGACTGGTCGCACTGCCAGATCTCGACCGTGGCGCCGGCCAGCGGCCGGCCCTGCAGGTCGGCCACCGTGCCCTCGACCCAGGCCGGATCGCCGCCCCGATGCTGCAGTGTGCCGTTGCGAAGCAGGTCGTGGTCGGTGTCGGCGGGCAGTTGCACCGGATAGAACGGCCCCTCGGTCTGCGACGGCGTCGCGCGGCGTGCCCCCGCGCCCGGCTGCGCGCGGGCCAGGCCCAGGCAGAGGGCGGGAAACGCCACCAGCACGGCGGCGCTCGCGCGGCGCCGGGGCATCGAGGGTTCGCGGGAATGGGCAATGAAGGACATGGCGCTGCGAGCATGGCGCCTTGCGCGCCGCGCATCAAGCGCCCGGCGGCTTTGACCCTACTTGAGCTTGCGGTCTTCCCGCTTGGCTTCGGCCATGGCCTCGGGCTCCAGCTCCTCGGCGTAGCGGTTGAGCCGGATGAACAAGCCCCAGCCGGCCAGCAGCAATCCCACCGACGCGACCAGCGCCGCGGCGTGCAGCATGAGCTGCGGCTCGGAGCGGGCCTTGAAGGTGGTGACCAGCGCCTCCACCGCAATGGCCACCACGATCACCACCATGAAGCGCGAGAGAAAGCGGCGCACCCGCGTCGGTGCGCTGATGTGCGCGTCGCGGATCACTTCCTCTTCGGTGATGGTCTGCGAGATCTGCATGGCGACCACCGCGGCGGCCAGCACGCCCACCGCCTCCACCATGGCTTCGGAGGCGGCGTGGCCCCACTGGCCCATGCTGGCCTGCCAGCCGGCACGTGCCGCGGAGACCACCAGCATCAGCCCGGCGCCCGCGAACAGCAGCGCCATGAAGACGTGGGCCACGGCATAGAGGCGGAGCACGAATTTCATGCGCCTTCCTCCACCCAGCCGGAGGCGGCCGACAGGTCGCGCAGCCAGGCATCCCAGGCCGACTCGCGCCGCTGCGGATCGCCGCGCAAGAGTGCCGACGGATGCAGCGTGACCAGCATCGGCAGGCCGAAGCGGCTGTCCAGCCACTGGCCGCGCAGCTGCATCACCGACAGGGGCCGGCCCAGCAGCGAGCGGGCCGCCGTGGCGCCCAGGGCCACGAAGGCGCGCGGGCGCACGAGCCTGACCTCGCTTTCCAGCCAATGCAGGCAGGCCTCGGCCTCGCGCTGGCCGGGTGTCTTGTGCATGCGCCGCTTGCCGCGCAGCTCGAACTTGAAGTGCTTGACCGCGTTGGTGAGGTAGAGCCGCTCGCGCTGCCAGCCCAGTTCGTCGAGCGCGCGCTGCAGCAGGCGCCCGGCCGGGCCGACGAACGGGTGGCCCTGCAGGTCTTCCTGGTCGCCGGGCTGCTCGCCCACGAGCATCAGACGGGCGCGCATCGATCCTTCGCCGATGACCGACTGGGTGGCGTGTTCGCCGATGGGGCACTCGCGGCACACGTCGGTCGCGTGCCGCAGGGCCTCGTGCGTGGCCTTGGCCCCGGCGCGGCGCGGCGGGCTGGACGAGGATGAAGGCGCGGTGGAACTCACGCCCTCCATTTCATGCGCGCGCAACGGGCGGGCGCTGCCGGAAGGCGCCGACGCCGGGCGTCAGCCAGGGGCGCGGCCGGCCTTCGCGTCAACGGCCTTGTCAACGGCCTTATTGGCGGTAGCCGGGGTCGATCCGGTCCAGCTTGCGCAAGAGGGCCGGCCAGGCGAACTGCCCGCCCATGCCGCCGGTCTGCACCTTCATGGCCTGGGCCACGCCCTGCACGATGCGCGGGTCGACCTGCGTGAGCTCGCCGCCGCCCGATTGCGCGGCGATCTGGATCTGGCAGGTGGACTCGAACACGTACATCGAGAGAAAGGCGTCGGCAATGGTCTTGCCGCAGGTGAGCAGGCCGTGGTTGCGCAGCATGAGGAAGTCGGCCTGCCCCAGGTCGGCCTGCAGGCGCGGCTTCTCGTCGTCGCGGAAGGCCACGCCCTCGTAGTCGTGGTAGGCCAGCGAGGCCAGCACGAAGGTCGACTGCTGGCTGATGGGCAGCACGCCGTTCTTCTGCGCGCTCACCGCCACGCCGGCACGGGTGTGGGTGTGCAGCACGCACTGCACGTCCTCGCGCACCGCGTGCACCGCGCTGTGGATGACGAAGCCGGCCGGGTTGACCGGGAAGGGCGAGTCGCTGAGCTTGTTGCAGCCCTGGTCGACCTTCACCAGGCTGGAGGCGGTGATCTCGTCGAACATCAGCCCGTAGGGATTGATGAGGAAGTGATGCTCGGGGCCCGGAACGCGTGCGCTGATGTGGGTGAAGACCAGGTCGCTCCAGCCGTACTGCGCCACCAGCCGGTAGCAGGCGGCCAGGTCGAGGCGCAGCTGCCACTCTTCGGGCGAGACCTTGTCTTGGAGGGAAGGGATGTTCATGCGGGTGTGTCTCCTTTTCCGCCATCATGCAAAGCGCGCCTCGTGCAGACTGTCGCCTTCTTATCAATGCAGGGTTAGTCCCGGGGCGCGCTTTTCGGCCATGCAAGCTTTCTCAGACAACCCCTGGTTCCGCAGCCTGCCCGAGGCGCAGGCCCGCGCGCTCCTGGACGCGGCCCAGCCCATGAAGCTGGGCGCGGGCAAGGTGCTCTATCGCCAGGGCGATGTGCTGCGGCCGTCCGTCGCGTCCTTCTTCGGCCTGGCCCGCGGGGGCATGAAGCTCTCGATCCTCAACAGCGACGGCAAGGAAGGCATCCTGACGGTCATCGAGCCGGGCAACTGGATCGGCGAGGTGGCGCTGCTGGACAACACGCAGCGCCGGGCGCACAACGCCATCGCGCTGGAGGAATGCGAGCTGGCGGCGGTGAGCGCCAGGGCCTTCGAAGCCCTGATGCAGGACCCGGACTTCGCCCGGGCCGTTGCCAAGCTGGTGGCCGGGCGCCTGCGCCTGGCCTACGAGGCGCTGGCCGGCCAGACACTGCAGAGCATGCGCCAGCGCGTGGCGCGCCGGCTGGTGATGCTGGCGCACGGCGACATCTCCCAGTCGACCCGGGGCCGCATGCACGTGAGCACCTCGCAGGACAACCTGGCCAGGATGCTGGGCGTGAGCCGGCCCACGCTCAACAAGGAACTGCAGACGCTGGCCAAGGCCGGCGCCATTGCCCTGCGGTACGGGCAGATCGAGATCCTGGACATGCAGCGCCTGCGCGTTGGCGGGCAGCTGGCCGTGTCCGACCCGACGGGGCAGGACGATTTCTAGGGCGGCTCGCTACGCTTCCTTCAGCGCGGCGCGGGAAGCCTGCCGCAGGCTGGTGACCCACAGGCGCGCGTGGCGCTGCTCGCGGCTCTCGAAGCGTTCGGTGAACTTGCGGATGCCTGGGCGCTCGATGGCCACCATGGTCATCCAGTCGGTGCCGGCGAAGCCCGTGGCGTCGTTGCTGCGCATCACCAGCGCCGGCCGCAGCGCCATCACCCATTCCGTGGGCACGTGCGGATCGTGGTCCAGCATGCGCAGCGCGATCTTGGCGGCCTTGGGGCTGAGCACCTGTACCTTCTGATAGATGAAATCCAGATCCATTCTGCGCACGTGAGTTCGGGGGTGCGCGAGGATAGGCGGGCTTGTAACAAGATGCTATTCGTAGTTTGCCGTACGACGTTCGGCGATCAGCCGAAAGTATGTGGGTGCGATGGGCGGCAGTTATTGCTGCAAGATTTGCCGGATTCCGTGCCGGGCGGGCACCGAGCGCATCACTCGGTGTTGAAGCTGTCGAGCAGCTGGCTGCGCCGGCTGGACAGTTGCACGGCAATCGAATCGACGTCCGTGCCGGCGCAGCGCGGGTAGATCTCGGCATATTCGAACTGCCGCAGCAGGTGCGCATGCTGCGCCACCCGCGTGATCGACGCCTCGAAGTGGTCATCTTCGACCACGGCGTCGAGCAGGGCATGCACGTCGCCCACCACCTGTTCGTGCAGGCTGCGTCCCGAGTCGAGCGCGGGGCAGTTCTCCAGGAGCGGGTAGAGCAGCTCCATCTCCACCTGGCTCAGGGCGTAAAGGCGCGCGCACAGGCGCACGACCAGCATTTCGACATCGCCGTGCGGCGGCAGTCCTTCGATCTGGAACGCACCGATTTCCGAGACGAGCGCCCCGACGGTTTGCCAGTCCTCGTGCAGCGCCTGGAGAACATGCAGCCCGGAAGGCAGGGTGGCGGATGACATGGCGAACTCCTCCTCGCGGACCTGTTCGCGCTGTCTCTTTGGCTTGGGAAGTCGCGCCTACGGTCCCGGTGAATCCGCTGGTCAAGCAAGCCGGATGCCCGGTCGGGGCGATGGCCCCGGCGCGGCCAGGCGCGCCCTCACGAATTCGAACGCTCGCTCTCGGCTTCGGCCGTGTATTCCTTCAGGCGGTTGTAGAGCGTCTTGAGGCTGATGCCCAGCACGGCGGCCACGCGCTCCTTGTGGTGGTTGTAGTGCTCGAGCGTCGCCAGGATCACCGTGCGCTCGACGTCCGCCATGGAGGTGCCGATGGGCAGGCTGATGGTGCGCGGCGCCCCGGGCATGGCGGCCGGCGTGGCGCTGCGCTCGAGGCTCGCGGGCTGCAG
>NZ_BCUU01000126.1 GCF_001591385.1 Variovorax soli NBRC 106424
CCGGCCATCGCGCAGCGCGTGCAGCTCGTGCGCGCCGACGCTGCGCCGCAGGCGCTGGCCGCCGCCGAGCTGGTGTTCGAAGGCGTGCCCGAGACGCTCGAGGCCAAGCGCGAGGCCTTCGCCCACATCAATGCGCATTGCCCGGCCGACGCCATCCTCACCTCGACCACCAGCAGCATCCTGGTCACGCAGATCGCGCAGTTCGTCGAGCGCCCGGAGCGTTTTCTCAACATCCACTGGCTCAACCCGGCCTATGTGATTCCGGTGGTGGAGCTGAGCCACCACGACGGCACCGACCCCGCCGTGCTCGCACGCGCCAAGGCCGTGCTGGAAGACATCGGCAAGCTGCCGGTGGTGTGCGGGCCCACGCCCGGCTACATCGTGCCGCGCCTGCAGGCGCTGGTGATGAACGAGGCCGCGCGCATGATCGAGGAGGGCGCCGCCACCGCCGAGGAAATCGACAAGGCCACGCGCTACGGCCTGGGGCTGCGCTTTGCCGCGCTGGGCGTGGTGGAGTTCATCGACTTCGGCGGGGCCGACATCCTGCATCACGCGAGCCGCGAAATGTCGGGCTCCATCGACGCCGCGCGCTACCAGGCGCCGGCCATTCTCGGCCGCATGATGGAAGAAGGGCGCCTGGGCCTGAAGACGGGCAGCGGTTTCTACGACTACACCGGCCGCGACGTCGCAGCCTATCGGGGCGACGTGCTGCTGCGCACGCTGGGCATGCTCAAGCACGCAGGACTGTGGCGCGCGCCGGCGCAAGCCACGCGCGAGTAAGCGCAAGGGCATGAACCTGCCACCCGTTCGCCGCGCCTTCGCCGACCTGTCGGTGGGCCAGGTTCACTATGCCGAATGCGGCGATGCATCGGCGCCGGCCGTACTGCTGCTGCACCAGAGCCCGCGCAGCTGGGCCGAGTACCGCGAGGTGCTGCCGCTGCTGGGCCGGCGCTATCGGGCCATTGCCATGGACACGGTGGGCTTCGGCGATTCGGCGCCGCCGCCCTGGCCGCCGAGCATCGAGCGCTGGGCCGGCGTGGCGGCGGAACTGCTCGATGCGCTGGCCATCGAGCGCGCGCATGTCGTCGGCCATCACACCGGCGGCGTGATTGCGGTGGAACTGGCGGCCAGCTTTGCGCACAAGGTGGGCGCGGTGGTGCTGTCGTCCACGCCCTACACCGACGAGGCTTTCCGCATCGCCCGCCAGAAGCGCCCGCCCATCGACGCCGTGGAGCACAAGGACGACGGCGCGCACCTCGTGCAGATGTGGCGCAACCGCCAGGGCTTCTATCCGCCAGGCCGGCCCGAGTTGCTGCAGGCTTTCGTGCTCGACGGCCTCAAGGCATCGGGCGACATCGAGGGCGGGCATCGCGCGGTCGCAAGCTACCGCATGGAAGATCGCCTCGGCCGCGTGACGCAGCCGGTGCTCCTGATCCGCGCGCCCCAGGACCCGTTTGCGGCGCCGCATGCGGCGGAACTTGCCGAGCACCTGCCCGATGCGCGCATCGTCGACATCGAGGGCGGCATGGTGCCTCTGCCCGACCAACTGCCTGACGCTTTCGCCAGCGCGGTGCTCGACTTTCTGGAGGGATTGCAATGAAAGCCATGCGTGTCCACGCCTGGAACGAGCCGCCCCGGCTGGAAGACGTGCCGGAGCCGGTCCGCACCGCCGGCCGCACCCTGGTGCGCATGGGCGCCGCCACCGTGGGCCACATCGACCGCACCGTGTGGGGTGGCCAGTTCATGACTCCGCAGGCCTTGCCCTATGTGCCGGGCGTGGAGGGCGCCGGCATCGTGCTCGACAGCGACACCTTCGCCCCGGGCCAGCGTGTGTGGATCCGCGGCATGGGCCTGGGCACGCGCTTCGACGGCACGTGGCGCGAGATCATCGATGCGCCCGATGCCGCCATCGGCGCCTTGCCCGAGGGCGTGCCCATGGCGCTGGGCTCGGCCTTCTTCTCTCCTTCGACGTCCGCATGGGTCGCGCTGTACGAAGTGGCCAAGGTGCGTGCCGGCGAGCGCGTGCTGGTCAGCGGTGCGAGCGGCGCGGTGGGTTCGCTGTGCATGCAGCTTGCGCGTGATGCGGGTGCCGAGCCCATGGCGGTGCAGCCTGGGGCCCTTGGTGCGGATGCGAAAGCCGATGTGCTGATCGACACCGTCGGCGGCCCGGTGCTGGCCGCAGCGCTGGAGCGTGTCGAAGCGGGCGGCCGCGCCGTGCTGGTCGGCTACACCGCGGGCAACGAGATCACCCTGGACCTTGCGCGCTTCCTGCAGCGCGACGTGAGCCTGCTGCCGCTCAACATGTTCCGCCGCGATGCCGCAGGCCGTGCCGCGGCGCCCGAACTGCTGGCCCGGCTGGCCGATGGCCGCCTGCAACTGCAGGTGACGGAGTTCGCGCTGGCCGATGCGGCGCGTGCCATGCAATGGATCACGCAGCGCGGCCATCGGGGCCGCGCGGTGCTGGTGCCCTGACGCGGGCACGCGCAGCTCACTCGTCCTCTTCGTCTTCCGCCTCGTCGCCGGGCGCATGCTCGTGCAGCTCGATCATGCGGCGCAGCGTGTTCTTCAGCGCCTCGGCACTCTCCAGTCCGAAGGGCTCCAGCACGCGCATCTCGTGCTCACGCGCCAGCTCCATCAGCCGCCCCACCGTGCGCTCGCCCGCGTCGGTGATGCGCACCAGCGTGATGCGCCGGTCACTCTCGTGGGGCAGGCGCTCCACATGGCCGCGCTGGGCCATGCGGTCGAGCATGCGCGTGACCGTGGGCTGCTTCATCACCGCGATCTGCGCCAGGCGCCCGATGCTGATCGCGTCGCCGCCTGCCAGCGAGGCCAGCACCCGCCACTCCGACACCGAGAAGCCGTGCTCGCGCGCCACCTTGTGGAACTCGGACGAGATCAGGTGGCTCGCCTGCGCCAGCAGGGCCGCCAGGTAGTCCTCGACGAAGCGGCGCCTGGACTGTGCCTGCGCCGCCGCACTGGGGCTTCGGCGTGGCGTCTTCGCGGGCACGCTGCTTGCATGTCTAGGGTTATTCATGATTGTGGATAGATTCAGTTCTAAAGAATATACGCCCTGCGGACTGATTCTGTCCGAGGGTTTTCAAGGAGCAGCATGGCTGAGCGTTCCTTTGTCGAAGAAGTCAAGAAGCTGAAGCTCGCCGAAGGCGAAGTGTTCAGCGGAGAAGGCATTCTGGCGGTGACCAAGGCACTGCTGGAATCCGGCGTGGCCTACGTGGCCGGCTACCAGGGCGCGCCGATTTCGCACCTGATGGACGTGCTGGCCGACGCGCAGGACATCCTGGCCGAGCAGGGCATCCGCTTCGAGAACAGCGCCAGCGAGGCCACCGCGGCCGCCACGCTGGCCGCGTCGGTCAACTATCCGCTGCGCGGCGCTGTCACCTTCAAGGCCACGGTGGGCACCAACGTGGCGTCGGACGCGCTGGCCAACCTGGCCTCGGGCGGCGTCACCGGCGGCGCGCTCATCATCGTGGGCGAGGACTACGGCGAAGGCTCCTCGATCATGCAGGAGCGCAGCCATGCCTTTGCGATGAAGTCGCAGATCTGGCTGCTGGACCCGCGCCCCAACCTGCCGTCCATCGTCGAGGCGGTCAAGGCCGGCTTCGAGCTGTCGGAAGCCAGCAGCACCCCGGTGATGCTGCAGCTGCGCATCCGCGCCTGCCACGTGCACGGCCAGTTCATCGCCGGTGCCAACCGCCCGCCCGAGTTCACGCTCAAGGATGCGCTGGAGCAGCCGCAGCGCGACGTGAGCCGAATCGTGCTGCCCCCGGCCAGCTTCGTGCACGAGCAGGAAAAGGTGCGCCAGCGCTGGCCCGCCGCGGTGCGCTTCATCGAGGAGCGCAAGCTCAACGAATTCTTCGAAGGCGACAGCGGCGAGCTGGGCGTGATCGTGCAGGGCGGCAGCTACAACACGCTGATGCGCGCCCTGGAGCGCCTGGGCCTGGCCGACGTGTACGGCAACACGCAGGTGCCGCTGTACGTGATGAACGTGGCCTACCCGGTCATCGACAGCGAGGTGATCCGCTTTTGCGAAGGCAAGCGCGCCGTGCTGCTGGTGGAAGAGGGGCAGCCCAACTTCATCGAGCAGAACGTGGCGACCATCCTGCGCCAGGCCGGCGTCGAGGCTGAACTGCATGGCAAGGACCTGCTGCCCGTGGCCGGCGAGTACACCGCGGCCGAGCTGCTCAAGGGCGCGCGCGCCTTCTTCCAGCACTACGGCCGCATCCAGCCCCTGCCGAAGCAGGAGCCGGTGCGCAAGGTCATCCCGCTGGCGGCCGCGCCCGCCGAGCTGCCTGCACCGCCCGAGCAGCCCATCGAGGCCGTGGTGCACGCGCGCCCGCCGGGCTTTTGCACCGGCTGCCCCGAGCGCCCCATCTTCAGCGCCATGAAGCTGGTGGAGCGCGAGCTGGGCCCGCACCATGTGAGCGCCGACATCGGCTGCCACCTGTTCTCCATCCTGCCGCCCTTCCACCTGGGCAACACCACCATGGGCTACGGCCTGGGTGCGGCAGGCGCCGCCGCGTTGAACGTGCAGGCGGGCAAGCGCGCCATCTCGGTGATGGGCGACGGCGGCTTCTGGCACAACGGCCTGACCAGCGGCATTGCCAATGCGGTGTTCAACCGCAGCGACAACCTCACCATCGTCGTCGACAACAACTACACCTCGGCCACGGGCGGGCAGGACATCCTCTCGTCCAAGGCGAACAACGCCACGCGCAGCACCGGCCACGAGATCGAGCAGGCGGTGCGCGGCGTGGGCGTGAAGTGGGTCAAGACGCACAAGCGCACCTACGACGTGGCCGCCATGCGCGACACCCTGCGCGAAGCGCTCACCACCACGGAGAAGGGGCCCAAGGTGCTCATCGCCCAGTCGGAGTGCATGCTGAACAAGCAGCGCCGCGAGAAGCCGCTGGTGCGCAAGGCCATTGCCAACGGCGAACGCGTGGTGCGCGAGAAGTTCGGCGTGGATTCGGACACCTGCACCGGCGATCACTCCTGCATCCGCCTGTCCGGCTGCCCGTCGCTGTCGATCAAGCCCAACCCCGATCCGCTGCGCAGCGACCCGGTGGCCACCGTGCTGGACAGCTGCGTGGGCTGCGGCAACTGCGGCGACGTCTCGCATGCCGCGGTGCTGTGCCCCTCCTTCTACAAGGCGCAGGTGGTGAGCAACCCCAGCGGCTGGGAGCGCCTGCGCGAGCGCGTGCGCGCATCCGTCATCGGCTGGCTGCAGCGCGGCGAAGCCAGGCGGCGCGAGCGCTACGCGTTCTGAAACCGCAAGAACAAGAAACACCCCTTACGATGAACGCAGCGCAACCCATAAAAATCGCGATCCTCGCCATGGGCGGCGAGGGCGGCGGCGTGCTGGCCGACTGGATCGTCGACCTCGGCGAACACAACGGCTACATCGCCCAGACCACCTCGGTGCCGGGCGTGGCCCAGCGCACCGGCGCCACCATCTACTACGTCGAGCTGTTCCCGCGCGCGCGGGCCGAGGCCGACGGCGGCCGGCCGGTGCTGGCCCTGATGCCGCTGCCCGGCGACGTGGACGTGGTGCTGGCTTCGGAGCTGATGGAAGCCGGCCGCGCCGTGCAGCGCGGGCTGGTCACGCCGGACCGCACCACGCTGGTGGCTTCCACGCACCGCGTCTATTCCATTGCCGAGAAGACCGCCATGGGCGACGGCCGCGTGGACAGCACGCAGCTGCTGGCCCATGCGCAGCGCGCGGCCAAGCGCTTCGTGCGCTTCGACATGGCCCAGGCCGCCGAGCAAAGCGGCAGCGTGATCAGCGCCGTGCTCTTCGGCGCGCTGGCCGGCACCGGCGTGCTGCCCTTCAGCCGCGCGCAGTTCGAGGCCACCATCGAACGCGGCGGCGTGGGCGTCAAGCCCAGCCTGCGTGCCTTCGGCGGCGCCTTCGAGCGGGCCCAGCAGGAAGGCGAGCCCGAGCAGGTTGCGGCCGCCCCGGCGCAGCGCGAGCCGGCGCCCACGCATCCGGCCGTGCGTGCGCTGGTCGAGCGCGTGCGCAAGAACTTTGCCGCCCCGCTGCAGCCTACGCTTCTGGAAGGCGTGCGTCGCCTCATCGACTACCAGGACACCGACTACGCCGGCCAGTACCTCGACCGCGTGCAGGCCATCCAGGCCCTGAAGGCCGACGACGGCGGCCGCCTGAACGAAGCCGTGGCGCGCCACCTGGCGCTGTGGATGTCCTACGAGGACACGGCGCGCGTCGCGTCGCTCAAGACCCGCGCGAGCCGCTTCGAGCGCGTGCGCGGCGAATCGGGCGCCAAGGATGACCAGCTGGTCGCCATCAACGAATACATGCATCCGCGCCTGCAGGAGATCTGCGAGACGCTGCCCGGCGGCCTGGGCCGCTGGCTGCAGAACTCGGGCACGCCGCGCCGCCTGGTGGAGCGCATGACGAAAAAGGGCCGCGTGGTGCGCACCAGCTCGCTGCGCGGCTACCTGATGCTGCGCTGCGTGGCTGCCGCCAGCCGCTGGCGCCGCAGCACCACCCGCTTCGCGGAAGAGAACGCGCTCATCGAGCAATGGCTGGCGCGCATCGCCGAAGCGGCCGCCTTCAACCCCGCGCTGGCCCTGGAAATCGCCCAGTGCCAGCGGCTGGTCAAGGGCTACAGCGACACGCACGAGCGCGGCAAGCGCAACTACCAGCTGCTGATGGAGGCGGCCCAGCGCGCCGGCACCAGCCTGGCGCCGGCCACCCTGCGCGAGCTGCGCGACGCGGCGCTGGCCGACGAGCACGGCAAGCAGCTGAAAGCCAAGCTGGCGCAGTACGCGCTGGGCTGAACGAAGGAGTCCCAGGGATGACCCATCCGGCACCTGCCACCTTGAACCTGCGCGTGGTCGAGGCGCGCAGCCTGAATCCGCTCATCCGCATGCTGCGCCTGGCCGCGGCCGACGGCGGCGTGCTGCCGGCCTACAGCGCCGGTGCGCACGTCCGCGTGCAGGTGAAGCTGGCGGACGGCCAGCAGGACTGGCGCCACTACTCGCTCATCAACACCTCGCCGCGCATGGACGCCACCGACGCGCCCACCGAGTACCTGATCTCGGTGCGCCGCGAGGACACCGGCCGCGGCGGCTCGCGCTTCATGCACGAGGGCCTGCAGGCCGGCGACAGCGTGCTCATCGAAGCGCCGAAGAACGACTTCCCGGTGCATGCCGGTGCGCCGCGCGCGGTGCTCATCGCGGGCGGCATCGGCGTCACGCCGCTGGTGAGCATGGCGGCACGCCGCAAGGCCGAGGGCGCACCGGTGCGCATGCACTACGCCGGCCGCAGCCGGGACCTGATGGCCTACCTGCCCGAACTGCAGGCGCTGCTCGGCGACGACCTGGTGGTGCATGCCGACGCGGAAGCAGGCGCGCCGCTGGACATCGGCCAGCTGCTGGACGGCTGCGAAGCGAGCGACCAGCTCTACGTGTGCGGCCCCAAGGTCATGCTCAGCGCGGTGCTGGCGGCTACGCAGGCGCGCGGCTGGACGCATGACCGCGTGCATTTCGAGCTCTTCACCGAGCCGGTGGTGGAAGAGGGCGACCACGCCTTCGAGGTGGTGCTGGCGCAATCGGGCCAGACCTACACCGTGCCGGCCGATCAGACCATCCTCGATTGCCTGATCGAACACGGCTGCGACCCGATGTATGACTGCAAGCGCGGCGAATGCGGCGTGTGCGCCACGCCGGTGATGGAAGGCGAGATCGACCATCGCGACTACGTGCTCACGGCCCGCGAGAAGGCCGAGGGCAACGTCATGCAGATCTGCATTTCGCGCTGCAAGGGCAAGCGCCTGGTGCTGGACATCTGAACGCACACGCGACGACGAATTCAAGGAGACCCACGAATGACGAGCTATCGAGGCAACCCCGAGGGCATCCGTGCCCTGGTGCAGCCCGACCGGGTGCACCGCGACCTCTACATCAGCCAGGAGCTGTTCGAGCTGGAGCAGGAGCACTTCTTCGCCAACACCTGGAACTACGTCGGCCACGAGAGCCAGCTGCCCAGGAGCGGCGACTACATCCAGGCCGACATTGCCGGGCGCCCGCTGATCGTGGTGCGCCACAGCGACGGCTCGGTGCGCGCGATGATGAACCGCTGCGCCCACAAGGGCTCGCGACTGGTGAGCGCGCCTTGCGGCAACACCGGCAAGTTCTTCCGCTGCCCCTATCACGCCTGGACCTTCAAGACCGACGGCTCGCTGCTGGCCATTCCGCTCAAGAACGGCTACGAGGGCACTAACCTGCACGAGTGCGAGTCGGCCAAGGGCCTCACGGTGGTGAAGAACGTGCGCAGCCATCGCGGCTTCATCTTCGTGAAGATCAACGATGCCGGGCCGGACTTCGAGGAGTACTTCGGCGATTCGCTTAGCTCCATCGACAACATGGCCGACCGCTCGCCCGAGGGCGAGCTGGAGATTGCCGGCGGCTGCCTGCGCTTCATGCACCAGTGCAACTGGAAGATGTTCGTCGAGAACCTCAACGACACCATGCACCCCATGGTGGCGCACGAGTCTTCGGCCGGCACCGCCAAGACCATGTGGGCCGACAAGCCGGCCGACGCACCCAAGCCCATGGCCATCGAGCAGTTCGTGCCCTTCATGTCGGACTACAAGTTCTTCGACGACATGGGCATCCGCACCTACGACAACGGCCACAGCTTCACCGGCGTCAACTTCAGCATCCACAGCAAGTACTCGGCCATTCCCGAATACGACAACGCCATGAAGGCGCGCTACGGGGAAGAGAAGACCGCGCAGATCCTGGGCATGGCGCGGCACAACACGGTGTACTACCCGAACCTGACCATCAAGGGCGCGATCCAGGCGATCCGCGTGGTCAAGCCCATCTCGGCCGACAAGACGCTGATCGAGAGCTGGACCTTCCGCCTGAAGGGCGCGCCGCCGGAGCTGCTGCAGCGCACCGCCATGTACAACCGGCTCATCAATTCGCCCTTCTCGGTGGTGGGCCACGACGACCTGCAGGCCTACCGCGGCATGCAGGCCGGCCTGCACGCCAGCGGCAACGAATGGGTCAGCCTGCACCGCAACTTCGACCCGGCCGAACTCCAGGGTGGCGAGCAGACCACCGGCGGCACCAACGAACTGCCGATGCGCAACCAGTACCGCGCCTGGGCCCAAAGAATGACGGAGACCATGTGATGGCCGCCACCGCAATCACCCGCCAGGACCTGATCGACTTCGTCGTGCAGGAGTCGCGCCTGCTGGACGCCAAGCGCTATGAGGAGTGGAACGCGCTCTTCACCGACGACGCTTTCTACTGGGTGCCGGCCGCACCCGACCAGGAAGACGGCATCAACCACTGCTCGCACATGTACGAGGACAAGCTGTTGCGCGAGCTGCGCATCGAGCGGCTGAAGAGCCCGCGCGCCTTCTCGCAGCAGCCGCCCAGCCGCTGCCACCATCTGCTGCAGGTGCCCACGGTGGAGACCTTCGACGAAGCCGCCAACGAGTTCGTGGTGCGCACCGAGTTCCACTACACCGAGTCGCAGGGCGACGAGCTGCAGTTCTATGTGGGCACCTTCTTCCACCACCTCAAGCAGGTGGACGGCGCGCTGCGCATGACCCTCAAGCGGGTCAACATCCTGAACTGCGACGCCGCGCTGCCGGCGGTGCAGCTGTTCATATGAGCGCGACCAGGGAGAAAAACCGCAAGGCCACTGACATGCACGGCACTGTCCACTCTGTATTCGCCGCCACCGCGGCCCGCACGCCGCAGGCCGAGTTCCTGTTCACCGAGTCGGTCACGGCCAAGGCTTACGGCATTGCCGCCGGAGCGCTGCGCTGGGGCGACGCCGCCGCGCAGGTCGAGCGCTTGAGCCAGGCCTACGGCGAAGCCGGCTGGGGCCACGGCCACCGCGTCGGCCTGCTGCTGGAAAACCGCCCGACCTTCCTGTTGCATTGGCTCGCGCTCAATGCCCTGGGCGTGAGCGTGGTGCCCATCAATGCCGAGATGCGTTCGGCCGAGCTCATCTACCTGATCGGCCACAGCGAGATCGGCCTGGCCGTGACGCTGCCCGAGCGCGCCGCCGACCTGCGCGCCGCCGCCGAGCAGGCCGGCGTGCCCTTCGCCACCATGGGCGCGGACGACGCAGTGCCCAAGGCGCCGACGGCTGCACCGCGCGCTGCGGAGCCGATCGGCACCCAGACCGAATGCGCGCTGCTCTACACCTCCGGCACCACCGGCCGGCCCAAGGGCTGCATCCTGAGCAACGACTACTTCCTGCGCGCGGGCGAGTGGTATGCGCGGCTGGACGGCGTGTGCAGCATCCGTCCGGACATGGAACGCGTCATCACGCCGCTGCCGCTCAACCACATGAATGCGATGGCCTTCTCCACCATGGTGGTGCTGACGGCCGGCGGCTGCCTGGTGCAGCTGGACCGCTTCCATCCCAGGAGCTGGCTGGCCAGCGCGCGCGAAAGCCGCGCCACCATCGTCCACTACCTGGGCGTGATGCCCGCCATGCTGCTGTCGGCGGCGCCGTCGGCGGCGGACCGCGACCATGCCATTCGCTGGGGCTTCGGCGCGGGCGTGGACAAGAAGAACCATGCGCCCTTCGAAGAGCGCTTCGGCTTTCCGCTGGTCGAGGCCTGGGCCATGACCGAGACCGGCGCGGGCGGCTGCATCATGGCCAACCGCGAGCCGCGCCTGGTGGGCAGCAGCTGCTTCGGCCGCCAGCCCGATTTCATGGACATGAAGCTGGTCGATGACGAGGGCCAGGAGGTCGGCGTCGACGCGCCCGGCGAACTGCTGGTGCGCACGCGCGGCGACGACCCGCGCAAGCACTTCTTCTCCGGCTACCTCAAGGACGAAGCCGCCACCCACGAAGCCTGGGCCGATGGCTGGTTCCACACCGGCGACCTGGTGCGCCGCGACGCAGCGGGCAACCTCTTCTTCGTCGACCGCAAGAAGAACGTGATCCGCCGCAGCGGCGAGAACATCTCGGCAGTGGAAGTGGAAAGCGTGCTCAACCAGCACCCGGCCGTGAAGACCTCCGCCGTGGCCGCCACGCCCGACGAAGTGCGCGGCGACGAGGTGCTGGCCTGCATCGTGCTGCGCGAGGACGTGAGCAACGACAACCCCGCCCAGCTGGCTGCCAGCATCGTCGACCATGCGCTGGCGCAGCTCGCCTACTACAAGGCGCCGGGCTACGTGGCTTTCGTCGATGCGCTGCCGCTCACGCCTTCGCAGAAGATCCAGCGCGGCCAGCTGCGCGACCTGGCGCGCGAGCTGCCGGGGCAGGGCGGCTGCATCGACACGCGCGCGATGAAGAAGAGGCAGCCATGAGCAGCAGGCGCCTGTCCTACGAAGGCGTGGCTGTCGCGGTGCCGGTCACGGTGCCGTATGTGCGCTACTCCACCCACACGGCCCACTGGTTCATCGGCCAGGCGCTGGCGGCGCTGGTGAAGGAAAGCGGCATCCCCAAGGAAGAGATCGACGGCCTGTGCCTGTCGAGCTTCTCGCTGGTGCCCGACACGGCGGTGGGGGTGACCCAGCACCTGGGCATCTCGCCGCGCTGGCTGGACCATGTGCCCACCGGCGGTGCCTCGGGCGTGATGTGCCTGCGCCGGGCCGCCCGTGCGGTGCAGGCTGGCGATGCCGACGTGGTGGCCTGCGTGGCGGCCGACACCAACCATGTCGACTCCTTCCGCCAGACCCTGGGCGCCTTCAGCAACTTCGCGCGCGATGCGACCTACCCGTACGGCTCGGGCGGGCCGAACTCCATCTTCGCCTTCATCACCGACAACTACATGCGCACCTACGGCGCCCGGCGCGAGGACTTCGGCCGCATCGCCGTGGCCCAGCGCACCAACGCGCTGGCCAACCCCAACGCGCTGTTCAAGAAGCCGCTCACGCTCGAGGAGTACATGGCGGCGCGGCCCATCTCCGACCCCATCCATCTGTTCGACTGCGTCATGCCCTGCGCGGGCGCCGAAGCCTTCCTGGTGATGAGCGAGGACAAGGCGCGCGAGCTGGGCCTGCCCTACGCCGTGATCCGCGGCGCCATCGAGCGCCACAACGCCTTCGCGGAAGACCCGGTGATGGTGCAGGGCGGCTGGCGCATGGACCGCGGCGACCTGTATGCGCAGGCCGGCGTGCAGCCGAAGGACATCGACTTCATCCAGACCTACGACGACTACCCGGTGATCGTGATGATGCAGTTCGAGGACCTGGGCTTCTGCGAGAAGGGCGAAGGCCCCGAGTTCGTGCGCTCGCACGACCTGACCTACGCGGGCAGCTTTCCGAACAACACCAGCGGCGGCCAGCTGTCGGTGGGCCAGGCCGGCGCGGCCGGCGGATTCCTCGGCATGACCGAGGCGATCCGCCAGCTGACCGGCCAGGCGGGCCAGCGCGCCGTGAAGGATGCGCAGCTGGGCATGGTGTGCGGCTTCGGCATGGTCACCTACGACCGGTGCCTGTGCACCGGCGCCGTGATCCTGGGGAGGTCGCAATGATCCGCGGCCCTGGCTTTTCTCCTTCCCCCTCTGGGGGAAGGCTGGGATGGGGGCACGCGCTGCCCCGGCAATCCCGCCGATCCGACGCACGCGGCGCGCATGCCCCCCCCCCCCCCCC
>NZ_BCUU01000127.1 GCF_001591385.1 Variovorax soli NBRC 106424
GCGGTGGCGCGGGCCACGCTGCGCGCCGTGCGGGCGGCGCGCGCCATCGACGTGCTCTCGGGCGGCGTGCCGCTGCACATTCCCTGCGCGGCAGACATCCAGGGCGTGCGCTGAGATGCCCAAGACCCTCAAGCTCATCCTGCTGTCGATCCGCGACCTGCTGGTGTCGGCGGGCCCGGTGGCCTTCATCGTCGCCGGGCTGCTGGTGCTCGCCTACTGGTGGCTCGACCCGCAGCCGCCCAAGCAGGTCACGCTGGCCACCGGCCCCGCCGGCAGCGCGTATGCGGAATTCGGCAAGCGCTATGCGGCGGCCCTCAAGCCCAATGGCATCGAGGTCATCCTCAAGCCCACCGACGGCTCGCTCGACAACCTGGAACTGCTGCGCAAGGGCGAGGCCGACGTGGCCTTCGTGCGCGGCGGCAGCGCCAACCCGGTGGCCGACGAGGAGGCCGGCCTCACCTCGCTGGGCGCGCTGTTCTACGAGCCGCTGTGGGTGTTCTACCGCGGCGAGGTGGCGCAGCGCCTGGAACAGAAGAAGAAGTGGAGCGAGCGCAAGAAGAACGGCGAGCATTCCGAGCTGAATGCGCTGGTGCAGCTCAAGGGCGTGAAGCTCAACATCGACAAGCCCGGCAGCGGCGTGCCGCAGATCGTGGACCAGCTGCTGCGCGCCAACCACATCGACCCCCAGTCCATCGAGCTGTCGCACCTGGAGCAGACGCCGGCGGCCGAGGCGCTGGAGGCCGGTCTGCTCGACGCCATCGTGCTCGCGTCGGCACCGCAGTCGCCGCTGGTGCAGAAGCTGCTGCGCACGCCCGGCATCGAGCTGATGAACTTCGAGCAGGCCGAAGCATATGTGCGCCGCTTCTCCTACCTGTCGGACGCGACGCTGCCGCGCGGCGTGGTGGACCTGGCCTCCGACCTGCCGACGCATGACGTGACCTTGCTGGCCACCACCACCTCGCTGCTGTCGCGCCAGCAGACCCACCCGGCCCTGCGCCAGCTGTTCGCGCAGAGCGCGCAGGCCATCCACAGCTCGGGCGGCTGGTTCAACCGGGCGCGCGATTTTCCCAACACCCGCACCAGCGAGTTGCCCGTGAGCCCCGAGGGCGACCGCGCCATCAACGGCACGCCGCCCTTCTGGCAACGCTACCTGCCCTTCTGGGCCAGCAACCTGTTCGAGCGCATGTGGCTGGTGCTGGGCGGCCTGGTGGTGCTGATGCTGCCGCTGGGGCGCGTGGTGCCGCCGCTCTACCAGTTCCGCGTGCGCTCACGCGTGTTCCGCTGGTATGCGCAGCTGCGCGACATCGAGCAGCGCGCCGACAGCCGCGCCGAGGCACCCGAGGTGCTGCTGAGCGAACTCGAGGCGCTGGAGGCCAACGCCAACAAGATCACCGTGCCGCTGTCATATGCCAACGAGCTGTACGAGCTGCGCAGCCACATCTATTCGACGCGCCGGCGGCTGACGGCGATGAAGCCCCAGCCATGAGCGAGCCCGCGCAACAAGCCGCCCCCGCGGCGCCGGCCGTTTCCGAGGCCGACATCGCGCAGCAGGAACGGCGCCGGCTGCTGCGCTTCCTGCTGCGCCTGGGCCACCTGCTGCTGGCCACGGGCGCCGCGGCCGGCATGGTGGAGACCACGCTGCGCCGGGTGGCACAGAACTACCAGATCAAGCAGTTCAACACGCTGGCCCTGCCCACCGTGGTGTTCGTCAACTTCGCCGACGAGGACGCCAGCCTGCAGATCGAGTTCACGGCCGAGCAGGGCCTGGTGCTGCGCTTCGACCAGGTCGAGGCGACCTACGAGCTGGTGCGCGATGCCGAGCGCTCGGTCATCGACCCCACCGAGGGGCTGCGCCGCATCAACGCCATCCTGGCCATGCCGCCGCCGCACCGCGCGCGCTGGAGCGTGCTGGGCCACGTGCTGGCCACGGTGGGCATCGCGCTGGTGATCCGGCCCACTGCCGACGTGGTGGGCGCCGCCGCCACCTTCGGCCTGGTGGTGGGCGTGCTGCGCCTGCTCTCGCGCCGCGGCGGCATCGTGAACACGCTGCTGCCCATGTTCTGCGCCTTCGTGGTGGCGCTGCTGGCCCTGCTGGGGGCGCGGCACGGCATCGCGGGCAGCCCGATCTACGTGCTGGTGGCCTCGCTCTACACCTTCCTGCCCGGCGGCACGCTGGCGGTGGCCACGGTGGAGCTGGCCTACGGCGACATCGTCTCGGGCAGCACGCGCTTCATCTCGGGCCTGCTGCAGCTGGTGTTCCTGATGCTGGGCATGCTCACCGCCGCCTCCATCGTGGGCCTGCCGCCGGAGCGGCTGCTGGTGCCGGTGTCCGACGCCGCATCGCGCAGCTGGGCGCCCTGGCTGGGCGTCGTGCTCTTCGCGGTGGGCCACTGGCTGCACTACTCGACGACCCGGCGCGCGCTGCCCTGGGTGCTGGCGCTGCTTTTCGTCGCCATGGCGGGCCAGCAGCTGGGCAACGCGGTCTTCGGCGGCTACATGAGCGGCTTCTTCGCCGCGGTGCTCATCACGCCGGCTTCCTACATCGTGCAGTACCGCTTCGCGGGGCCGCCCTCCATGGTCACCTTCATTCCGGCGCTGTGGATCCTGGTGCCCGGCTCGCTCGGCCTGATCGGCCTGGCCGAGCTGGTGGGCAACGACCGGCTGGCGGGGGTCGAGAACTTCGTGACCACGCTCTTTTCCATCGTGGCCATCGGCCTGGGCTCGGTGGTGGGCACGGCCCTGTACAACATGCTGTTCGAGCCGGTGTTCACCCGCGCGGGGACCATGGCCGACATCATGCTGCGCTACCTGAAGTTGCGGCGCTGAGGCCTTGGGGGCTTGTCCGCGGCGGGACAGCACCGGTTTGCGCGGCGGTGCACAATCGCCGCTCCGGTTTCGGCCGGAAAGCGTTCTCAGGGCGGGGTGAAACTCCCCACCGGCGGTGACGGCCAGGCAGCTTCCTTTTTGGATAGCGGCATGGCACAAGCCCGCGAGCGCCCGCACCCTTTTGGCGGTGCGGGGTCAGCAGACCCGGTTGGAATCCGGGGCCGACGGTCACAGTCCGGATGAAAGAGAGCGCGTGATCGCGCCTTGGCGGGCGTGCGTCGGCCTCCGTGTTGGCGTACGTGCGCTTGGCTGGCGCGGTTCCGTGCGCCCTGATTCAGGCAATCCTGCATTCAACGAGGGTAGCACCATGAGTCAGATCAACGACCTTCCCATCAGCGCTGTTCCCGCTGCCGCCCAAGACGGCGCCGGCAAGCGCTTCGCCTTCGTCCAGGCCCTCTGGCACGACGACATCGTCAACCAGGCCCGCGACGCCTTTCTCGAGGAAATGCTCAAAAGCGGCGTGCCGCGCGAGCAGATCGACATCTTCGAGGTGCCCGGCGCCTTCGAGATCCCGCTGCATGCCAAGCGGCTGGCCGTGTCGGGCCGCTATGCGGCCATCGTCGGCTGCGCGCTGGTGGTGGACGGCGGCATCTACCGCCATGAATTCGTGGCCAACACGGTGGTGTCCAGCCTGATGGCGCTGCAGCTGGAGACCGGCGTGCCGGTGCTCTCGGCGGTGCTCACGCCGCACCACTTCCACGAGCATGTGGAGCATCGCAAGTACTTCCACCGCCACTTCGCCATCAAGGGCACGGAAGCGGCCCAGGCCTGCGTGAAGACGGTCGAGGCGCTGCGCAAGGTGGACGCGCTGCTGGCCGCCTGAGCGGCGCGCGAGCGGCCCGTGTCGCTCGTGCGGCCGGTGGCATCATCGGACGCATGACCCTGCAAGACACACGCTTCTCGCCACGGGCCGTTGTCGACTTCTGGATCGAAGCCGGCCCGCAGAAGTGGTTCAAGAAGGACGCGGCATTCGACGCGCAGTTCAAGGCGCGCTTCCTGGCGGCCCATGAGGCCGCCGCGCGCGGCGCGCTCGACGGCTGGGCGGCGGATGCGCAAGGCGCGCTGGCCCTGCTGCTACTGCTCGACCAGTTCCCGCGCAACGTCTTTCGCAACGACCCGCGCACCTACGCCACCGACGGCAAGGCGATTGCGATCGCCCGCCAGGCGGTGGATGCCGGCCTGGACAAGCAGATCGACGATCCGGGCCTGCGCGCCTTCTTCTACCTGCCCTTCATGCATTCCGAGTCGCTGGCCGACCAGGAGCGCAGCGTGGTGCTGTGCGAGCACGCGGGGCCGGAAAACCTGCGCTTTGCGAAGCACCACCGCGACATCGTGGCGCGCTTCGGGCGCTTTCCGCACCGCAACGCACTGCTGGGGCGCGAGAGCACGCCGCAAGAGCAGCAGTTTCTCAGCGAAGGCGGCTTTTCCGGCTGAGGGGAGCTGCAACCGGGCGGGGTCGCCGGTTCAGGCGAAGGAGGCCAGGCGGCGCAGGCGCTCGAGCTGGCGCGCCTCTTCGGCTTTTCGCAGGCCCCGCGCCGTGCGGGCAGCCACGTGGGAAACGTAGAGATTCTCGACCTCGCGGGCCCAGGCATCGAGCACGGGGCCAGTGCCGCCGGGCATGGGGGGCACGGTCTGGCCGGCCTTCTTGAGGATCTGCGCTTTTTGTTGGGTGCTGAGCATGACAGGCTCCCGGATCACGAAGCTTTCGAATGCGCTCAGCGTACCTTTTTGAAAAGTAGTAGCAATTAGCTACATGGCGTACACCTACGTCAGACTGCACGCAATGCCGCTGAATTTGCGCGCCGACACGCTGTCGGACGCCGCGGCCAAACTCAGGTCGGCACCAGTGCCGTGCGGCGGACTCGCTTGACGTTGAAGGCGCTGGCGACCAGCACCGCCTGCACGACGGCCAGGCCGAGGATGACGCTGCGGTACTGCCCGTGGTCCATCAAGGTGCCGAAGACCAGTGGCGCGGCGGCCTGGCCGATGTCCAGCCCGGCGTAGACCACGCCGTACACACGGCCGGTGGCGTTGGCCGGCGTCGAGCGCTTGACCAGCAGGTCGCGCGAAGGGCCGGCAATGCCGCTGGCAAAGCCCATGGCGCCGAACAGCACCGGCACCACCACCGGCGGGAAGTCGGCCAGTGCCAGCACCAGCGCCACCGTGGCGGCCAGGCCGAAGCCGATGGCCACGATGCGCTCGACACGCGACGGGTCGGCCACCAGGAAGCCGCCCACCAGCATGCCGCCGGCGCTGGCCACCATGTAGGCGGTGAGGCACATGGCCACCAGCGCCACCGGCACCGCGTGCAGGTGGGCCGCCGCCGTGGGCGCGAAGGTCTGCACCACGCTGATCACCACCGCGTAGACGAAGAAGAAGGCGAAGCACATCCACACCGCGGGGATGCGCAGGAAGTCGAAATTGCCGCCTGCTTGCTGCGCGCCCTGGCCGGTGGCCTTGTGCACTTCCTTCACGTCCAGCTCGAGCACGCGGCGATTGAGCCACAGCACGACCAGTACCAGCAGCGCCACGCCGCCGGCCGCGGCCAGGGCCACGCGCCAGGAGAAGGCCATGGCCAGCGGCACCACGAAGACCGGCGCCAGCGCCCAGCCCAGGCTGCCGGTGATGCCGTGCACGCTGTAGGCATGGCCCAGGCGGGTGGGCGCCACCTTGCGGTTGAACAGGGTGTAGTCCACCGGGTGGAACACGCCGTTGCCGATGCCGGCCAGCGCCGCGGCCACGAACAGCATCCAGTAGGCCTGCGCCACGGCATAGACGAAGCCCGACAGCGCCAGCAACCCCAGCCCGGCAAAGAGCACGGGGCGCGGACCCATCCTGTCGACCAGGAAGCCCGAGGCCGCCTGCACCACGCACGAGACCACGAAGAACACGGTGAGCACCGCGCCCAGTTCGGTGTAGGTCAGCGCAAAAGCGTCCTTGATCCAGGGGAACAGCGGCGGCAGGATGAGTTGGCTGAAGTGGCTGATGGCGTGGGCCAGGCCCACCAGGCCGATCAGCTGCGCATCCGCGCCGAGCGAACGGGGGTGGGGTGCGGCAGCGGAGGCGGTCATTTCTGGCAACAAATCTGAAGGGAGTTCTTGATCCTATCCGTGGCTCTCGCGTCAGAATGCCGATACCGCGACAACATTTGTCGAAACCATGCCAAACACTCAAACGCCGCCCCGACGGGCCGCCGCAGCGGCAGCTGCGCGTGCACCGCGCCTGCCGACGCCGGTCCACAGCGTCCAGTCGCTCACGCCGCACCTGTTCGAACCCAACGCGGTGCGCCCGCTGCGTGCCAAGGAGCACTTCCTGAAGGCGGATACGCAGGTGGAGCTGCACACGCACCCCTGGCCGCAGCTGACCTTCTCCACCCGCGGCGTGATCCGCCTGTCGACCCAGGATGGCAGCTACATCGTGCCGCCGTCGCGCGCGCTGTGGGTGCCGGCCAACATGCCGCACAGCGTCAACCTGATCGAGGATGCCGAGCTTCGCACCGTCTACCTGCACAGCTGGATGGCGCCCAGCTGGGAGAACTGCGAGGTGCTGGAGATCAGCCCGCTGCTGCGCGCCCTGATGCTGGCGCTGGACACCACGCCGGACGGCCAGGCGCCGGCCGATCCGCATGCGGCGCAGCGCGAGCGCTGGATCGCGCCGCTGCTCATCGACGAGGTGGAGCGCGCCACCCAGATCCGCATCGACGTGCCGCTGCCCGCCGACAAGCGCCTGCGCCAGCTCTGCGAGAGCCTGCTGCGCGCGCCGGCCAGCCGCGCCACCCTGGCCGAGCGCGCGGCCACCATCGGCGCCAGCGAGCGCACCGTGGCGCGCATGTTCCGCGACCAGCTGGGCATGAGCTGGCAGCAGTGGCGCCAGCAGGCGGTGCTGGCGCATGCCATTCCGCTGCTGGCGCGCGGCATGCCGGTCAGCCAGGTGGCCTCGGCCAGCGGCTATGCCACCGACAGCGCCTTCTGCGCCATGTTCAAGGCGGCTACGGGACAATCGCCTACTTCCTTCCAGCACAAGAAGAAATCCAGCCAGCCCCAGCGCGATTGACTGCAGCCCCGATGACCGACGACGAAGACAACAACAAGAAGCCGCTCCCCAACCGCGACCAGCTCAAGCGCTGGCTGCCCTTTCTCTCCTGGCCCCGGCCCGACCGGGCCCTGCTGCTCAACGAGGCGTCCGCCGGCGTCACCGTCGCGCTGATGGTGATTCCCCAGGGCGTGGCCTACGCCGCGCTGGCCGGCATGCCGCTGGTGACGGGCATCTACGCGGCACTGTTCCCGGCGCTGATCGCGGTGCTGTTCAGCTCGTCGGCGCGTTTGTCGGTCGGGCCCACCGCGCTCACCAGCGTGCTGGTGGGCGCGTCGCTGGCCCCGCTGGCGGTACCGGGCAGCGAGGAATGGGTGGCGCTGGCGGTGTGGCTCACGCTGCTGTCGGGGCTCATGCAGGTGCTGCTGGGGGCGGTGCGCTTCGGCTGGCTGCTGCGGCTGGTGAATTCGCCGGTGCTGATGGGCTTTACCCAGGGCGCGGCGGTGCTGATCACGCTGTCGCAGCTGCCCGCGCTGCTGGGCTTCACCGGCCGCTCGTACGCGCAGTTGCTCAGCGGCCCGCTGCCCGACTTCTACGCCATCGGCTTCGGCCTGGGCGGCATGGCGATGCTGTGGCTGGGCAAGCGCTTCGCGCCCAAGCTGCCCACCACCATGATCCTGGTGGCCGTCAGCGCCGCCATCAGCTATGCCATTGGCTACGCCTTGCAAGGCGGCGCGGTGATCGGCGCCCTGCCCTCGG
Source organism: Variovorax soli NBRC 106424 (assembly GCF_001591385.1). Taxonomy (GTDB): domain Bacteria; phylum Pseudomonadota; class Gammaproteobacteria; order Burkholderiales; family Burkholderiaceae_C; genus Variovorax; species Variovorax soli. The sequence continues at coordinate 7,678 of NZ_BCUU01000127.1, forward strand.
GCCTGCCGTCGCTCTACATCCCGCACCTGGTCCCGGGCGTGGGCCTGGGCTCGCTGCTGCTGCCGGCCTTCCTGGTGACGCTGGTGAGCTTTCTGGAGACGGCGTCCAGCGCCAAGGTGGACAACGCCAAGGCCGGCACCTTGTGGAACGAAAACCAGGACCTGATCGGCCAGGGCCTGGCCAAGATCGCCTCGGGCCTGACGGGTTCCTTTCCCACCAGCTCCTCCTTCTCGCGTTCGGCCATCACGCTCTATGCCGGCGCGCAGACGCAGTGGGCCACGCTGTTCAGCGTGGCGGTGGTGGCGGCTGCGCTGCTGTGGGCGATGCCGCTGCTCTACAACGTGCCGCAAGCGGTGCTGGCATCGGTGGTGGTGACGGCCACGCTCGGGCTGCTCAAGCCCCGCGCGTTCGTGGCGCTGTGGAAGGTGTCGCGCATCGAGGCGGCGATCTCGCTGGCCACCTTTGCCCTGACCATCGCCTCGGCGCCGCAGATCTACTGGGGCGTGCTGGGCGGGCTGCTGGCGGCGCTGGCGCACTACATGTACCGCCACCTGCATCCGCGCATCATCGAGGTGGGGCTGCACCCGGACGGCAGCCTGCGCGACCGGCACCTGTGGCAGCTGCCGCCGCTGGCGCCCAGGCTGTATGCGCTGCGCATGGATGCCGAGCTGGATTTCGCATCGGCCACCACGCTGGAACGGGCCATCAACACGGCCCTGGCCAAGCACCACGACCTCACCGACGTGTGCCTGTTCGCCCAGCCGATCAACCGCGTGGACATCACCGGCGCCGAGGTGTTCGGCAGCATTCGCCGCGCGCTGGAGAACAAGGGTGTGAAGCTGCACATCTCGGGCCTCAAGCTGCCGGCGCAGCAGGTGCTGGACAAGGCGGGGCTCCTGGTGCCTGGGCCGCTGCTGTTCAGCTATCGGACGGATGCGGAGGCGTTGGCTGCGTTGACGGCTGCTTGATTCCTTTTGTGCGAGCGTTGTGCGGGGTCGGGCGCGGCAAGCCCATGGGGCCCGGGGGCTCCTGCCGGGGCGGTCAGCGCTTCGCGCTGACTTCGTTGCGGTGAAATCAGGGGACGCAGGCCGTCAGCTTTTTTTGGGAGGGACATAAGATTTCGGCCTCCTTCTTTTTGTCTGTGGAGAAACGATGCGACTGATCGGAATGCTTGATTCACCCTATGTCCGGCGCGTGGCCATTTCGCTCGCGCATCTGGGCGTTCCTTTCGAGCACGAGTCGGTCTCGGTGTTCAGCACCTTCGAGAAGTTCCGCGGCATCAATCCCGTGGTGAAGGCGCCGTCCCTGGTCTGTGACGACGGAGAGGTCCTGATGGATTCCTCGCTCATCCTGCAATTCATCGAAGCGGCGAAAGGCAACGGCAACTCGCTGTGGTCCCCGAATCCGGGAGTGCTGCAGCATGAAATACGAGCCGTCGGCCTGGCGCTGGCTGCTTGCGAGAAGACCGTCCAGATCGTCTACGAGCGCAACCTGCGCCCCGCCTCCGCCCAGTACGAGCCGTGGGTCGAGCGGGTGCGCGGCCAGTTGCTGGCGGCTTATGCAGGCCTGGAGCGGGAGGTGCAGGCGCGTCGATCCGCCTTTGCGCAGGCGCGCAGCCAGGCCAGCATCACCACCGCCGTTGCGTGGCAGTTCACGCAGTCCTTGCTGGCCCCCGTTGTGCCGGCCAAGGACTATCCCGCACTGGTTGAACTCTCTGCCCGCATGGAGCGCACGCCCGAATTCCTGAAGTACCCGCCGGACGGCCCCGGCGTTTGACGACGTACCTGCCAGACTCTCTTGCGTGCGTTGGCGCGGGGTCGGGCGCGGCAAATTCAGAATGGGAAAAGCGCCTGCCGATTTTGGACGGGACATAAGATGCCTGTCGTCTATTTCTGGTTGAGCTTTCAAGGGAAGATCGATGGACGCAGACGATTCCACGCTCGTTGCTGCTCTGGCGCAGTCTTATGAAACCAGCAAGTTCATTGCCACCACATTCGGCACCTCGGCCAACCTAAATAGATCTGAGAGAGTTGCCGTTGCAAGCCTCAATCTGTGCCTCGATCATCGGGAAGCCACTTTGCTCTTGGCCAACCATGGTGCGCGCTCTTCTGCCTTCGCGATGATGCGGCCTGTGTTCGAAGCTTGCGTCCGCGGTTGCTGGTTCGGCTTTGTCGCAACCGACTTGCAGATCAATGCGATGTTCGCCAACCGGCTTAGCACGAAGCTGGGACAGATGGTTCGCGCTGTGGGTAAGGAAGAACCGGCGCTCAAGGTGCTGTCGTCAGTTGCCTCAATCTTCAAGGAACAACTCGACCATTTCACTCACGGAAGTGGCCCTCAACTTGCGCGCTGCTTCAACCATGAAGCCATAGCGCCGCGCCATACAGCAGGCGAAGTCATAGATGTTTTGCGATTCATTGACCCCATTGCCCTGATTGCCTGTGCGGCGCGCGAGAAAATCTGCCAGCGTCCGACAGCGCCGTTTCTTGACAGGCTTGCCGCGGCAGGCTCTCCTGCCAGGAAGATCAAAATGCCAGCCGTGCAATAGCGAAAAGCCGTGGTTGGTTGTTCAACAGAACGCCTCCAAGGCCAAGGGCTGTGTGCCGCTGCGCCGGCGCGCCTCTGTGGCGCCGAGGCGCGCAGGCTTCGGGGGCTGCGCACAAGGGCACCTTGTGCGCTTCGTGAACTGACTCATCGCGGCTGTTTGAACGGAGCTGCGCAGCAGCGCAGTGAGTTCCGCGATGCAGCCCCCGAAGCCGAGCACCGAGGGCAGTCGGCGAAGCCGACCGCCGCAGTGGCGCGCCGGCGCAGCGGCACACAGCCCTTGGCCTCGCGCCAACCTCAAAAAGAATCGACCCGCCCCCGAGACCGCTTCAAATCCGATCGCTGGCTCTTGCCCTCAAGACGGCGCTTCTTCGATGCCAAAGTAGGCCGAGTCGCCCGACGAACACGCGGCGCAACAGCCACGCTGTCGACAATGGCCTGCAGGCGAGAAAACGCATCCGCCCGGTTCATGTCATAGCTGCGGTGCGCCTGCGCCTTCAGCACCAGCACGCCCTCCTGCGTGATGCGGCTGTCGCGCGTGGCCAGCAGCCGCTCCTTCACGCCGTCGGGCAAGGAAGACGCAGGAATGTCGAAGCGCAGATGCACCGCGCTCGACACCTTGTTCACGTTCTGCCCGCCCGCCCCCTGCGCCCGGATGGCGCTGATCTCCACTTCGGAAGGATCGATGGCGACTTGCGGGCGAAACGACATCAGACCCGCTCGAAGATGGCAGCGATGCCCTGCCCGCCGCCGATGCACATCGTCACCAGCGCATAGCGGCCCTGCACCCGCTGCAGTTCGGCCAGCGCCTTCACCGTGATGATCGCGCCCGTGGCGCCCACCGGGTGGCCCAGCGAAATGCCCGAGCCGTTCGGGTTGACCTTGGCGGGGTCGAAGCCCAGCTCCTTCATCACCGCGCACGCCTGCGCGGCGAAGGCCTCGTTGGATTCGATCACGTCCAGGTCGCTCACCTTCAGGCCCGTGCGCTCCAGCACCTTGCGCGTGGCCGGCACCGGGCCGATGCCCATGTACGCCGGCTCCACGCCCGCATGCGCATAGCCCACCAGGCGTGCCAGGGGCTTCAGGCCCAGCGCCTTCACGCGCGCGCCTTCGGCCAGCACCACCGCGCCGGCGCCGTCGTTGATGCCCGAGGCATTGCCGGCGGTGACCAGGCCGTCCTTCTTGAAGGCGGGCTTCATCTTGGACAGCACGTCGAGCGTGGTGTCGGCGCGCACATGCTCGTCCGTGTCGAACAGCACCACGCCCTTGCGCGTCTTCACTTCCACCGGAACGATCTGCTCCTTGAAGCGGCCGGCCGCGATGGCGGCGGCGGCGCGCTGCTGGCTCTGCACGGCCAGTGCGTCCTGCTGCTCGCGCGAGATGCCGTAGCGGGCCGCCACGTTCTCGGCGGTGATGCCCATGTGCATCTTCTCCCACGGGTCGTGCAGGATGCCGATCATGTAGTCGATGAGTTGCGCGTCGCCCATGCGCGCGCCGTGGCGGGCCGCCGTATCGAAATACGGGCCGCGGCTCATCGATTCGGAGCCGGCGCCGATGGCGATGTCGCAGTCGCCCAGCGCGATGGCCTGGGCCGCCGACACGATGGCCTGCAGGCCCGAGCCGCACAGGCGGTTGACGTTGAAGGCCGGCGTCTCGATCGGGCAGCCGGCATCCACGGCGGCCACGCGGCTGAGGTACGCGTCGCGCGTGTCGGTGGGAATCACGTTGCCCATGACCAGGTGGCCCACCTCGGCCGCCGCCACGCCGCTGCGCTCGATGGCGGCCCTCACGGCCGTGGTGGCCAGCTGGGTATTGGGAACGTCCTTCAGCGAGCCGCCGAAGGTGCCGATGGCGGTGCGGGCTGCACCGACCACGAAGATGTCGCGCTGGGTCATGGGAAGTCTCTCGATCGATCAGTCAAACAGGGAAAAACAAGGATCGACGCATTCTCGCAGGCATGCGAGAGGCGGGTGCCCCTCCCTGGAGGAGGGTGCTCAGAGCAGCGAATTCTGCTGGGCGCGCGCCAGGGCGCTGGTGCGGTTCTTCACCCCCAGCTTGGCGAAGATGTTGTGCAGGTGCCATTTCACCGTGGCCTCGGACACGAACAGGCTCTGCGCCAGCTCGCGGTTGCCCAGGCCCGCCTTGAGCAGGCGCAGGATCTTCAGCTCGCGCTCGGTGAGCAGTTCCACCGGGTGGGCCGCGGCGCCGCCGGGCTCGGCATGCGCCTCGGGCGGCCGAGGCGACGGCACCACGCTGCGCCCCGCTTCGGCCAGCACCTGCCGCAGGTAGGCATCGGGCGCCTGGCCCTCCCCGTCGGCCGGCTGGCCGGT